>NZ_FNOL01000010.1:0-217102 GCF_900106655.1 Variovorax sp. YR634
GCTCGATGAATCGCTTCATGTGGCAACCCAGTTCGTGGCGTTGTCTCAATCTAGGCGACGGTATTCACGGATTCAATGCGTTTTCACACAGCCTCAGTCTGAAGCGGGCGGACGCGAAAGACGGCTACGCAGCCAGAGCAGAAGCTCACCGATGTTCACTCGGCTGTCCGCTCAGCGTGCGATTGCGGACGTCAAATTCGATCCGGTAAGCCTACATATCTAGAAATCCTCAAGGGCGACGTGGCTCGGCCGCGCGCCTATGGCCTGCCAGCGGGTATGCCTCGCTCAAGATGTAAGGCTTCGGCGCTCATGCCTGTACTTCTCTCGAGAAGCCCATCTGGTTCCACTCGATCGCGCGCTTGCGCCAATGCGTACCAATGGCTTGGGTAAAGTGTTTGCCGACCAGCTTAGCCCGAGCCTCGCACCATTGGGCTGATTCTCGGCGAACCACTACCCCCTCCAGCGGTCCTTTGCGGTAGCGGCTGGTCGCGGTGGCGACTAGTTGCTTTAACTCCGATACCGAAGTCTTATCGCATACTAGTTGGGGCACGGTTACTAGTCCCGCGATGGAAGCTAGAGTATTGCGTCGTTTCGTGTTCCAGAAATTCCCAGCCGCGCGGTCGTACACGTCAAACAGCAGAAACCAGTCGGGCAGAGCGACATAGTCAAGCGAATGGCGTGCGGCGCACCACTCGCCAAACAGAATCAAGTCGGGCTTGAGAACGGAATGCAGTGCTTCGCCATGTTGCAACAGCCATGCGGGCAGGCGGGCAAACTGACCAGCGTGAGGTTCGGCCAGATACTGGCCACGATTTTGCGCTCGTAGAACGCCACTGGCGTCGAGAGAGAAGCCCAAGTTCGCTCCATCAAGCTTTTCTTCCACCACCACCACACCCGCAAGCAGCTCTTGGATCTCGATAGGTGACAACACCTTGTCATCACGCGGCGCATCCTTGCCTAGCCAAGCCAAGTGCGGCGTGTGGGGAAAGCGGAAGAAGTCGGTCGTCAATTTAAAACTCTATCTTTGCTGCTTCTCGGCATGCTTCTGGCGTGACCAATCCTCAATGATTGGCTCCAGCAACACTTCATGCTGCGCTAAATGAATTTCCCAATCGTGCCAGTCAGTGTCGCCGGCAAATGCAACGCATCCCTCGCCATAAAGTATGTTTGCTGCTATTGCGGCCGCCACCATCTTCCTGTCCTCAGCGTCATGGATGACTGGCGTCAATACATCGGGCAAGACACCATAACCATCGACATCGAAATCCACCGGTACAACGTCGACTTCGGACATACCCCATTTGTGCATGACCATTTGGATGCCGAAATCGTTGAACCCGAGCTTGTTCTCGTACTCTTCAAAGATCTTTCCTGCGTCATCTAGGACTAAGCGAGATTCGCTCTGCTGAAACTGGCTCAGCCAATTCCATACTACGAGCCGTAGCGCGGGGTCAGGTGGCGTGGCGTCAATGTCGTTGGGGTGGGTGGGGTCTGCCGCGCTAGCGGCAATCAACACGTTGGTATCAACTACATAACGTGCCCTCATGCCCTCGCGCCCCGCTGACGCTCGAACATCAATTTAGCCTGTTCACGGGTTTCCCCAAGCGCGTCACCAAAAAACCCCTCCGGCCAATTCTTCACGCGGCCAAATTCATCTAACAATAGCTCGCGAAGCTTTGCCGCCTTGCGGTCGCGCTCAACGAAGTACATGGCAACCTGATCTGGCTTCACTTGCTGCTTGGCAATGAGGGTTTGCATGCGACGGAACAGATGTTCGGAGTGCGTTTCGACGACGAACTGCACCTTCCGTTGCCGACTGATCGTCACAAACAGTTCAGCCAAAACAGACTGCGCCAACGGGTGCAGGTGAATTTCAGGCTCTTCCAACATGATGGTGCTGCCAGCTGGCGCGAAGTGCGCCACGACAAGGACAGGCAACACTTGCGACACGCCAATCCCCACATCACGGAGGTTGCAAGCTGCTCCATCACGATGAACGATGAGCTCGTAGCGGTTAGACCGCCCCTGCTGACGAACTTCAAGGCTGTCAGCCAGCTTCATTTTCGCCAACCAGGAAGACACCCCCTGAACGACGTAGTTCTGCTCGTCACCTTTTAGCAAGGCACTGGCCAGCAGCGCATCGATTGCGCTACGCCCGTCAATGCCCACATCGCCGGGCTTTGTCTTGTTCCAAGGGTAGTCCCGTTCCGGTTTCCGCCGCAAAGGTCCCAAGTAGCTGATCGCCTCAAGTTCACGCCGAATGGCTAAGCTGAGGTCTTCGACGATAGGTCCATCTTGATTAAGGTCCGCAATCGCGTCCGCAGAAAAGGCAATTGATCGCTCCGGCGCATAGTTACGGCCTTTGAACCTAGGTTGCACCTCTTCGTCCACCATGATCGAGAAGGCGCCTTTGTCACGGCGTATTGCCCTGAACCGGCGAGAGTCGGTTCGCAGGTCTAATGTCTGAATTGCCACGCTGCCCGAGGAAGTTTGGCCATACGTGCAATCAAATTGCCCAGCGCTAACCCGGCCGCTGTCTCCCCTGCCTCGGAAGTCGAACCCGATTGAAAACTGACGCGGGCTTTCGGCGGCCTGATTTAACACGTCGTCGAACCCACCAAAGTTGAACAAATCGTTAACTTCGTCGCCTCCGAGGTTGAGGTGAACGGTTCGATCAGGTGATCGAACCGTTTGCTTGAGCAACAAAAGGCTTTGGATCAGCGTTGATTTGCCCGATGAGTTTGTGCCTAGCAACATCGTTACGGGCTTCAAATCGATAGGGGGAGGACTCTCCCAAGCCTTGAAGTTTGTCAGTCGCAGTTGCATAAACATCAGTTTGATTTCCCCGTTTTAGCCCCTCAACGCCCGCACCTTACGGGAAATGAATCAAACGGCGCCTTGCACCTGCTCGAGGACTGTTTGTAAGCGCCATTATTGTCGAACCCCATGATCGCGCTGATTCCTCCCGACATCGCGTTCCCAGTGCCCATCTCTTGTGCACCGCAGATTAGCTTTGTCTTCCGGTCGTTCTGCCGTCATCGCGCATTTCGAGACAGCCGCCGCGGCCTGGTTTCGGCGGTGAACGCAGCGGCTATCCTCAGCGTGAGGAAGTCCTCGACCTTCGAAGCGGTGGGTAAAACAGCAAGGCCTTCAGCCACCGCGAGGGCACAGGCTTCGGCTGAGAGAGGCATGCCTAAATTCTCGCAAGCCAATTGGCGAGGCGCCGGCCGGCCCGGGTCATCCCGAAATCCGCCGCGAGGGCTGCCAAAAAGATCTGATGCCGCGTGTATGTAACGAAAAGCTGTCGCATACTGAGCCGGGGGAAGGCCGCTGCCGCCCGGGCCAGTTTCCGCGGGTGATTTCACCCCGCTATGCCAGGCGGCTTCCGATTTCCGTTTCATCTTGCGACTTAGGCATGCGAGGGGGCATCCCCTGAAACCAGAGGAGAGTGTTCGCATGACCAATGGAAAAAGCGATGAACAAACAAGTCCCTGACGATGCGGCCATAGAGGCCCTTGACGTCCGCGCCCTACTAGTAAGGCTGGCACGCACGGATTGGCAAAACGACCCGCTTTTCGTTCCCGATGAGCAGGTGTTCCGCATGTTCGGCCGAGCCCGCAAGGCAAAAGACGAGGCGCGACTTGGCATGCTTTCCAGAGTGCTGTCACGGCGCCTGTTGAGCCTCGCCGGGGGCTTCGTCGTGCGCAGCGGCGTCGTCCCAGGGCTCATTGCCGATCGCGACCAAGCTGCGGAGGAGCTAGCCCAATACGTCTGGGACTGCCTGGTCAAGCGGCCCGGCGACGCTGCGCATGCCGAAAAACTGTTCGGTCAACTGTTTCGACGCCGTGCAACTGACTTCCAACGTCGCCTGTTAGCCAAAAAGCGTAAGTTTCAGGATAGCCTAGATGCCATGGGCGTCTCGGACGAAGACGACGACCCGGACAGAACCATTCGCAGGGTCATCGCGCTTCGCCAACCAGACACGCCGGCCGACGCGCTGGCCAGCAAACAAGAGCATGCTCAGCTCGTCGCCCGCCTCCAGGCTGTCCTCACCAAGCAAGAGTTTTACGTCTACACGATGCTGTTCGTGGACGAGATGCCGGTCAAGGACATTGCGGTCGCCCTCGGCGTCAGCACTCGAACCATCAACACCTATAAGAACACCGCCCTCGACAAAGTCGCAGAGATGCGGAAGGAGTTCAAGCAATGACATCGCCCATCCGCAGCCTGTCGCTCGATGAAGTTCTGGACGAGTTCTTCTTCTCTGCCGCCAAGCCGTCGCCCGACATGGTTCTTCGCGCCTGCGAAGCCCACCCCGAATATCGCGAGGACATCCTCGAGTTCGCCGCCCTCTGGTCGGCCTACGAGGCTTCGCCGGACGTGCCCGCGGCAGACACCGCTGACGTCTCTGAAGAGTCCGTCTCTCGCCTTCAGAGCTACGTTCTAAATCGCCTTCACGAAATCGACGGGCAGGCCGCGCCGCCCTCGGACATCGAAACCACGAAGCGTGCCGTGTCCACCTTGATTGGTGCCAAGCTGGCCCGTGCCGCGGCTGCCGTGGGATTCGGTGGCAACCCGCTGCTCATGGTTAAGGTGCTCACGACCATCACCAACGTCCCAGCGAGAGTAGTCAGGGACTTGGCCCAGCACCTTCACGTATTGCAGGCGGACCTGAGGCAATGCCTGGGGCCGCAACTCGCGGGGTCTAGAAGCTACAGTTCAGCCCGCCCACCAGATGCGCCAGGCTCGGAGACTTGGGAGAGCGCCGTCCGCTCCCTGCCGGTGAGCGAGGACGAGAAAAAGCGACTTCTGGCCTTCCAGACCGAGGAAGACGTCACGTGACACCCTTCCATCGCGCTCGGGAGGCCGCGATACAGCTGCGGCAGGACCTCTTTAAAGAGGCTGCCGCAACTGGCATCGCCTCCAACGTCGTCATCGCTGCCGTCGCCCACGAAGACGCTGAGAACTTCCAGATTTCGGATGCTAACCCTTCGGACAAAGCGCTTGGCGGGGCCGATGCAGTGCTGGACCACGACTTCCACCTCATCGTTGTCCGCAACGACGTATCAAAGCGCGAGCGCGCCTTCCTCGTGGCTCATGAGTTCGGACACTGGAAGCTTCATCACGAGACGCACGAAGGCTGCCACAAAGTTGTCGACAGCACGCTGAAGCCCGAGAACGGTGACACGTTCGGCGCCCAGAAAGTTGAAGCCTACGGCGCACGCGAGCGCGCTGAACTTCAAGCCAACATATTCGCCCGCGAGCTGCTGCTACCCAGAGAAGTGGCGCGCACCTTGTTCCTTTTAGGAAAAACGGCGCAGCAGCTTGCAACAGACCTCGATCTACCCTTGGAATTGGTCCGACAACAACTGCTGGATGGCCTCCTGCTTCCAGAGCCAGTTGAAAAGCCCCCCGAACCGCCGAAGGTCATCATCCCGACGGCCGAGCAGATAGCGGCCGCCCAGTCCAAGGCCAAGACATCGTTGGTGAAAGCAGGCCCGGGCACCGGCAAGACGGCCACGCTGCTGATGCGGGTGCAGCACCTCTTGGCAAATGGTGCGAAGCCCGAAGAGTTGCTGCTGCTGACCTTCTCAAACCGAGCAGCACGGGAACTGGTGGACCGCCTGCAACAGCTCGGCGTGGAGAACGCCCACCAGATGTGGGTCGGCACCTTCCACGCGTTCGGGCTGGAGTTCCTGCGGAAAAACTGCGAGCAGTTCGGCCTTCAGTCCCGCTTCGGGGTCGCGGACAAGATGGCCGAGATTGCGGTGCTTGAGCCACACATCTACGGCTTGGGCCTGCAAGCGTTCAACCCCTTGGGTGACCCTCTCGACTGGCTGAAGACCGTCGTCGAGGCCATTCAACGTGCGAAGGACGAGCTGGCTGACGCGGCCACGTATGCCGCAGCGGTGGAGGCTTCGGCATCAGAGACGTCGGCGGACCTGCTTGCTCGGCGACGCGATGTGGCCAAGCTCTACAGCTGCTACGAGGCCAAGACGGAGGACAACGCGCGCCTCGTGGACATGGGCGACCTCGTGATGCTCCCGGCGCTGGCGCTGACAAACAACTACGAAAGCTTCGAAGTTAGCGTGGATCGTTTCAAGCACGTCCTGATCGACGAGTACCAGGATGTGAACCGAGCGAGTGCGCAGCTGGTGAAGGCGCTCGCAGCCCATGCTGACACCCTCTGGGTGGTCGGCGACGCGCGTCAGGCCATTTACCGCTTCCGAGGCGCCTCGATGCGCAGCATCGTCAACTTCGGTGAGGACTACCCGGAGTACCAGCCTTTTCCGCTCAACGAGAACCGGCGAAGCTATGAAGAGGTCGTGCGTGTCTTCGAACACTCGGGACGGGCTACCCACCCGCTCCAGCTAATCCTTCCGTTGGACGATGTAGAGCCCGCCCGCGGCGCGAGCGGCGTGAAGCCGCGCCATGTCAAATGCGCCACCACTGACATCGTTCGCGGTGAAGTTGCGGCCAACGTCGCCCGCATCCATGACCTCGGCGTTGCGTACAGAGATCAAGTGGTGCTGGCCAGCACGCACGAAACCTGTGGCGATACGGCGGACGCTTTGAACGCCATAGGGATACCTGCCCTTCACCTTGGCGACATCTTCCAGCGCCCTGAGGCCAAGGATTTGCTGGCCCTTCTCCAGCTGTTCATCGACCGCTCAGGCAGCGGCTTGCTGCGTGTCTCGCGCTTGCCAGGCCTAGAGATGCCCCCCACGGACGTCGACCTCATCCTCGCTTGGCTCGACAGCGCTCGACCGGATGCGTTGTCATGGCTCGATTCCGCGCCCGATGGGCTTTCGGTTCAAGGGACCGGAGTGCTCGTTCATTGGAAGACCGTCTTCGATGGCCTTTCGTCGGCAGACTCGCCCTGGGACGTCATCTGCACGCTGCTGCTCGACCGAACACGCATCCTCGCCCCGCACCTGGAGGGCAGCGGTATCCTCGATGTGACCCGGCGCATTGCGTTGTGGCAGCTCATCTACTTCTTGCGTGTGCCCGATGGCGGTCATGCGTACCAAACCGTCGGAAGCTTCATCTCTCGCCTGCGGCGCCGTCTGCGCATCGGCGATGACCGCGAGCTGCGTGTGCCGCCGCCAGAAGCAGACAGCCTCGACGCCGTAGCCGTAATGACCATTCACGGCAGCAAAGGGCTTGAGTTTGAGGCCGTCCACCTTGTCGACATCGACGCCAAGCACTTCCGCATGGGCGCTGACCCGGACTTGGTGCCGGAATCCCTGCTGCAGTCTCTTCAACATAGCAAGAATTTCGAAGAGGAAACTGAAGCCTCGAACAAGTTGTATGTCGCGCTCTCAAGGGCACGCGAGCACCTCGTCTTATACGAGAGCCAAGGCGCGTACAAGGCGCAATGCGTGAGCGCAGTCGCCGACGCCGCCCATCTTCTCCAACCCGTTCAGGGCTTCGCGACGGCACCCAAAGCGGCGATACCGCAGTCGAAGGGTGTGCCTGTCCACCATTTTGGGCGGTGCGAGTTCGCTGGCCTCATGACCTACATGGTCTGCTCAAGGCGGTACTACTACGACTTCGTCAAGAACCTCAAACCCGCGTCGGGTCTACACCCCGCAGCCTTGATTGAAGGCGCGGTGATGCGGGAGCTTTTCGTCCCCTACGGCGCGGACCCCTCAGTCGCTGCCAATGATGTCGAAAGCACGCTGGCATCACTTGGACACGCCTTCAAAGACTCACTACCTCACCTGCGCGCCTACGCAGACCATCTTCTGGCTGCGGGACACAGCCTGATGCAGGCGCCGCGCGCCGCGATGGCTACGCCGTTCCAGGTCGAGTACTCCGGGCTGCATATCAACGTGCTGGCACACCGCATTACGAGTTCAGGGGATACCTACACAATTCACTTCGTCCGGACAAAGCCACCCAGCAAGCTTGGCCGGCAAAGGTCCGCAATCCGCTGGATGCTAAAACACTTGGCTGCGGCGAATAAGAGCCTCTCGTTTTTGGCTCGCATCCACGTGCTCAGCACGGGAGAGGAAGAGACGCTGTGGCCTGACAGCCCCAAGTTCGACAACAAATTCACCGTGGCGGCGGCTGAGGGAGTGATGGGCGGAGCCTTCGAGGCGCGACCCAATCCTTGGGAGTGCCCGAAATGCCGACACTTCCTGCACTGCCCCGCCTAGGCCCAGCCGGTCAGCGCACTTCCGATTTCAACGGCTTCCTGCGACTTACCCAGCATGAGCAGCGCATCCCGCGCAGCTCAACCAACGGTAAGGAGCAGCGATGCCAACCCGCGTTTACATCCAGTCGGAGTTCTTCTCTGACATCAAGTTCGTCGAAATCAACGACGAGGCGACCGTCGCTGAGCTGAAGCACGCCGTCCTCGCGCTGCTGCCGCCCGGCACCGAGGCGTCCGACCTGACCCTCTCGGTCGAGGACGATGACGACGACACCCACGGCCACGCCACCCACGTGAAGCACCTGAAGAAGGAGCACGGCGTGCGCGTCCACCTGCACCGCTGCAAGCAGGTGGAAGTGAAGGTGCGCTTCGGCGCCGATGTCGCGCACCACAAGTTCCGCCCGGCGACCACCGTCGGCCGCGTGCGCCTGTGGGCCGGAAAGAAGCTGGGCATGGCGCCCGGCGACATCGCCGAGCACGTCCTGCAGATTGCCGGCAAGACCGAGCAGCCCGACGTCGACGTCCACATCGGCACGCTGACAAAGTGCCCCCAGTGCGAGGTCACCTTCGACCTGGTGCCCGCGCACCGCATCAACGGCTAAGGGGAGAGGTATGGCACCGGACGAGCGATCGCTCCGTGCCGACCTCGTGTCGGCATGCTTTCTTTCGGGCGAAGACCGCAACCGCTGGCAGTTCAAGAAGCTGGAGTGGCCCTTCGTCTACATCAACGTCGTTGCCCGCGACCGCCGCGAGTACACGCTGCGCCTGGACTGCAGCGGCTTCCCGACGACGCCGCCTACGGGCACGTTCTGGGACCTGTCGACGAACAGCAAACTGACCTTCGACAAGTGGCCCCAAGGCGGTGAGCGCTTGCAGCTGGCCTTCAAGCCCGGCTGGAAGAACGGCGATGCGCTCTACATCCCCTGCGACCGCGAAAGCATTGTCGGCCACGACTGCTGGTTCGCCCAGTACCCGCAACTCATCTGGAAGCCCGCCAAGGGCATCAGCCACTACCTGGAGGTGGTCCATGAACTTCTTCAAAGTCGCGACTATGCCTGCGCCCCTGCTTGAGCTGCCGGCCGCGCTCTGGGCGGACCTGATGACCCATCTGCGTGAGCAAGGCGCCGGCGTTCGCGAAAGTGGAGCCTTCCTCCTTGGGCGCAAGACCGGCGCCGGCCGCGTGGTCCTGCGCTTCGTACCCTACGAGCAGCTGCAACCCGACGCCTTCAGCAACGACTACGTGTCCTTGAAGGCTGACAGCTTCGCAAAGCTCTGGGAGGTCTGCCGCGCCACCGGCATGACTGTCGTGGCCGACGTGCACACGCACCCTTTCGGCCCCGGTCAGAGCCGTTCAGACCGGACGAACCCCATGGTCGCCCTGAAGGGCCACATCGCGCTCATCGTGCCGCGATTTGCCAAGGACAACCCGCGCCCGCGCGACCTCGGGCTCTATGTCTACCAAGGCAACCACCAGTGGGATTCGTACTCGGGTTCCGATGCCGGCGGCCTCATTCGACTTACCGATGCCGGAGTTTTTTAATGACCCAGTTCAACGCTGATTCCATGCACCGGTTGGCAAAGATGGCCCTGGACGCCGGCGAGGTCGCCTCGCCCGAGGAGGCCGTGGCGCTCTTCTCGCGCTACAGGCTGCGCATCCACCTGGGCCATGGCTGGGCCAACACACTGGCCGGCCAGGCCTGCTTCTTGACCGCGCTGAACACGGCCATGCGCGCCTTCCTTGGCGGCGTCGAGGTCTACGGTGACCTGGGCCTCACGCTCGACGTCCCGTTGTACCAAGGTCGCAGCGCCCGGGGAGTCGCTGAGGAGCTCGGCGCGCCTGTGGTCACCAACGCCTCCACCGCGCTGCCGACGCTCGTGCTCGGTGCCGCCCCCGATGGACCGCCGCCCGCCTTCTGCGTTCAGCTCAGCTGGGACCACTGGCGCTTCGCGATTGCGCCCGTCAGTGTCGGCGGCGAGCTGACCTGCACTGACGACAACCCGCTCGCCGGCATTGGCGCCGCGGCGCTGGGGGTCAACGAGGCGTTCATGCACGTCCGTGGCGACCTCGCCGAGGCCGGCCACCGCAGCGTCGGCATGTCCCTCTGGAACCCGGTGGCCGTCGTCGACTGGCGCGACGACGCGCATAAGGGCCCCAAGCTCGCCTACTTGCCGAAGTCTCTGTGGCTGATCGGCCTGGGCCATCTCGGCCAAGCCTACGCTTGGACGCTGGGCATGCTGCCGTACCCGGTCGACGGTCGCCCGCACCTGGTGCTCCAGGACTTCGACAAGGCGGCCAAGTCCAATCTCAGCACCTGCTTGCTGCTGTGGTCGGCCGACCTGCTCAAGCCGAAGGTCAGGGCGGTGGCGAGCCGCCTCGAGGCCGCCGGTTTCACCACCGCGCTGGTCGAGCGCCGATTCGGCCCTAGACACCGAGTCATGGTCGACGAGCCGATTGCTGCGCTCTTCGGCGTCGACAACGTTGCCGCGCGCCGCGACCTCGATACAGCCGAGTTCTCGCTGGTCGTCGAGGCGGGGTTGGGCAGCGGGTATCGCGACTTCCGGAACATCCGCATGCACACGTTCCCGGGCTCGCGCCAGCCGTCCCAAATCTGGACAGCCGAATCCACCGCGCAGGCCGCCACCGAGCTGAATGACACTTACAAGAAGCTTGCCGACGAGCGCAAAGACATCTGCGGGATGTCGCTGCTGGCCTCGCGCGCTGTGGCCACTCCGTTCGTTGGCGCGCTGGCAGCGGTGCTTGCCTTGGCCGAGGTGATGCGTCCGCTCCACGGCGGCCTGGTCTATGCCACCCTGGACGTGCAGCTGAAGAGCTTGCGCCATCGCACTGGCGCAGCACCTGCGCCTTACCAAGGTCTGCAGACGGCCTTCGTTCAAGCCGAGAAGCGGCCGTCCGGCCCCGCGCGGGAGGCCGCGTGAGCAGGCGTCCCTACCGCCGCCGACGCCGCGACAGCCTTTTCTCCGCGGTAGACGACACCGCACACATCGCCGCTAGGTTCGGCCCCGTCGGTGCCCTCTGGACGGGCGTGATTGGCTTCGCCGTCTTCTACGCCGCGTTGCCGGCTTGCATGATTGCCTGGACCGCGGACCGTAAGGCCACCCTGAAGGGCCCAGCCGCGGCGGCCTTCGCGAACTTGCTGGACCAGGTCATGTGGCACCGCTTCATATCGCCCTGTCAGTGGGCCGGCGTCGCCATCCTGCTGGTGTGCTCGGCCATCGCCATCTGGAAGCATCTTGGCCAGGCTGACCTCGACGGCGACGACGTGACCTTCCTGAGCGCTGTGTCGAAAGCCGTGAGCCGCTTGATTGGGCATTGAATCGGTCAGGGCCTGACAAACGGTTTCGGCTGTGTTCAATACGGCTCCCTGAGCCGTATTTTCACTTGTGTGTTGGGCACGCGCTCGCCGGTGCAGCTTGGCGCCTGCAGCGTTCAATGACCGGTTTTGGTGGATGCTGCCGCTCACGCATCCGCACGCGAATGACTCAGATCAGTCTAGACCGGTCGTAGTCACTGGATCTCCGACCGCCCAGTGGAAGTCAACCAGCCAAGACGTGGCTAGGTTCCGATATTGAAATCAGCTGGTTCGGGAATCGTCCGAGTACCCCTCCGGATCATCGATCCAGCGCTGAAGTGCCCCACGCGGCCATCCACAAGCGCGTCCGCCCAAATGCACAGGAGGAGGAAACTTGCCTCCAGCAATCCTGCGATACAAGGTGGCGCGACTCAGTGCGGTGATGCGTATCACGTCGGCCATGCGAAAAAATGCGGGGCCTGTCGCGCTCGACAGATCAACATGGCGATGATTGACATGGGGTTCGAATTGCATGACAACTCCTTGAAGTTGGGTCGAGTCTTCAAGTAGCGGCTTGCGTACCGACGGTGAATTTCTGACTTGAAACCCCCCGGCAAAAGCAGAACCGGCACCGGAACCAGAGCAGCGCTGCCATCCGGACTCGCCCCGGCAATTGCAGCCTCACCCAGCGCCCCCTAGACTCGTCTTCCGCATGGATTTGCGCTGAGCGTGCGACGACTCACAGCTTCTGACAACTGGCAGTTTTGATAGGAGGTAACGCCCTGGCCCGGGCACACGCACTACCACGCTCAGACGACCACACCGTCACGGTATCAAGGCGGGCAACCCCGCAGAAGGTCCGCTGAAACGAGGACGGCTCAACCATCATCGGACACGTGGCCCAGACGAGTTGGCATCCGCGCGCTCCGGCGCTCGACTTCTCTCTGTCTCCCTCCATCGATCCGCCATTCGCTGCGCATCAGTCTGCACAGCCGGCATGCGCGCGACGAAGCGCTCCACCCGATCGGCCAATTCGGCCTGGCCCTGACTTCGAAGCGCATCCGCAATTGCGCACCAGCCCGCCACCACCTCCTGCCGCGCGCGCTGCATGGTCTCTTTGCCGGCATCCAGGGTGCCTCGCTTTGTCTGTAGGGCCTGGAGCACCCTGTCCAGCTTGGCGCGCATGAAGGTCGAGGTCTTCGGCGGCCGATGCCTGGTCCGGTCGCTCGGCGACAGTTGGCCGAACACCCGAAGCGCGCGGAGCCGATGATGGATCGCATCCCTGTAGGGCTTGCGCGTCTGCCCTCGCACCTGCCGCGGTGTGGCATTGGCCGCCGCGCCCTGCTCACGCATCAGCTCGGCGAACTGCTCGCGCCATTGCCGCAATGTCTCCTTGCGGATGTAGAGGCGCTTGCCCGGCTCGAACTCGTGCTCGCACTTGACCACCAGATGCACATGCGGGTGCGGCTGATCGGTGTGCAGCACCATGGCGTAGCGATATTGCAGCGCGAAGTTCTCGCGCGCAAAGACGCGCGCCGCGGCCAGTACCTTGCCCGGCGGCGTGCCGGCGGGCATGGACAGGACGATGTTGTGCACCAGCTTCGCACGGGTGTCTTTCTGCCCCAGCGCGGGTCTCGGCTTGTACTGGCTTCTGCAAAGCGCCAGCTGCCAGTCGGCCGTGATCTCCTTGGCGGCACCCCGGCCCTGCGACGCCAGTCCCTCGTCGGTTTCTAACTGCAGCTTGCCGTGCCGGCCGATGTAGCGCAGATGGGCCTCGACGCCGCCGACTTCCCGTGCGCCGCCGGAGACCTTCACCATCACCTCGGGCGTGCGCCCCACCGTGCGCTGGATCTGGGCGATCTGGTCGGCGCCGAGGCGCAGCGTGCCGCCCGGTCCTCGCCGACCGTAGCTCACGATGTCCAGGGTCATGTCGCGCGGCGCATCGGCTGCGCCGCGGCCGTTTCGGCCGATGCGCGCCGTCTGTTCAGGCATGGGCACTCCCGGCGCCGGTCTCCCAGCTGATAAGGTTGCGGCGCACGATGGCGGCCGCGGCTTCGCGTGCCTCCTCGACTTCCCGCCGGACCCGCGCGATTGCTTCGCCGAGGTCCGGTGTCAACGGCGCCGGCATCGTGTTCGGCATGCCGAACATTCGGAGCTGCCGCCCCAACGCGGCCAGTCGGGCCACGGTCACTTTGATTTGGTCCAGTTCGTTCGGCGGCAGCACGGCCGCGTCACGCACATGGTTGTGGATCAGCAGGGCGAGGTAGCTGGCTGTCTTCATCCCACGGACACGGGCTCGCTCTGCCGCCAGCGCGCGATCGCCTGTACGAAGCCGCAGCGTGAGGCGATCCGCCAGGCCGGGGCGGTTTTCCGATTCGCCTGCAGGCCGCTGTCCACCCGGGTCCAGCCAGCTTTCGCCGTTGGTTTTGAGGACCTCGTCGACCATCTTCGCGAGCAGGCTCGACGCACTGAGATGATGCCGCGCGGCCAGCGCGACGAAATGCGCCCTCGTCTCGGGCGGCACCCGAGTAGCTATCACGCGGCTCGATCGAGAGGTCTTAGTCATCGCAACGCCATGGCTGTTAACAATGTCTGACGGCAGTCTATCCTGCCCTCAACACCGCGCAAGGACTCAGCCTTCAAAGTTTCAACTTCTTGCTGCAGCCGCCACGTCCAGGGGACGGCGCTCAGTGATCCATTCCACACACAAGTATTCCACACGGCTGCATCACAAGTTTCCTCGCCCTTCATCGAACAAGAAAGCCTTCACTAGCTAGAACCATGCGAGACTTGTCTGGTGTTCGGTATGCCGAACACCGAGCGAAGGAGAGAAGGCTGGGCTACGGCGCATACCAAGTGCGCGAGCAATTACTCAGTGGGGGATCTGTCTCTTGGCAGCTCGACCTCGTCGCTGCAGACAGGCTACTCGCGCAGCGTGAACACTACCGATAGGTACGACACCGGCTGGCCTCCAATCGCCTCGATCCCATGCAGCGCTGTCGCATCAAACAGTAGCGAATCCCCCGCTCTCACCTCGACCACCTTGGCTCCATAACGGTAACGGACCGCCCCCGAGAGGAAGTACAGGAACTTCAGGCCCGGATGCTGGAAGGTTACGTAGGGATCGGCGCCGGGCAGCAGCGTTACCAGATACGGCTCGACGAACAGGTTGCCCGACAGCAGGTGACCCAGCAGCTCGTAGCGGTAGTCCGCCACCGCGCCAATGCGGTCGACTAGAACACCATGTCCCGCCCGTACATGGCAGAAGTCCGTGCGGCGCGCTTGGTCGCCAAAGAAGCGAGAGACCGGCACGTGCAGGCCCTGCGCGAGACGCTCAAGAGTCTCCACAGAAGGCGAGACCAAGCCGCGCTCGATGCGCGAGAGCATTGATGAGGAAATCCCGGATACCTGCGCCAGCGCACCGGCGGACATATCAGCCGCCATGCGCAACGCCCTGACCTGCGCGCCGACGCGTGCGGCAGACAGGCTTCTCACCACGGGCTCTGGCGCCCGCGGCCGAGCCCGTGTCACCGAGACCGGCAAGCGCAAAGGTCGGACAGTTGGAAGGGGTGAAGCGGTATATCTACGCGACATACAAGGCAGCCTCTGTGTACAGGAACTGGTCTAGAACGATGCGGTACATGCTGGTCAGCCCGTATGTGGAAGATCGTCCGTGGTGCAATCGTACACATGGCGAGAGCATTTTGTCCATGCCAATTGCCTCGCCCAAACACGCGCTCGACCCGGCGCTGTTGGCGCTTGGCTCTGCGATCAAAGCGCTGCGCAAGGCACATGGAATCTCACAGGAAGAACTTGCACACCGCAGTCACATCGACCGCTCTTACATGAGCAGCATTGAAAGAGGGATGCAAAACCCCGGCGTGATGACCGTGGTGCAGATTGCTGCGGGCATCGGCATTTCCATGGCCGAGTTGGCAACCAAAGCGCGGCTTTGAGGCTTTAGCCGCATTCCTTGTGGTCTGGCCCATGAGTCTTCACGGGGCGCTATTGAAGAGCCCTCTGCGAGCTCACTCACTTGGCTCAGATGCAACCAGTAGCGATGTCACCAGCTGAGATAAAGAGTTTGGGACGTGAATTGCACCTGCCCCCTGATGAATTAGGCTTATCCATCCTCGTTACCCGAACACTTGGTAGCACACAAGCCTCGCGCTGGAGCTCACTGATTTGTGGGATGACGCGGCACTCACACGCCCATACCATGTAATGGCAAGCATCCTCGCCGTCGAGGCTGGTGCTAATCGTGGATCACAAAAAAGAATGCGGTTCTGCCTGCAACCGCCTACGACGCTAAGGGGGATGCCACACCCAATCCTGGCTCGCTGGCGATGTCAGCGTTCTGCGCTCTTGCCGGAAGCTCATCGGATCGTGCTCAGCGCTGGGTCCTGTCTACCCCTTGGGGAATATTTTTTAACACATCCCTGCTTTGGTTCACCCCACCGCAAATGGACTGATCCGGATGATGCGATCGGGAAGTCTTGATACCAAGGAATTTGTATGGCGGAAGTACGGTTTCTGACAAACGAGGCGGGGAAGATTGAAGGCCTGTCATACGCAGGCTTCGAGACATTCCGCGGCTCTCCCTATACCAGCTGTGCGCGCGAGACCGGGCAGAACAGCAGGGACGCAGCCTCAGGAAATCTTCCGGTCAGCGTTCATTTCAACTTGCATGAACTGCCCCGCGCAGACATCCCCTTCGCTGACGAGCTCCAGCATTCGATCGAGTGCTGCCTCTTGGCGCCCCAAGATGAAAAAACCAGGCAGCACCTGCTGCGGGCACACGAAGCCATCGGTGCTCCACGGATCAAAGTACTCGAGATATCCGACTACCACACGACTGGACTGAAGGGGCCGACCACCGACCCCGGGTCAGTCTTTGCGGCACTTGTCAAGGGTGACGGCGTGACAAACAAGGCTGAGATGACTTCAGCTGGCTCGTTCGGGATCGGAAAAAACGCAGCTTTTGCCGTCTCAGATCTTCAGACCGTCATTTACTCCACCTGCTACCTCGAAGAAGGTACCGGCGAAACAAGGTTTGCGGCACAAGGCCGTCTCCGCCTGATCTCGCACATCAACGGTGAAAAGAATCTTGGCGCCGAGGGCTACTGGGGAAGTCCGGGCTTTGCGGCAATCGAGGATGACAAGGCGGTGCCGGACTGGCTTGCACGCACCACGGTCGGGACATCGATCTTTTCCATCGGATTCCGCGAAGAGGAGCAATGGGCTGACAGGATGGCCCTGTCACTTGTGACGAACTTCTTCCTTGCCATCGAGCGCCAAGAGATCGAATTTGTAGTCAACGGTCTGCATATCAATCGCGTATCGCTCGACGGCATTCTCGCCTCGCCGGAGCTGAAGAAAGTCGCTGCGGATGCGGATCAGAGCGAGGAACTGGACCGCGCGCTTCGCCTTGTGGAATGCATGCGCTCCGAAGCAGCGATCAGGGAAACCATCCACGTCGCTGATCTTGGCGATTTCGACTTTCATCTTCTGGTCCAGGAAGGCATGCCACGCGAGACCCATGTCCTGAGAAATGGCATCTACATCACCGACAACTTCGCCAAATTCTCTGAGCCCCTGCGCCGATTTCCCGGCACGCGCGAGTTCACCTCCGTACTCGAACCCGCCCGGAAACCAGCCGGCCGCAAGCCCAGTTCACTTCTCAAGCAACTCGAGAACCCTGCTCATGATGCGCTCGAACCCGAACGCATCGTGAACTCGACCGACCGGGATGCAGCGAAAAGGCAGATCAAGGCGCTCATCCGGAAAATGCGGGACATCATCCGATCAGCGGCAAAGATGGATGACGTCAGCCGCAGTCACCTAGACGAGCTCTCTCACCTTTTCGCGGACCCGGGAAATGGCAGCAAGGTGGATGACGAAAAGGACCCGGAGCACTTCAAATATGGCTCTGCGAGCATCGGAAAGCGGGCAAGGCTTCCAGGAACGAGCGGTAAAGGAGACGGAAAAGGAAAAGGCACGCAGCGCGCAACTCGTGCAGCCTCAAAGTCACCCAGAACTGGCGCCAGTCCATCCATTCCTCTTCTGGAACTGCGCTCCGTGCTAGGCGATGTACAGGACCAGCGGAAGCGCACGATCTTCTTCACCCCCGGCGACGACGGCAACGTAGAGCTCCGAGTCGCTGCGTCAGGCCTCACCAGTGATACCGACCTGCAGGTAGTCAAAAGCTCCGCCGGCGCAACGGCAGGCGGCGCGATAGAAGTAGCAATCAGCAAGGGCAAGCGCGTACAACTTGACGTTGTGTTCTCCGAACCCTTTGCCGGGCCCATCGAACTTGTCGCAGTCTCGCTCCAACCGCAGGCGGGGGCCGAATGAAAGTATCCGAAACAACAAGCTTTCCGCACCCTGTTCTTGCACCGTGGTCAACTGACTTCGATGGAATTTCATTCACATCACAGATAAGTTTTCGCGAGAATCCGGATGACAACCAGGTTTCCCTGCACTGTGCTGCCACGCTGGACCAGCCCGACATTGCGCACCTGATACAGGAGGGACTTGCAACCTTTGGCTGCTACATAAAGTGCCACGACACCGGCATGAGACGCCTTCAGGAGTTTGGCTTCCCTTCCGGTATTCGGCATTTCGCTCCTGGCGCCCTCTTGGGCAACGTGCAGTTGCGGCCCATGGTCTGGTCAATCCAGGCGATCGAAAGCTACAGACCTGCCGGAGTCCATGCGGAATTCTCCGGAACGTTCTCAATCGCACCGGGCCAGATACTTGCTCTCGGCGAAGAGCAGGTCATCGAGGTCACCCGACCACCCCTACCGACGATCGAGTCGATCTTCGAGATTGTTCTCTCGAAGGAAGTCGGTGAGAACGAGTTTGAAATCGATACCGAACACGATCGGATCACAGTGCTGATGGGAGAGCGCACGTTTCAGCTCGTGCAAGGCCTCAGGCAGGCCGATGAAACCACTCGCGCTGTAGCCATGAACAGCGTTTATGTTCCAGTGGTGATGCAGGTTCTTGTTCAACTTGCCGAGGGCAGCGAACACTTCGAGCAATACCGGTGGCTTCATCCGTTTCTGGAGCGTTGCCGGCTCTCCAATGTTGATATCGGAAAGCCTGATCTGCTAACGGATGCACAGCGACTGCTGGCGCATCCGTTTGCCTCGCTGGCCCAAATGATCGAACAGGAGGACGCCGTCGATGTTGCAGCCTCTTAAGCTACTCTCCACCTCTGTCGTCGAGAAACTTCTGCAAACACGCAGCGAGAACCTGAATCGATACAGCGCAGGAGACTTTCTGGATCTGGAGAAGAACAGTGGATGGGCAATCGAAACCAAAGTTGCACGGTGGGACCCTGAAATCGTCCACAAGCTAATCCCGGAAAGCTCACCCGAGGCTGAACTCAGGAACTCTCGACTGATCTACGAAGGCCTGGAAGGCATGACGCCCGCCCTCGCCCGAGATGAGCGGATCTGGGCAAGGTTATGCCATGTGGAATGCCTTGATTACTCTCGTGCGCGCTGGCTGCGAAAAAGTGAAAGCCTGGACAATCAGGTGCGGCTGCATTTTTTCGCTCACGGCCTCCCTGGTTGTCGCGACGACAATGCCATCGGCCGACTATGGTGGAATGGCCACGTCGCAAGGCTCGCCAGCCCCGGCAATCTCGACCTCGGACTCGAGCGATTGCTGGCCAGAGCGAACATCCGTCTTCAGATCATCGACCGGGCCGACACGGCATTTCGGCAGCCACTGATCGAAGGAATTGTCCGCCTGCTTGGTGACCAATGGTTCAGTGTCGATGATGCTGCGGTGGCCGACTTCATGTATGAAGTGAACAAGCGAAGTGGCGGCATCGTTTTCGAGGCGCTCCCCTCCGAAGAAATCGACGCACACTTGGCCCAGTGTCTCAATGTCGCAAAGGAACGGCGAACCCCGTCGTTCACAAAAAATAGCTAACCCTTGTTCAAAAGCAGCAAGCGAATGCCAAGCTTGGCCTCTCGTCTCGAAAATGAGAAGACTCCACTAGGGAGAACGTGCTCAGATGGCGACATACATCACTTGTCAGCTATCGACGTTTACTGATCCAGTGTCAGCGCTGCCGCCCTTGCATGGAATCGACCGGTCTGACGCAGTCTGCGCCAGACTCAGCGTGTGCGAAACGCGCCTGACTTGACCGCCCATGCGGCGTAACGTCACAAAGAACCAGGCTGCTCCTTCCAGATCGCCCAAGTCATCGTCGGATCGTCGGGGTATTTCTTCAGGATCCGTTTTTCTCCTTTTGCCTTGAGCAGTGCATTCTCGCTCCAGGCATTCGGGCCTCCGAGTTTCACTCCCGTATTTATCGCAACCGACGACGCGGCGTCGACCTTGAAATCCCCCATTGCATACTTCAGCACGCGGTCAGCTTCTTCTATTGATACCTTCTGCTCCCAATACAAGAAATCATGAATTATTGCCGGATAGGTATATTGCCCGTCAGGTGGAAGAACTGACCAGAACACCGGCGGAATGCTGGCAAAGTCCGTCACAAATCCCGGGGGAACCGTAACTGGCGATGCGTTCTGCCCCGGATTCGGCGTCCATCGAATCTGCTTGAGAAGCCAGTATCGACGATCGGCAAATCGGCCTAGGTGCAAAGCCTCACTTGACGCATGTGGTGCATTCATCCAGCCTTGCATCCATGCATCCATGGCTGCCTTGTCATGATAGGAGCTCTGCTTCGGAGCGGTCTGCGAACGAGCCAGACGCGAAGCAGGTGAGATCACCAATCCCATTCCTGCCGCCAGAGCAGAGCGTCGTGAAATACTCATGGTCAGTACCTCCTTGCGTGCAAGCAAAAGCAGTTGAAGAACGCTATCTCTTTTCCAGGTATGAACTCACAAGGTCGGTCGTTTGGCCGATCAGCTCCCTGATGAATGCCCTTGAACCTTGCACATTGCGAGAGCAGTCCCCCAAGCCATAGAGAACGAGACTGATGCTGCCCTGATGCAATCTCGTAAGCACTTCGGGCTCTTGGGAGATTGCCAAAGCCCCATATGCCCCCCTGTCGTCATTCGTACACGGGCGCGTAGACAGAAGCATCATCAGTTCAACCTCGCGCGGATTCGCAAAATACTGACGACGCCCATAGGGCTGCAAAGCCATGATCTTGCGGGGAAGGTCGCTTTTGGAGCCTCCGGTTGCAGCTTCGTACTCCTCATTTGACATCGCCCGGAACCCTTCCGATCTGAGCGAGGAAATGATGTGACGCATAAGGCCGTCGACAACCCGGTTTGCGTCGCTGCTTGATATCCGGGAACCACTGACACTGGAGAGGTCAAAAGAGACAAACTGAGCCCATACGGGTACGCCTGCCGATCCGCTCAGTGCAGCGACATGATTGTTGACCTCCCCGTCAACATCAACACGCAGAACCCAGCGCCCCGTTTCCCTCCCCTGCCTGGGAGCCGCTTGCACTTCTTTGGCTCCAGTGAGGAAAGATATGTACTCGATAGCGGATACGGTGTTTCCGCGAATCGAGGGATCGACCGACGCGAACCCATGCTGCACCAGCGAATTGGACGTCCTGCCTTTCCCCTGAGGAGAGGCAAACCCCAACTCAAATTTGGTAATGAACGCCAGAAGGGGAGGCAGCAATGTGCCAGTCGAATGGGTCGCGCTTCCGTTGGATGACTTGCACGCCGAAGCGACGGCAAGGTACGCATTCTCCTTGATCACTAGCTTCTCATAGTCCCTCTTGTACGCTTCGATCTCCTCGACCTTTGACCTGCGGAAACAATCAAGTACCGAGGTGCGTGCATCTCTCGATGGAGGTGCGATGCAGGTGAAGCCTTCGAGCAAGGGGACCGGGGCGGCTTTGAGAATGCACACTCCCGCCTGACGGCCACCACGATCCATGAGCGCTTTCTCAAGGCTGGAGGACGCTTCCCGGCAGTACGAGCCGGAGGGAGGCCACGAGTTCTCAAGGGCAGAGACGACTCGGGCAATGTCCCCACACGCATCCAGCCCCTTCAAATCGATCTGGGCAAAAGTGAGGGAAGGCTGCAGGAGAACGAGTGAAGCGGCAGCCAGGGGAAGCCTACCGGATAACCAACTGATAAAGTTCATCGCGAAAGATCCTTATGAGTTGAGATGTTGTCGCGTTGACAAGGTCCGCGTCCCGGCCAAACACCCCCCTTCGGAACGCCAGGTCCCTTTGCCTCGGGTCCCCGTGTTCCCGGCCCGCCATTTCCCGATAGAGACCATGGACCAGAAGGTTCTGCTCGAATGCGTTGAGTTCAAACTCCTTGAATTCGACCTTGAACAAATGCCCGGCGAGAAAGTCGGCTCCAAGTTCGATCTTCTTCGACATCATGTTGTTCAGACTGGAAAGTTCCGTCGCACCGCCGGCTTCCTGCATCTGAGCAACATGGGCAAGCTCATGCAGCAGGGGAGCGATCAAGCGCACTACCGGGATATCCGCTGGATAATTCACGACATAGCGGGGCCCCGCACCTCCCCGCATTTCAGAGACGCTGAGCAATAGCCCCAGGCACCCCCGGAATTGAACCGTCTTTCGATCTATTCCAAGCACCTTCATCGCGCGCAGCATATGATCGTTCTGTTGCAGGTCCAACGGATCTTTCATCTCACAGGCAGGCTGTTCGGAGTCACCCACATGGGTTGCATACAAACACCCGGGGGACGGAATCAATGACTGGGCAAGGGACTTTGCCATGACCAAAGCAAACACCGCCAGAACGGTGCCCTGAAAAGCGACTCGTACGGCGCGGCCTGAAGTCATATTCATCATTGACAAATGGCCGTCCATGCAGCCCCGCCTCCTACACAATATGCCGAGCAAGCAACAGTGACTGCGATACGGCTCTGGCATGCCGGATTGCTCAGCTTCATCCCGGGCATCGCCGGCCCCCAGCATCCACAGGGACCGACTGCTTGCCCTGACAGAAGCCCCTTTTGTGGTGAAGGCTCCGCGATCGCCTTGTCCTTGTCCTTGTCCTTGTCGAGAATGTCACGAACCTCGTCGAGGTCCATATCGCACAGATCGGCAATCCTGGTTGCAGTCCTGCCCTCGGAAGCAAGACTACGCACCTTCGAGGTTGAACAGTTTGCTGATGCTGAAGACACAGAAAAGCCCAGCACAATGCCAACCAAGGCTACGCAAGTTCTCCCGTATACACCGTTGCGCATTCCTCGCCTCCTCATGGGCTGAATTTTTCGACCGTCCGCTAACAGTAAGCCTCTACGGGCTCCGATGGAAATACACAATCTGCGCGATGCCACGGGACAGCAAACTGAAGATAATGCGCAGTTGCCCCGCTTTTCGATTTCTGGCCGTCGCAATGTCCGTCATTTCTCGCGGCCGGGGATGTCGACCTCATATTCACCGGGATACACAACAGGCATGTCACCTCGGGCCCATACCTTACGAGCCTCGGATGAGGCTGCGCCGTGGCACGTAAGTTTCGCTTTGCAGGCTCAGGTTTGAGCGACTTAGAGAGCGCAGGATCGGCACAGACGAGAGGGCTGCATTCAATGGAGACGATTTGCGAGCGCCTCGCTGACGGCTCCCTTCGCCATTCAGAGATCAGGCACATCTTCGAGCAGCTGGCTGTAGAGGGACGCCGTCGCATTGACGCATTCGTGTTCGAGCTGCTCTTCAGAAACAGGATGCGGGCCATTGCACAGGAGCATGCCGGTCTGACGCTGTCCTTCGGGTGGCACATCGGATATGACGGAGCGGGCAACAGTGCCTACTGGTTCCGTCTGATCGACGAGGAGGATGGGTGGAACGCATGTGACGAGGCCTTGCTCTCGCATTTGGCCATACAGGTACAGCGGAGTGGCATCGCGATACATGTTTTCCGGGTCATGTTCAGGCCCGATACGAACGGGTTCGTGTCCTCGGAACGCGTATCAGGAGCATGGCGGCCAGAGCGGGAACTTGCCGAAGCCCTTGCAGACCTGACGCCCCCCGGAACGTGGCGCCCCCCACGATCCATGGACCACATGGACACGGCGATGGCTTACACGGCTTTCGACTGGATGAGCAAGTACCCCCTGCTTCTCTCCTGGCTGCCAGCGCTTTCCATCCAGCGCCGGTTGATGAACTGCATTCTCAGTCCCGCACTTGGTCGTGATCCGACAGATATCGACATGATGGTGCTGTCCCCTGCCGGACAGCTGCGCTGCGTCGAATTCAAGAGAAAGTATCCGGCATCAGGCTCGCAAAGTTTCGGGCTTGACCTGCATCCGCATGTCAACACTGTGCGGATGATGGATTCCATGGGGATTGCCCCCCTGCACATCCTTCTGGTGGCCCCAAGATGGCAGAAAAACGAATCGCCCCTTCACTGGCTTGACGATCGCGCGCTGAACACCAGCTGGACTTGGCTCGCGGCCAGTCTTGGCGGCGAAGATGCGTTTTTAGGCCCGCCACTCAAGACGCACGGCTGGGACAGCGGCCAGCGCAACGCAAGCAGGCAGCAGTTCAGTATCAGCTGGTCGAAAATCAGACGCCTCCATGAGGGACTGAAACTTGGCGACGAAGGAGGCAGGAGGATGGTGGAATTCCTCACCGCAGGTGACCTGCCTGCCGCACCACCCGCGACATTCCACTACCTGTCTGCCCGACGGCTGGACCGGTAACCATTCAGGGCAGAGCCGCTGCGAGTATTGCCCTGCTCCCCCGACAGGCTCATCAGCCTAAGGCAGCAGATTGACCGTCTCGAATGCGTGATACAGGCCTGACAGGCTGCCGGTACGGATCCTGAACTGGCTGCGGGCCTTGGTCGTCGGCCTGGGACCATGCGCATCCTTGATTTTCGGCGCCGGGTCGTAGACCACAAGCCCCGAAGCAAGCGCCGACAAGAACATCCCGAAGTCCGTCCCGATACCCAGCATCGCGGGGCCCGTGAACCGGTACAGCGGCTCACTCCCCGCCTGTTTCTCGTACTTCACATATGCGGCCTGGGCGTGCTTGCGGCCCCAGTGCTCAAGAAGTGCCGCGTAACTCCAGGAAGCCGTGACGTCGCCGTGCAGCATCAGCTGGATGCCTCCATTGACGTCCTCGATCGTCTGCTTCTTCACGTCAAAGCCCGCAAGCTGCAAGGTATGACCGCTGGTACTTGCCACGCCGACGCGATGAGTACCCGTGAAGTAGATGTCATCACCGCGAGCGCGCCCGTACTTGCGCAGAAACGCCTGCACACCTTTCTCGCCGTAGAAACCGCCATTCGGTTCGGGCGTCATGAGGGTCACACGGTCACTGCTGATTGCCTTGATCTCCCAGCCCAGATAGTCCGGCTCGGACCGCCCGTTCGGCAGGATGCCGAGCAGCGCCTCAAGCGTATATCCACCACCATTGGTCGCCGCATAGGGTCTGGGCTTGCCGTCCCGTCCAAGACGGATGGACGGCGTCGGACCAAGCCGCGCGATGTCGACAAGTGCGGCGAGGAGCGCAGCCTGAAGTTCCTGGGGAGTTTGCCCGACGGGGCCAGGCGGCGGGAGCGTGTAGAGCCGACCGATAGCCTTCAGCGCGCAGCCGGCGCGCAACTGCTCGAAGTCGCTGCTGGCTGCACTGTCCGGCAAAGAAAGAAAGGCAAGGACCCGATCGTCACGGGTGATGCCGAAGAACAGGACACGGCCGTCCCATGCATTCTTTTCGCCGCGCTGCGCCCTTGGCACAGGCCGCATGTGCTCCGATGGAGCTGCAGCACAGCCCTTGAGAAAGCCTGAAAGACGAACTTCGGGGTAGCGCGGATAGAGGATCAGCTGCGCGCCGGGAGCCTGCTGGAACTGTCCTGCTGGCGTAAGCCAGTGGAAATCCAATGCCGCCTTAAAAGTGGGATCCTTGACACTGTCGTCTGCGGAGACCTCGCCAAATGGAAGCTCGTTGAGAACATCAAAGCTGCCACCCAGATAGATCTGCTGCTTCGAGTTGTCATTCTGTGCCAGCGGCTTGGCTAGCACCCTGACAACGCCCGCCTCCCCGAAGATCTTCATCAGTCCTGCCAGAGGCAGTTCCAGCGCCATTTTTTCCAAGTTCGCCTCTCTCCTCGCCCGAAACGATCCATTCACAGACCGCGTCGGCGAGTGTCGCACGCCCGGCTCCACGCGTGGCGCATTCCCAGACTGTGAGAACCCGCCAGCCAAGCGCCAGAAGTGCCTCTTCCGAACGCTGGTCGCGCGCCCGATTCTGCCCGATCTTCTGGCGCCAGAACTGCGTGTTTGTAGCGGGGTACTTGAAGAGCTGACACTGATGCCCGTGCCAGAAGCATCCGTGGACCTGGATGACGGCCCTATGCTTGGGCAACACGATGTCCGGACGGCCGGGGAGGTCCTTGCGGTGAATACGGAACCGGAAACCCCTAGCGTGAAGCGCGCTGCGCAAGAACACCTCGGGCTTGGTGTCGCGCGACCGGATGCCGGACATCATCCGGCTCCGGACCGCCTTCGAAACGACGTCCGTCACCCCGGGCAGCGGTCAGGCTGAAACAAGTACGCGGCGTCGCGCCGGAGCGGCCCTTGCCTTGACCCCGGCGCCTTCAGCCATGATGCCGGGTTTCATCAGCTGGGCTGCATGCCGCATGACGTCAACCACGACGGAATTGCCGAACTGCTTGTAGGCACGGGTATCGGAAACCGGGATCCGGAACGAATCGGGAAACCCCATCAGACGGGCGCACTCACGAGGCGTCAGCCGCCTGGGGTTCTTTCTGCCGTTCTGATAAACGAGGATCTCGGACCCGTCCTTGTAGTAGCGGGCCGAGAGCGTACGCGCAACACTGTCCGGCTTCACGAGCCCGAAGCCGAATCCATTGCCGGCGGCCCGGTGTTTTTCAGCATAGTTCTGCAGATAAGCCCAGAGCTTGTCGGTCAGCGTGTACTTGGCAGGCACGGCGCGAGCCCGGTGATCGAAATACTTGTCGCCATCCCACGGCAGCACAGGTTCCGTCCCGTCCGTCCGGTGAAGGATGTCCCGCATCCGGTGACGATCTTTCGCCGGAAGTTCAATCCTGTCGAAGTCAAAATCGACCGGGTCGCGAAAGCCCACAATCAGAATCCGCTCCCGGTGCTGCGGCACAAAATGCGCGCCATCAATGATGCGTGCCTGCACGTGATATCCAAGCTCATGCTGCAGCGTACGCATGATGACTTCGAACGTCCGCCCCTTGTCATGCGAGCGCAGGTTCTTGACGTTCTCGAGCAGAAACGCCTTCGGTTGCTTGGCTTCGATGATGCGGGCGACATCGAAGAAAAGCGTACCCTGGGTCTCGTCGTGAAAACCGTGTGCCCGTCCGAGCGCATTCTTCTTCGAAACGCCTGCGATGGAAAAAGGCTGGCACGGGAATCCGGCCAGAAGCACATCGTGGTCAGGCACGTTCCCGGCTTCGATCTGGGTAATGTCACCGTTGAGCTCGTGTCCACCGGGGAAATTTTCCCGGTACGTCTTCTGCGCGTAGGAATCCCACTCGCTGGTAAAAACGCATGCACCCCCAATGTCCTCAAAGGCGCTCCGGATGCCTCCAATTCCCGCAAACAGGTCGATGAACCTGAAGTCTCCTGTCGGCGCGGCCGCGGGAGTCGCCTCCCCCATCTCGCTAAGCAGTCCGCGCAATGCGAGCTCGTACCGGCGCGGCATCGAATTGCCGTCTTCCCAGCGAGAGATCGTTTTTGGCGTGATCTCAAGCTGGTCTGCCAGTTCCTGTTTGTTAAGGCGCTCCATGACATGGAGCAGAAGTTGAGCGGGCAGGATTGGGTTCTTCATTTATCTGGGAATGATTTTGGACAAATTGTCCCATAAAATTCCCAGGCTCTGAGCAAATTTCTTCGCCTCCCGGCGTGTCACGAATGCTCCCGGGAGGCTTCCTGTTGCCCCGGCACACAGACAGAGACAGGCAGCCCTCGACTTCCGCCTCCAGTCAGTCAGACGACCACTGCATTGGCGGCCCAGTGCTGCGTCAGATACCTAGCACGGTTGTACGCGCAGCTCGCACTGCATCGACCTTTGTGTGAGCGAACTGCCGTTCGGCAACGTCACGCAAAAAAGCTCGAGCACTTGCTGAGAACCGTCGATGCCGGCGCACGAAGGCCTGCACGCTCGCCGATGAAAATGCTACTTGCCGCCTGCTTTGCCCTTACTAGGAGCGACACGTAGCAGACCTCGGATTTGCGCGGAGTCGCCAGCTTGCCAGATGCGTCTGAAGGGAGAGATCAGCTTGTGATAACCCAAAGCACTCAGACGGATGCCGCCAACTCGGCGACTTTCGCTTCGATTGCCTCGGGAGTAACAACTACAGGCTTGAGCTTCTGATACCGGTCGTCAGTAAAACGGTCATCCCCCTTCAGGAGCTTGACGGTGATGGGCTCGATGTCGATTTCGGACACGACAATGCGAAGGCCGAACGGCGCCATGCTCAGACCACACGATCGGCCAGCATCCTAGCGTCCGCGGCATCCGCCGCAGGCATCCGCGGCGGCGGGCGGAAGTCGATGTTGATCTGTCCGATGGCACGTTTCGCTTCTGCACTCAGCCCCGCCAGTTGGCTTGCAGGAACGATCTCGCCGAACAGCTGGGCACGCAGCACCTTAGCTCGCTCTGCGACCACCTTCGTGCGCAAATCATCGTATGTGCCCTCGACGGCGATGGTGTAAACATCCAGCGTGGGCGGTTTCTCTCCGACGGCAAGGGCTTCCTCGCATGCGGCCATCCAGTCGCTGTCCTGCCGGTCAATGCGCCCGATCTGCTGCTCGATGCGGCCCGGATTCCAGTCCAGGTGAAACAGCACGACCTTGCGGCAGGCGCGATGCAAGTTCAGCCCTTCGCTCATCACGTCCGATTGGCCGATCAGCACGCGCGGGTTGAGTTGCAGGTTGTTGAATGTGCCTTGGCGCGCGCGCCGGGTCGCGGTTTTGGTGTCTCCGATCAGGAGTTGCGCGAACGGACTCATCCGGAAAACAAAGCCACTGGAATCCCGTTGTAGATCCGCTTCGAGCTGCTGGATGATCGCCGGCCACCCCATTGCGCCGGCAATGCCGGACTCGTCCGGCGCGAGCTTCGCGTCGTCGGGAGGATCGGGATCGCGCACGCTGCAAAGCAGGCTCGTGGCGTGCGACCGCACCGCTGCCTCGCCAGCTGCATCGCCGATCGCCCAGAGCTGGTTGTCGACGCACAGCTGCTGCACAAGCCACGTCGTGAGCGTCCTTTCGTCCCCAGTCGAAAGCGGATCGCTCCGGCAGTGCGCGCGTATGGCATCCCTGCACAGGTCGCGTAGGTGGCTGCGGTCAGACTCGTAGCGCGCGGCCAGCTCCGCTGCGCGCCCGGAGAATCCGAGGCGCTCGTCCGCGTCGAAACCGAACTCCGGATCTTGCAGCCAGCGCCGCAGATCAGCATCGTCCGGGTCGACACCTCGCGGCAGCGGGAGTGCCTGCCCCCTGCTCACGTGACGCAGGTAATGCCGGATGTTGAGCGCACGCTCGAGCGCCCTGAGCGATTCGATGAATTCACCGAAGACCAGTACCTTGCCGTCCCCGGCCAGCGTCTCGACGAGCCGGATGGCATGTGACACGCGCGGGTGCCATTGCAGCGACCAGCGCCTCTCGGTCGCGAGATCCGAGCGATCGCGGTCGAGATCACGGAGACGCCCAAGCCAGTATGCAGTGCGCACGGCTCTCGCCCCGGTGGAGCCCGTATTCGCCGCGGCATCCTCCGGGCTCTCGGGCAGGATCGGCAGTGCCTGCGAAAAGCGCGAACCCGACGTCTTGACCTCGAAAGCGGCGTCCCCACCGCGGGCGGCCGCGGAAAGCGCTTCCGTCAAAGCGAGGTAAGTCCGGTCCCGGCTGGACATCCCTGCAAGCAGCCTCACGCTGGGAATCAACCGTCGATGCGGGTGCGCGACACGGGACGCTGCGGAAGCCTCCGCGAAGCGCTGGACCGTCGGGTGATCGCGCCACAATCGACGCGTGACCAGTGGCTTCAGCTTCCCACTGAATTCGATGGCAGCGCTGCGCAAGGCTTGCAGTTCGGCGTCCGAACCGACGCGGATCCCGCGGGCCGCCTTCTCGAAGGCCTTCACGGTGCGCTCGAGGTCGCCCACCTGGTTCTCAGCGAGCCCGATGCGGTTGAAGATGGTGACCCACTGGGCTGCATCCATCTCCATCGGGGTCGCAGTGAGAGCAACCCGCTTTGCCGCGCGCGTGCGCTGAGCCCCGTCGTGCAGAAGGATGTGATTGAGCAACCGTGACAGCCTGCTCTTGCGGGTCGTCTCAGTCGCTTTCTCTTTCTTAGTCATGCTATCCCCGGCCCGGGCCTTGTGCGCCTCGTCTATGACAACCAGGTCGAATTGCCCCAGCAACTGGCCCACAAGGTTTTCGAAGAGTTCGCGGTTGGCCCCGTTCGAAAACGCCCGGGGTGAAGGTGTCCCGAGCTGACCGGTACGCATCCGTATCAGCGACGAGTCGCTTCCATTCGCCTTGAGCCACTGCACAGCATCGGCCTGGAAATCACTAATGACCAGTTTGCCTGCACCCCTTACCTGGCGGCCGTCTACGAGTTCCTTCTTCAACATGAAAGGCAGCGCCCAGAGCTCAGGCTGCTTCGCGGTCTCCGTCCTGGGCAGCCCGAACGTGTGGGAGATGAATGTGATGGGGCTGTGCTCCGACACCGGGAATCCCCTGCCCGTCGTGAACAGGTCGCGGAATGTCCGCAACACGCTGCTGCGGGGCCACCAGTTCTGCAACCAGGACACGCCCTGCCTGCCTGCCTGGTGCAGAAATCCAGCCAACTCCTCATCGCGCCACTGGAAAGTAAGGCCCGAGGGGATCAGGATCGCGACCCGGCCTCCGCAATGAGCCACGCAGGCCGCCAGCGCGATCGCGATCCGTGTCTTGCCCAAGCCCACCTCGTCCGCGATCAACACCCCCGGTCGGCCGGAAAGACTACCGCGCAGCCATTGCAGCGAATCGTCCTGCCCCGCGCGCCAGAGCTGCGGGATGCCTTCCAGTTCTGCGAGGCGGTCGAAGACCCGATTCCAGTTCAGCACGATCAATTCCCGGAAGGTGCGCACCAGCCCGCACGCAGTTGATTCACAACCGCCGAGTACTGTGCCTGCAGGGCGACCTCCTCGTGCAGCCATTCCGGCCTGAAGCCGGGCTCGAGCAGCGCGTCGAACAGGTCGACTCCCAACCCCTTCACGCGCTGACGATCGGCCTCGGCCGCCTGCTCGAGCAGCAGCACGCGCAACTGGCTCAGCCAGTACGGAAACTCCTCACGCGTGACCGTCTCGTTGCGGTTCGCAATCGCCTCGATCAAGGCCGCGAGAGTGCGCAGTGGATAGGGCGACGCTTTGGGGCGGTTCGCCGTCACCGCGCCGCGCCCGCCGGCGTCCTCCTCGTCCTCCTCCTCATCGGCTGCATGAGGCGGTGGCGAAGGGAAGGTCAACAACGCCTTGAACACGCTGTCAAGCGACACCTGAGACACGGGCCGTTTGCAGAACAGGCCGTCCGCGGAGAACACCGGCACCTCCCATTCCTGTTGCGGCCCCGGCGCCAAGACGCTAGCACGGACACGAAGAACGGTAGGCGCCACGGGCGAAGGCCAAGGCACGCTGGAAGCATCTGCGGCAACGGCCATCCAGTCGCCGTCCGCACACTGAATCGACAGCTGCCACACCGCCAGGGCGCTGCGCTCCAGCACCAGCCTGCCAGGGCTGGCTGCGTCTTCATGCAAATGCCTCGCCAGCAGGACCGGTGGTGGGTCCTTCGGCGTGAACATGGCTTCGCTGTCGCCTGCGGCCGTGGCGGCGATGTCTGCGTCGGTAGCGAAATCCCCGCATGCAAGGCGTCTCCAGACCTCGTCGACCTTGCCACCATCCGTGAGCACGACACCGGCCTCCACATTGCCGGGCGCGGCTGGCGGCGCCGTATGGCCGCGACCGCCCATGCGTGCGGCACTCAGGTAGCCCTGGTACGAGAGATTGCCGGAGCCGATGTAAAGAAAACCGAGCCGGCCGCTGTCGGATCGCACGGGCCCCAGTCCCGCGACATACTTGGCGTGCAGGAAACCTCGCCCTGGTGCCTTGCCCTTTTGCAAGGGGTCGCGCGGACAGCAAAGGCGCCACTTACCAATGCGACCACCTTTCAGCTTGCGCTGACCGATCCAGTTCGCGAGCTGCCCGGCCTGCAACGCATTGAAGACGAGGAGGCGGGTACCCGGTCGACCGAGGTCTTCAAGTTCGCGCAGCACCCCGGGTTGGGATGAACTGCCCGCGACCGCCTGCTCGAAGAAGCCGGAGCCGGCGACGAGCGTGCTGAGGCCATCGGGGGGAAAGCGCTTGCGAATCTGCGTCGCCAGGGGCTCGTTCAGGCTATGCACGAACTGCGCTGCGGGCGGATCGGCAGTCCGCCTGACGGCAGCGCGCAAACTGGCCCGCCATGCATCGAGCCAGTCCATTGCGAGCCGTTGCGTCCTCAACTTTTCCAGATGATCACTGTAGAGGCCATCGAACACCTGCTGAAAGAAGTCAAATGCCGCGGCCACATCGACCAGCGCCTGCGCGTCGTCCGCATCACCCGTCGCCCAATCAGTCATCCAGAAAAAATCGATCTGCGTCTGATGGGTCCAGGTCGCTTCGGTCCAATTCCCGGTGGAGACAATGACGCGCCACCGCGTGGTCGCGGCGCAGCGCGAGGCACCAAATCCCAGCAGTGCGACCTTGGCATGCAGCAGGCTGGTCCGCGCTTTCCAGGCCGCAGCGACGCAGGGCGCCAAGTGCAACAGACCGGGAACGGACGTGGGCGGTATGCGCTGTGACGAGGCGTCTAGCAGCAGCAGGCCCCGAACGAGCCCGGAGGCTTGTCTTTCCACGGACGTCTCACAGGTGAAGGCAGCCAGCGCGCGCTGGAGCACGGACACGTCGGCGCTCAACCCGCACAACAAGGCATGGGTCCCGTGCTCTCCGGGCTGTGGCGCGAACAGTGCCTCGAGGTCATGGCGCTCAGCGGGCATCGGCAAAACTCTCCCCGGCTTCCTCTAGGAGCCGACGCAGGCGGATGACGGGCCGCGGGATCGGCAGTTGTCGACCCTCGTTCGCCTCCGCAGCATCGTACGGGTCGTCGGCGACAAGTTCGTCGGTATAGCCGATCCCCTGGTCGATGCGTTCGCCGAACACGGAAAAGATCATTGGAACCCGGGAGCACAGGGCCAGTACGCGGGTGGCGAGTGGACCGCCAGCCTGCTCGGCACAAAATGCGGCCGCTTCTGCGGGCGCATCTTGCGGAAGCCGAGTACCTAAAGCGGAAGCCTCCTTCTCGAGTGCTCCAAAACGTGCCCGCACGCCAGCGCGCGCGGCCAGGCTGGGCGCTGTAAGCGAGCCGCCGTGAATAGCATCGCTCACCTCCTGTGCGGCAGCCAGACTCGCTGCCCGGAGATCCTCGAAGGCGAAACAGGTCGCGAGCCGTGCGCGCATCGCAGGATCTGGCAGGCCCTCCAGAAACCTTCCGCGGCCCTGCTCGCCTGCGAGATCGTCAACCGGAATCTGATGAAGAAGACCCGCGATTGTTCGGCGACCTTCATGTGCGAGTACCTGCCTGTGCACCAGCGCCCGCTCCAAGTCGGTGGCGAACTCAGGCAGCAGTGACTTCCTGAGCGTGTCCCTTACGCGCCGGATTTTTGCCGTGCCGGCCTCCAGCCAATCAACCAGCCGCGCCCGCGCGTCGACATCCGCCATCGCAATCTCTGCAAGCTCGGATCCGTGCTGAGTGAGGCTCAGCGCATTGAAACGCGCTTCCTCATGGCAGAAGCCGAGTCCTGGAAGGGCCCGTGTCGCAGCACGGCGAAATGGCACCGTGACATAGGCACCACCTCGCGAGACCGCATCGAAGCTCAGCGCAGAAACCTCGGCGAATTTGCGCTTGCCCTGCACTCTGTCGTCTTCAACGCGCCCCGCCGAATCGCGCACGCTGATCCAGCTTGCCAGCGCTTCGATGCCTTCGGCGATCCGGGCCGCGCTCGATTGCCTCTCAAGCTCCTGGGCGAGACGCAAGCCCATGCAGCCCCAGCTCAACTGCCTTACGAAAAAGGCACCTCCCAAGCCCGGAGCCGCCCATTCGTTGAAGCGCAGGATGGCCGGGCGCAGTCCGAAATCGAGCCGCAGCCGTGAAGCGCTGTTTTCAGCAGGCTCAATGGCTCCCCAGGTCATGCGGCGACAAGGACCATATTCAATGGGTCGCCCATCGGCCGAAAGCTGAGTGTTTCAAGACAATCATCTGTTTGAGGTTAACTTACCCGGCGCCATACCTGCTACCAATGTGTCGACTGTCTCGCAATCTTTTTCACCTGCGCTGGGTCTAACCAGCTCAGACGACGTGGAGAAACTTATGTCCCGAATCGAAGGGCGGCTTGCAAAGACCTTACTGAACAAGAAGACGGTGGTCACCCGAGCCGTGTTTTGGAAGATTCCCCACTCGTCTGGAAAGGAAGACATCCGATTGAAGCTCGGGCGGTACAAAAAACCAGAGGACTTTGACCTTAACGAGGAGGTTGAACTCCTCGCTCCAAAGAGCGAACTCACACTGGATCAAGAAGAGTTCCAAGCCCTGCTCGCGTTTTTGTCGGAAAGCTACGAACCTTTTCGCCAAGGCGTCAGGGCGTTCTTGCCGCTCGACCGCCCCTTTGACATAGAGAACGCCACTCAGATTCGAACGCTCTTTTCGCTCCCGAACAAGCGCGAACTGATACGCTTTATCTTGACGAACGACGTCATTCCAGAGGAGCTGGCGGCGGGCCTACAGCAGGCCCGGCGTGCACGCGCTACTCGGGAATTTGAACGCATGCTTGCAGACGATCTGCGCGAGGCTCCGTGGCAAGAATGGTTTCAACGGAACAGCTGGGTTCTCGGCAGCCAGTTTGTCAGAGTCCTCGATGAACGCCATATCGATACACAGCACATCTCCGACTTCTTGATGGAGGCCTACGACGGTTTCCTAGACATCGTAGAGATCAAGCGACCTGACGGTGGTCTTGCTTTTTGGGCCGGATCCCTCGATCACGGAAACTATGTTCCGTCGGTAGATTTGACGAAAGCAATCACCCAGGCGGGACGCTACATCTTCGAGGTCGAGCGCGAGGCCAACAGCGTCAAATTTCTGGAGCGCGTTGGAGGAGTTAAGACGGTCAAGCCTCGCTGCGTGCTTGTCTATGGTCGGTCAGCCAACTGGGATGACCGCCAAGCCGAGGCATATCGAATCTTGAACGCGAGCTACCACAATCTAACAGTGCTCACTTACGACCACGTCCTAGAACGCGCGCGCCGCATCTGTGGGGTCAAGTCGTGATACTCCATGGCAAACGCTCCATTTCAGAGCCTGTTCTCGCTGGCACGCCGCCGATTGTCAAACCCGATATTGGAACCGACTACTAATGTCTTTCGTGTTGAAGGCCATCAAGGTAGCGCGCGAGCATTTCCGAACGATTTTTTGGGAGAGCGTCTTAACGGGTTCAAACGCCTGTTGCTCGTAGAGCGGGATACAGTAGAGAAAAACCGGCTAGAAACAGAAAAGTACCTGAGAACCACGCCAGCCACGACCCCTTTCAGATCCGAAGTTCTCTCCGGGTTTGACCAGTCGAAGGTACATGTAGTGGAAGCCTACAGCGCGTATCACAAGGCCGAGCTGAGGATTGCCAGCGCTGCCGAAGCTCCGCCCGGGTTGCAGCCTCGCGCCGCGAAGCCATACAGCTGGATGGCGATCAGCTTCTAGTTAGCACGCAGACTGATTTGGATGCGTACAACGCCATGCTCGCAGAACTTCAATCCGCCGCAGCACAAGAAAAAATCGCCACCAAGAAACTCGAAGACGTCAACGACCGGTTGCAAAGCGATAAAGAGACATTGACCAATTTTTCCAGGCTACAGGCGTCTCTCTCTTTGACGAGGTCGCCCTGATGAACGACATCAACGCTGCTTGTGCCGCAGCAAGCGTCGCGTCGGCACAGCCATCCGGCGGGCACAGTGCGGGGCCATCAATCGAAGCTCGCCCACGCACACTTACCGATCTGAAAGACAAGGGACTTGTCGCACCAGCCGAGTACGAGTCGCGCCGCAACGAGATCCTGGCTAATATCTAAGCTGATCGCGCGCCTGCAGTGATGCTGCAGCGGTTGCGCGGACACTCCGAGATTTGCCGGTACTTTTGGCGGTATCTTTGAAATGAAAACTCAAAATACCTAGTATCGATGCGCCCTGCAGACTTATTTTCGATTCCTGTCGAAGCACCAGCAAGCCCCCTGTTCAGATACCCGTTGTCGAAGCCTTCGGCGACTGCCGTTGCGCGAGCACTCGTTACGACCCCAGCGCGTAACAACGCTACGTAACAAGCGCCGAAGAGCGCTCAGCCAAGGGCTTTTGCCGATCTCCATCGCGGCACCGATCCGGCAAAAAATTCATATGAATCAATAGCTTGCACATTCGGCGCATGCGCGCTCGATGCATCGCGAGAATGCGGCACGCAAGTTGCCCCGTCAGTAAGTCCCACCACCGAGGAGACTGCCATGACGGATGCCAATGCATCGATTTCTTCGATCGCCGGAGGCGCCGACAACGGTGCTGCGCCGGTGGTCATCGCCCAGGCGACAGTGAAGCCGATTGCCCCCATGGGCACTACCGCCGCCGCAGTTCAGCCCGCGGCGCCGGCCGGCATCGGATCGCTGTCGAACGCCACGCCCGGCACGGTCCTCATGCGCGACGGCGTCTCGATTCCCGTCGACGGCAGCCAGGCGCTGATGGCCGGCGACCGCGTGATCGTTCCGCAGGACGGCCACGCCAATGTTCTCTTCCCCGGATCGGCCACCAACAAGGCGCCGCTGTCCGGCGTCTTCACAGGCGGCACCGACGCCACCATCAGCACGACCAAGCTGGCCAGCGGCCTCGAGCAGGTGAATGTGGACGTGGCCTCGGGCGACCTGGAAGTGACTTCGCCCGACAGCGACGCGGAAGCCGCGGCGCTTGCGGTGAGCAAGAAGACCGCTGCCGGCAGCGGCATCGGGCTGGGTGAATTCGCGCTCGGCGCACTGGGTGCTGTCGCGCTCGGCGCCGCGCTGAGCGGTGGCGGCGGCAGCGACGGCGGCGCGGTTCCTTTCTTCGTTCCGGGCGTTGGCGACAGCGATGCCGACGCAGATGCGGATGCAGATGCCGACTCGGATGCAGACGGTGATGCTGACGCGGATGCAGATGCAGATGCAGATGCAGATGCAGATGCAGATGCAGATGCAGATGCTGACGCTGATGCGGATGCGGATGCAGACGCCGATGCAGATGCGGACGCTGATGCCGACGCGGATGCAGACGCAGACGCTGACGCCGACCACTTGCTCGATCCAGGCGACAGCCTCGCCGGCCATCTGCTCGGCTCCCTGGACAACGTCCTCGGCCTCGGAGGTGGCAGCGCCGCCGCGGCCAGAAGCGTCGCCGCCAGTTCATCCGGCACATTGGCATCGCTGATGCCCGCGGCCGACGGCCTCACGGATCTGCTGGACGACGTGCTCTCGCCGATCGCGGGCAACAAGTTCAGGCCCGACGATCCGAACGCATTCGATCCGCTGGACAACACCGTCGACAACCTGGCCGTCAACATCGGCGGCGTGCTCACCCCCGTGGTGGACGGCCTGCTGGGCGACGGCTTGACTGACGCGCTCGTCGGGTCGCTGATCGGCCAGGTCGACTACCTGACCGATGCGTTGGGCAACATCCTCGAAAACGTGCTCGGCAGCGAAGGCCTGCTCGGCGGCGTGACCACCGGCCTTGGCATCGACGGCCTCGTGGACGAACTGGTCGGCACCGACGGCGTGGTCGGGCAGGTGCTCGAAGGTCTGCTGGGCGACGGCAGCTTGCTGGGCAACGTGCTCGGCGAAGACGGTCTGATCGGGCAACTGCTTGGCGATGACGGGCTCCTTGGCGGCCTGCTCGGCGGTGACAGCGGCTTGCTCGGTGGCGTGCTGGGTGACGACGGCCTGTTGGGCGGTGTGCTCGGCGGCGACGGCGGCCTGCTTGGCGGCGTGCTGGGTGACGACGGCCTGCTGGGCGGTCTGCTTGGCGGTGACGGTGGCTTGCTTGGCGGCGTGCTCGGCGGTGTTGACGGCCTCCTCGGCGACGATGGCCCGTTGGGCGGCGTGCTCGGCGGCGACGGCTCGCTCGCCGGCTTGCTGGGCAGCGAAGGCCTCACCGGCGGCCTGCTTGGCGAAGGCGGGCTGGTCGACAGCCTGCTCGGACCCGACGGCGTGGTCGGCGACCTGCTGAGCGAGACACCCCTGGCCGGTTTGCTCGGGGGAGATGGCGGCCTGCTCAGCGGCGTGCTGGGCGATAACGGCTTGCTTGGCGGCCTTCTCGGTGACGACGGCCTGCTGGGCGGTGTTCTGGCCGACGACGGCCTTCTCGGAGCCGAAGGCCCGCTCGGCAGCCTGCTGGGCGGTGACCGCGGCTTGCTCGGTGGCGTACTGGGTGACGGTGGTCTGTTGGGCGGTCTGCTTGGCAGCGATGGCGGCCTCCTCGGCGGGGTCCTGGGTGATGGCGGCCTGCTGGACGGAGTGCTCGGCGGCGACGGCGGTCTCCTCGGCGGTGTCCTGGGCGAAGGCGGTCTGCTGGGCGGCGTACTCGGTGGTGACGGTGGTCTCCTCGGCGGTGTCCTTGGTGACGACGGCCTGTTGGGTGGCGCACTCAGCGGCGACGGTGGCCTCCTCGGTGGCGTCTTGGGCGAAGGCGGTCTGCTGGGCGGCGTACTCGGCGGTGACGGTGGCCTCCTTGGCGGTGTCCTGGGTGACGATGGCCTGCTGGGGGGCGTGCTCGGCGGCGTGACCGGCGGCGACGGCGGTCTCCTGGGCGGTGTCCTGGGTGACGATGGCCTGCTGGGTGGCGTGCTCGGCGGCGTACTCGGCGGCGACGGCGGCCTCCTTGGCGGCGTACTCGGCGGCGGCAGTGGCAGCGGTGGCGGCCTGCTCGGTGGTGTTCTCGGCGAGGACGGCATCGTGGGCAACCTCCTGGGCAGCGACGGCCTGGTCGGCGGCCTGCTGGGCGCGGACGGTCTCGTCGGCAGTCTGCTCGGCGCGCTGGGCGGCGACGGCGCCGTGGCCAACGTCCTGCAGCCGGCGGGCGACGCAGTCGCTCCGGCAGTCGAGACCGTGGGCAGCACGGTCTCCCACGCCGCGGCTCCGGCAACGGACATCCTGGCAGGGGCCACGGGTGTCGTGGCGCCGGTGGTCGACACGGTGGCCAGCGTGGTCGAAGGCGCGGGCCATGCCGTCGGCTCGGGCCTGGCCGAAGTGGTGGCGCCGATCACCAGCCAGGTCGAGCAGACGGTGAACCACGTCGTGAGCCCGGTCACCAACATCCTGCACGGCCTGCTGGGCTGACTGTAGGCAAGCACCCACGCGCCCGGCCTGCCTTATCCCGCAGGCACGGGCCGCGCACGCGGTCAAAGTGGAGGCTTGAAGGTCTTCGGCAGGCAGCTTTTGCCGAAGGGCTCTCGGTTCCTCCTCACGGCGCATTCCTGCGTCGTTAAGCGCTCCCTCGAGGAGCGCTTTTTTTTGACTTCAGTGTGTTTCGCGGCGCAACTGCTGCACGTCTTCATGCAGCGACTGCGCCCAGGCGCGGCGCTCGCGGCCGTGCGGGTCCTGCGGCTCGCCGAAGCGCACGATAGCCAGCAGCGGCGGCGCGCGCAGGGTGTTCCACAGCGACGCGGCGAGGCTGTCGTCGTCGATGTAGCGCGGGGCCTGGCTGGTCTCGCCGGTGGCGGCATCGGCAAAGCGCAGCGCGGCGGGCAGCACCGGCGCGCCGGAAGAAATGGCCGCCTGCAGCAGGTTGGCGTGGAACGGCAGCAGGCCACGGCCGTCGCTGGTCGTGCCTTCGGGGAACACGCCGATCAGGTCGCCGTTGCGCAGCGCCTCGGTCATGTGGTGCACCACGCGCAGTGCGTCGCGGCGGCGTTCGCGCTCGATGTAGAGCGTGCCGGAGCCGTTGGAAAGCGTGCCGATCAGCGGCCAGTTCTTGACGTCCGACTTCGACACGAAGCGCACATGGCGTGCCGCATGGAGGCAGGTGATGTCGAGCCACGAGAGGTGATTGCAAATGAGCAGCACCGGCCCCTCGGGCGGCGGCGTGCCCTGCACCTTGAGCGTGATGCCCATGATCTCGAGCATGCGCCTCGACCATGCCTGCACGCGCGCATTGCGCTCTGCCTGCTCGAGGCGGGGAAAGGTGAAGCGAATCGTCCACCAGCCGACCAGCGCATGCCCCACCGCATGCAGCAGGCGCCAGCAGGCTTTCAACGAATGAACCATCGGGGCGTCGTTCTTTCTGTCTGTCAGCCGTGTACCACCCGGCCCGCCACCAGCGTGTGCCGTGCGCGGCCCTGCATCGGATAGCCGGCGAACGGCGTGTGCTTGCCCTGGCTCTTGAGCGCATCGGGCAGCACCTGCCATTCGAGCCCGGGGTCGGCAATGCACAGGTCGGCCACGCCGCCTTCCACCAGGCGACCGATGCCGGTGCCTGCGTCTTCGGCGGCCAGCAGGCGCGCCGGTGCAGAGGTGATGACCTCGATGGCGCGCGCGACGCCCGCGCCGCTGCGCTCGCCCCATTGCAGCGCGAGCGGCAGCAGCAGTTCGAGCCCGGTCGCGCCCGCTTCGCTCTCGGCAAAGGGCAGCGTCTTGGCGTCGGCCTCGACCGGCGTGTGGTCGGACACCAGCGCATCGATGGTGCCGTCGGCCAGCGCGGCAGAAAGCGCCTCGCGGTCGCCTTGCTGGCGCAGCGGCGGGTTCAGGCGCGCACGGCTGTCGAAGTAGCCGATGTCGGTGTCGACCAGGTGCAGCGAGTTGATGCTGACGTCGCAGGTGAGCGGCAGGCCCTGCGCCTTGGCTTCGCGCACCAGCGCCACGCCGCGGGCGCTGGAGATGCGGCACAGGTGCACGCGCGCGCCGGTGGCCTTCATCAGCTCGACGATGGTGAAGATGGCGATCGTCTCGGCCGACACGGGCACGCCCGCGAGGCCGAGCCGCGTGGCGAGCGGGCCGCTGGCCGCAACGCCCTTGCCGAGGTCGCGGTCCTGCGGACGCAGCCACACGGTGTAGCCGAAGGTGCTGGCGTACGACAGCGCACGCTGCAGCACCTGCGTGTCGGCCAGCGGCACGTCAGCCTGGCTGAAGCCGATGCAGCCGGCCTCGGTGAGCTCGGCCATCTCGGTCAGCACGCCGCCGGCGAGGTTGCGCGTGAGCGCGCCGAGCGGAAACAGGCGCGCGCACTGCAGCTTCTCGGCGCGGAACTTGAGCATCTCGACCAGGCCGGGTTCGTCGAGCACGGGGTCGGTGTCGGGCGGGCACACGAGACTGGTGACGCCGCCCGCAATGGCCGCGGCCATTTCGCTTTCGAGCATGCCTTCGTGTTCGTAGCCGGGCTCGCGCAGGCGCGCGGCAAGGTCGACGAGACCGGGGGCGACGATGCAGCCCGCGGCATCGATGGTGCGCTCGGCCTTGAAACCGGCGGGGATGCTGCCGATGCCGGCGATCTTGCCGTCGGCGATGGCGATGTCGGCCTTCTTGTCGATGCCCGATGCAGGGTCGACGACGCGGCCGTTGGTGATCAGTGTGTTCATGCTTCGTTACCTGCCACGATGCTCATCACCGCCATGCGCACGGCGATGCCGAAAGTGACCTGCGGGAGGATCACGCTCTGCTTGCCGTCGACCACGGCGGAGTCGATCTCCACGCCGCGGTTGATCGGGCCCGGGTGCATCACGATGGCGTCCGGCTTGGCGAGCTGCAGCTTCTCGGGCGTAAGGCCGAAGGTCTTGAAGAACTCTTGCGACGACGGCAGCAGCGCGCCGCTCATGCGCTCGTTCTGCAGGCGCAGCATGATGACGACGTCGCAGTCCTTGATGCCCTCTTCGAGCGTGTGGCACACGCGCACGCCCATGCCGGCCATGTCGCTCGGCACCAGCGTCTTGGGGCCCACCACGCGCACTTCTGCGCAGCCGAGCGTGGTGAGCGCATGGATGTCGGAGCGCGCCACGCGCGAGTGCAGCACGTCGCCGACGATGGCGACCGTGAGGTTCGAGAAGTCTTTCTTGTAGTGGCGGATCGTGTACATGTCGAGCAGCCCCTGCGTCGGGTGCGCGTGGCGGCCGTCGCCGGCGTTCACCACGTGCACGTGCGGCGCCACGTGCTGCGCGATCAGGTACGGCGCGCCCGACTCGCTGTGGCGCACCACGAACAGGTCGGCGGCCATTGCGCTCAGGTTGGCGATGGTGTCGAGCAGCGATTCGCCCTTGGTGGCCGAGGAGCGCGCGATGTCGAGGTTGATGACGTCGGCCGAGAGGCGCTTGGCCGCGATCTCGAAGGTGGTGCGGGTGCGGGTGCTGTTCTCGAAGAACAGGTTGAACACGCTCTTGCCGCGCAGCAGAGGCACCTTCTTCACCTCGCGGTCGCTCACGCTCGTGAAGTTGGCGGCGGTGTCGAGGATGTGCGTGACGATGTCCTTGGGCAGGCCTTCGATCGACAGCAGGTGGATCAACTCGCCGTTCTTGTTGAGCTGCGGATTTCGCTTGTAGAGCATTACTTGCTTTCCTCCACCTTGAGGCTGAAGGCGCCGTCTGCGGCGCGGGCCAGGGCAAGCAGCTGGGTGTTCGGCAGCGTGAGCGTGGTGGCGGCGAAGTCGGCGGCAACGGGCAGTTCGCGGCCACCGCGATCCACCAGCACCGCCAGGCGCACGCTGGCGGGGCGACCGAAGTCGAACAACTCGTTGAGCACCGCGCGGATGGTGCGGCCGGTGTAGAGCACGTCGTCGAGCAGCAGCACGTCGGTGCCGTTCACGTCGAAGGGCAGCACGGTCTGCGCGCTGGCCGAGAGGCCGCGGCGCGCGAAGTCGTCACGGTGCATGGCCGACGAGATGACGCCGGGGGCGCCGCTCAGGCCCAGGTCTTTCTGCAGGCGCTCGACCAGCCAGGCGCCGCCGGAGGTGATGCCGACCAGCCTGGTTTCAGGGCGCATCAGCGTCTTAACGCCGGCAAGCAGCTTGGTGTAGAGCGCTTCGGCATCGGGAATTGAACTCACGTGAGACTCCTCAAGAATTGCTCCAGGATGATGCAGGCCGAGGCAGCATCGGCATCGCGCGCGCCCGAAGCCAGGGCCTCGGTGGTGCTGTAGCGCTCGTCGACCTCGAACACCTGGAGGTTGAAACGGCCGCGCAGCTGGCGCGCGAACTTCTGCGCGCGGCGGGTGTTCTCGTGCGGGGCGCCGTCGGGGTGGTAGGGCACGCCGATCACCAGCGCGTCGGGCTGCCATTCCTTGATGCGCGCCTCGACCTGCGCGAAGCGGGCGTCGCCCTCGGCCTTGATGGTGGGCTGCGGGGTGGCCGTCTGCAGCAGCCGGTTGCCGCTGGCCACGCCCGTGCGCTTCAGGCCGAAATCGAAGGCCAGGAAGGTCTGGAAATGGGCTGGGACGGGAACGGCAGCAGCGGGAACGGAAGAAGAAGCAGTAGGAGCGGGAGCGTCTGGCATGGCGGCTGCGCTCATGCGTGTCCGGCGTCTGGCGACAATTTCCACGCTTCGAGGCCCAGCAGCAGCAACGCCCTGTCGTAGCGCTGCTCGATCGGGGTGTCGAAGATCACGGCCGGATCGGCGCCCACGGTGAGCCAGCTGTTCTCGGCCAGTTCCGATTCGAGCTGGCCTTCGCCCCAGGCCGCATAGCCCAGCGAAACCAGCACCTTGCGCGGGCCCGCGCCGGTGGCCAGGGCCTCCAGCACGTCCTTGGAGGTGGTCATTTCGAGCCCGCCGGGGATGGTCATGGTCGAGGCGTAGACCGATTCCTCGGGCTTCTCGGCCTGGGTGAAGACCGGCTCGTGCAGCACGAAGCCGCGTTCGGTCTGCACCGGGCCGCCCTGGAAGACGGGAGCTTCGCCCAGCTCGGGGCGGGCCAGATGGAGCTCGATCTTCTCGAACAGCACCCTCAGGTTGATGTCGCTGGGTTTGTTGATTACCAGGCCGAGCGCACCGCGCTCGCTGTGTTCGCAGAGGTACACGACGCTGCGGTTGAAAGTTTTGTCTTCCATCCCGGGCATCGCTATCAAAAAGTGATGCGTAAGGTTCATCGGGGCAGAATCGGCGGCCATATGCCTCCGATTTTACTGGCCGTTGACAAGACCTATCCCAAAGGGCTCATGTGGTTCCGCCGGGACCTCCGGGTGGACGACAACGCGGCCCTGTATCGCGCGCTGCGGGCCTGCCGCCAGGTGGTCTGCGTTTTCGTGTTCGACAAGGCCATCCTCGACGCCCTGCCCACGGTCGACCGCCGGGTCGAATTCATCCGCGAATCGCTGGTGGAGCTCGAGGCCGAGCTGCGCGCGCTGGGCGGCGGGCTGATCGTGCGGCATGCCGCGGCGGTGCAGGAAATTCCGGCGCTGGCACGCGAACTCGGCGTACAGGCGGTATTTGCCAACCGCGACGACGAGCCCGACGCGCTGGAGCGCGACGCCAAGGTGTTCGGCGCGCTGGCCAATGCCGGCGTGGCCTTCCACACCTACAAAGACTCCACCGTCTTCGACCGCGACGAGGTCATGACCAAGACCGACCAGCCTTACACGGTGTTCACGCCCTACAAGCGGGCCTGGCTGGCGAAGGTCGATGCGTTCTTCCTCAAGTCGTACCCGGTGCGCAGCCACGCCGACGCGCTGGCGCCCTCGCCGCAGGCCTATGGCGAGCCGGTGCCGACGCTGCGGGAGATCGGCTTCGAGCAGAGCAACCTCTCGGCGCTGGAAATTCCCACGGGCACGCGCGGCGCGGGCCTGCTGTTCGAGGATTTCTTCGAGCGCATCGACCGCTACCACGAGGCGCGCGACTTTCCGGCGGTGCGGGGGCCCAGCTACATGGGGGTGCACCTGCGTTTCGGCACGGTGTCGATCCGGCAGATGGCCAGCCTGGCGCACCAACTCTCGCTGCAGGGCAACGCCGGGGCGACGACCTGGCTGAGCGAGCTGATCTGGCGCGAGTTCTACTTCCAGATCCTGGTTCACTTTCCGCACGTGCACCGGGGCGGCGAGTCGAAGAGCTTCCGGCCCGAGTACGACAAGATCACCTGGCACCACGGCAAGCACGCCGACCAGCTGTTCGACGCCTGGTGCCAGGGCCGCACCGGCTACCCGCTGGTGGACGCGGCCATGCTGCAGATCAACCAGAGCGGCTACATGCACAACCGCCTGCGCATGGTGGTGGCGAGCTTCCTGTGCAAAGACCTGGGGCTGGACTGGCGGCGCGGCGAGGCCTACTTCGCGCTGCACCTTAACGACTTCGAGCTGGCGTCGAACAACGGCGGCTGGCAATGGGCCAGTTCGAGCGGCTGCGACGCTCAGCCCTACTTCCGCATCTTCAATCCGGTGACGCAGAGCGAGCGCTTCGACCCCGAGGGCAAGTTCATCCGCCGCTACCTGCCGCAGCTGGCAGGGCTGTCGAATGCGGCGATCCATGCGCCGTGGATGGCGTCGCCGGTGGAGCTGGAGGCGGCGGGCATCAAGCTCGGCGAGACGTACCCGAAGCCGGTGGTGGACCACGCCGAAGCGCGCGAGAAGACGCTGCAGCGCTACGGAGTGGCGCGGGCGAAGGCGCTGCAGAAATAGAAAAAGAAAAGGGCCCGAAGGCCCTTTTCTTTATCGCTGCCTGAAAACCGCGCGTCAGGCGGCGGCAGCCAGCGTCGTCGACTCGCTCGTGTACGCACGCACCAGGCGCAGCAGTTCCTCTTCCGAGTACGGCTTGCCGAGATAGTGGTTCACGCCTAGCGTGCGCGCGTAGTCGCGGTGCTTCTCGGCGATGCGCGAGGTGATCATGATGATCGGCAGCTCGGCCAATGCGGCGTCGGCGCGGATGTTGCGGGCCAGGTCGAAGCCGTCCATGCGCGGCATCTCGATGTCCGACAGCACCACCGCCGGGCGCTCCTGCTGCAGCCGTTCGAGCGCCTGCAGGCCGTCGGCCGCGAGCGACACGCGATAGCCTTCGCGCTGCAGCAGACGCTGCGTGACGCGGCGCACGGTGATGGAGTCGTCTACCACCAGCACCAGCGGAATCTGCGGTGCCACCGGGGCCAGCACCGGCAACGGCTCCTGCGGCGCGCCCTGCCCAGCCGTGGCCGATGCGGCTTGCGCCGGCGCCACCAGCGCGGCGGCCTGGCGCTCGCGCGCCTGTTCGCCGTGCACCGCGGCCAGCGCCACCGGGTTGTAGATCAGCGCCACCGCGCCCGAAGCCAGCACCGAGATGCCGGCCAGGCCGGGCAGCCGCGCAAGTTGCGGGCCGAGGTTCTTGACCACGACTTCCTGGTTACCCAGCACTTCGTCCACGTGCAGGGCCACGCGCTGCGCGGCGCTTCGCACGACCACGATCGTGTTGTTCTTGGCGCCCGCATGCTCGCTGCGGGTCGAGGCTTGCAGCAGCGCGCCGGCCCAGTAGAACGGCACCTGTTCGTGGCCGAAGGGATGGCTGTTGTGCAGGTAGGCGGCCTCGAGGTCGGTTCCGCCCACGCGCTGCACCAGTTCCACCAGGTTCGACGGCACGCCGATCGACACCTCGCCCGCGCGCAGCATCACCACGTGCGTCACGGCGGTGGTCAGCGGCAGCACCAGCTTGAAGGTGGTGCCCTGGCCCGGGTTGCTGTGCGTTTCGATGCGGCCGCCGAGCGCCGCGATCTGCGCGCGCACCACGTCCATGCCGATGCCGCGGCCGGCCAGTTCGGAGACCTGGCCCGCCGTCGAGAAGCCGGGCTTGAAGATCAGCTCGGTGGCTTCTTCGGCCGACAGCTCCTGGTCGTGGCCGAGCAGGCCGAGGGCGCGGGCGCGCTCGGCGATGCGCTTGTTGTCGAGGCCGGCGCCGTCGTCGCGGAAGCTCACCGAGACGTCGTTGCCTTCATGGTGCAGGTCGATGACGATCAGGCCGCTGGCGTCCTTGCCGGCCTTCTCGCGCACGGCCGAATCCTCGATGCCGTGGGCCACGCAGTTGCGCAGCAAGTGCTCGAAGGCGGGCGTCATGCGGTCCAGTACGCCGCGGTCCATTTCGATGGAGCCGCCGACGATGTCCAGGCGCACCTGCTTGCCGGTGTCCTTCGAGGCCTGGCGCACCACGCGGTAGAGGCGGTCGGAGATGCCTTCGAATTCCACCATGCGCGTGCGCAGCAGGCCGCGCTGCAGTTCGCGCGTCTGGCGCGCCTGCACGCTGAGGTCGTCTTCCGTCGCCTGCACCGTCTTTTGCAGCGTGCGCTGCACGGTGGCCACGTCGTTCACCGACTCGGCCATCATGCGCGTGAGTTCCTGCACGCGGGTGAAGCGGTCGAACTCCAGCGGGTCGAAGCCCTGTTGCGAGTCCTTGGCTTGCGCCAGGCGGGACTGCATCTGGCTTTCGGCCTGCACTTCGATGTCGCGCAGCTGCTGGCGCAGGCGGTCCAGGTTGCCCGTGAGGTCGGACAGCGAGCCGCGCAGCTGGCCCAGTTCGGCCTCCAGGCGCGAACGCGTGATGATGACCTCGCCAGTCTGCGCGACCAGGCGGTCGAGCAGCTGGGTGCGGATGCGCACGGCCTGGCCCGTTGCGGCACGCAGGGGCGTGAGCAGTGCGGGCGCAGGGCGCGGTTGCAGCGTCGTGGGTGCGGCCGGTGCGGCAGCGACGGATTCTGCGTCTTCCAGGCTCGCCACGGGGGCGGCGGTTTCGTCGTTCGCCGGCACGCCGGCTTCGGGCGCCACCTGCAGCAGCTGGGCGGCGGATGCGGTCGCGGTGGCCGCGGCCACGATCTGGGCCAGCTCGACCTGCGTGGCATCGTCGGCCGCGCGCAGTGCGTCGAAGGTGGCCTGCAGGGCGTCGAGGCGCGTCAGCAGCTTTTCGATGTCGGCCCGTTCCGCGCCCTGGGAACCCAGGACTTCGATCTCGGACTCCATGCGGTGCGCGCGCTCGCCAAGGCGCATGGCGCCGGCCAGCCGCGCGCTGCCCTTGAGCGTGTGCAGCGTGCGCAGCACCGAGGCGCGCGGCGCGCTGTCGTCGGGGTGATGCGCCCACTGGCGCAGCGCCTCGCCGAGCTGGGGCAGCAGTTCGGCCGCCTCTTCCTCGAAGATCGGAAACAGGTCGACGTCGACCGCGTCGGCCAGGTCGATGGCGTCTTCGGAATCGTCCAGCGCCACGTCGGCGACGGAATCGCTGACCACCACCTGCTGCAGCGGCCGGACTTCGGCGCGCATGGCAACTTCGGTCGGCATCGGCGAATTGGCGATGTCACGCAGCGCCTGCAGCGTGCCTTCGGCCGGATCACGCAGGAAGCCGACGGCGAACTGGTGCAGCAGGCGACGCAGCTCGTCGGCCGCGGCCACCAGCACCATGCCCTGCTCACGCGTGCCGCTGCCCTGCATTTGCAGATGCTGCAGCGCGGCTTCGAACAGGCGGGCCATGCCCGACAGGCTGTGGAAGCCGACCGTGGCCGAGCTGCCGGCCAGCGAGTGGGCCAGCGCAACGGTCGAGTCGGGCAGGCGTTCGTGCGATTCGAGCGCCCATTCGCCGACGTCGGTGGCGAGCTGGCGCGACCATTCGTCGGCCTCGTTGAGGTAGACGTTGTAGAGCTGGATGCCGATGCGCAGCGGGCCGATGACCTTGACCTGGTCTTCGGCGCTTTCCTGCTGCGCAGCTGGCGCAGCGGCCACGACAGGTTCGGGCGCTTCTGCTTCTGTTTCTTTGTCGGCAACGAGGATCTGCGGTTCTTCAGGCACCGGGGGTGCTTCGAAGATGGGCACGAGCACCTCTTCGGCAACCGCCGGGGCGGGCAGTTCGGGCTCGGGCTCCGGCTCTGCTTCGGCCACCGGTTGCGGCTCGGGTGCGGCGACCGGCTCTTCCGGTTCTTCTTCGTGCAGCGGCAGTGCCGCGGCTTCGATGACTTCGGGCTCGGCTGCAACAACGGTAGGAGCCTGCACGGGCAGCGGCTCGGGCTCCCAGTCCAGGTCGGGCAGGCCGGCCGTGGTCGGCACGGTGGCTTCGATCGATTCGATGACTGGAGCGGGCTCTGCCGGCTCCGGCTCGGCGGCGGCAGGCGTCTTCGCGGGGGGCGCCAGGAAATCGAACTCCTCGCCGCTCGGCAAGGCTTCAAGCGCTGCGGGCTCGGTGGTCTGCTTCGCTTCGAAATCGATGAAGTCGGTCGATGCGAAATCGTCGTCGGGCTCGGGCGTGGCAGCCTTCTCGGGCTCCTGCCATGCCACGGTTTCGAACGGCACCTCGGGTGCCGCAGCCGGTGCGGGAGCTTCCGAGGTAAGCGACAGGTCCGGCAGATCGGGCAATTGCAGGGGCGGCAGCTGCGCCGCCACCGGCGCCGCAACTTCGAGCGGCGCTGGCGCGGAATGAGGCGCTTCGGCCGCGATGTGGCGCGCGGCGACCGCCAGGGCCTCCGCATCGGCCACGCGCACCGGCGGGGGCACGGGCTCGCCGGCCAGCAGCGCGTTGGCCACGCGGCTGAACGGTGCCGACTGCCAGCCGTGTGCGGAGCCCGAGGCAATGGCCTCGACCCACTGGCTGAAGTCCTTCATCGTGCGTTCGGTGGCCGACAGCAGTTCCGGCGTGGCGGCGCGCTGGTCGGCCAGCCAGGTGTTGAGCACCTGTTCGAGCGACCAGGCGGCGTCGCCGAAGTCGGTGAGGCCGACCATGCGCGAGCTGCCCTTGAGCGTGTGGAAGGCACGACGCAGGATCGTGAGTTCTTCGGTGTCGTCCGGGTAGCTGGCGAGTTCGGCGATGGCGGCCAGGCCGTTCTGCACCACCTCGCGGGCTTCGTCGAGGAAGATGTTCTGCAGGTCGTCTTCTTCGAGCTCGGTGACTTCGGTGTCGGGCAGCGCGGACGGACCGGAAATCTTGTTCGTCCAGCTGTCGGCCTTGCTGCTGAACTCCTCGATCGGCGAAACCTTGGCCTTGCGGTTGGGCGTGGCGAGCGCGGCGAGCTTCGAGGCGATCTGTGCGTCGACTTCCTCGATGCTGAGCACGGCCTGGGCGACCGGAGCCGGGCTCGGGGCGGCGCCGTCGGCAGCAGTGCTGTCGGTGGCCTGGCGGCCCATCAGCGGCTTGAGTTCACCGGCTTCGGCGTCGAACACGAACAGGCGCTTGGCCAGCGCGGGCTGGTAGCCCAGCATGTCGATCAGGAAACCGAGCGCGCCGAGGTTGTTGCCCAGCGCGTCGAAGCCGGCCATTTCTTCGGCCGGCGAGGTGCTGACGAGCATCGCCTCGACGTCGTCGCGCATGCGCTGAACGGTGAGCGCGGCCTGGTCGAGGCCGAGCACGGAAAACACACCGCGCATCTGCAGGAGCTGCGTCGGCACGGTGCGCAGCAGGCCCTTTTCGGCCGGGCGGCGGAAATACTGGTCGAGCGATTTTTCGAGTTCGCTCAGGTGGCTGCGCAGCTCGTCGACCACGGTGCCCATGGTCTGGCGGTCGCTCACGCGGCGATAGAGGTCTTCCATCCACGGCTCGAGCGGCTCGGAATGGCCGCCCGCGCGCACGCGTTCGATGCGGCCCGCCAGCTGCAGGGTACGCGAGGTGAGCTGCGGATCGCTTGGGTCCAGATCTTCGAGCGCGGCTTCCAGGTAGAGCACCGAGGTGGCGACTTCCATCGCGAGTTCGGTGCCCGGGGCCTGGCCGGAGCGCACGGAGGCTTCGACCGAATGGGTCAGCGCCTGCACCATCGGCAGGCTCGGCGGGTGCAGCTTCTGCAGCGATTCGCCGAGCTGCGCGAAGGTGTCGGCCACCTGGCGCGTGCGGGTGATGTCGCCGCCCGAGAGGCCCGACCACATTTCCTTGGCGGTCTCGATACGCTTGCGCGCTTGTTGCAACACCAGCGGATCGAAGCGGCCGAACTGCTCGACGGTGTAGTCAATGCGCTGTTCGCCGGCGATGCCCCAGGCGCTGCGCACGGTGCGCAGCGTGGCGGCGTCGTCGCTGGCGGTGGGCACGGCCTGCGCGCAGAAGAACAGCAGGTCTTGCCCGAGACGGTCGGACACGAGGCTGTCGCCGCGCGCGAGCGTGGCGTACTGCAGCAGCACGCGCGAGGCGGCGCGCTTGACGTAGGAATCGGGCGTGATCAGCCCGGTGGCCAGGGCTTCGAAAAAGCCGGCGGCCAGGGTCCAGAAGCTGGCGACGCGGGGCAGCAGAGCGCCGCGGCCGAGCCCCAGGCACAGCGCATGCAGCCGCCGAGCGGCCTGCACGTCGCCGGTCTTGACCAGTTGCAGCACTTCGCGGTCGAGCTTCGAGCGCACGGCCGGGTCATAGGCGATGGCGGCCTGCGTCAGCGCGGGCTTGACCTCGACCCAGCGCCAGGCGGTGCTCCACAGGTCGGCCGGGTGAACGCGCTCGTTGCCGACGAGCTCCAGCACGTCGCGGTACTGGGGAAACAGCGCCACCGACGACACGGGCTTGCCGGCCAGCAGGGCGTTGAGGAAATCGGTGACGGCGAAGCCGGCACGCTCGATCTTGACCACCGCGGCATCGGTGCAGCGCTGCGGTTCGGCAATGAAGCCCTGCACCGCGAACTCGATGGCGCCGAGCACCAGCGCGGGCGAGGAATGCCCCACCATCTGGAGCGCGCCAACGGCCTGGTGCAGTTGCTGGCGGGCCATCTGCAGCGGGCCGGCCTCGGGCTCGGCTGCGGCGTCCACGTCGCGCACGAAGCGCCGCAGCGACTTGCCTACACCGTCGAGGGATTTCTGGATTTCTCCCAGCACCCAGGCCAGCGGCCCGAGGTCTTCGGTGGCCGGCACGTTGCCGGCGAGGGGGGCCGTGGCAGGGGTTTGAATCGACACGTTGGGTGCTCGCCGTTCTTATCTATCTTGTGGGTCAGGCAATCTTGAAACGAGCCACCGAACGACGCAGTTCTTCGGCCATCTGCGACAGTTCGCGCACCTGCTGGGCGGTGGTGCGCGTACCTTCTCCGGTCTGTTCCGTCACGGCAAAAATGTGCTGGATGTTCGCGGCCACCACGTTGGCCGAATCGGCTTCGCGGGAGGCGGATTGCGAAATCTGCTCAATCAGGTCAGCGAGTCGGCGCGACACGCGGTCGATCTCGGACAGCGCGGTACCCGCGTTGTCGGACAGCTTGGCCCCTTCGACCACACCCTGCGTGGAGCGCTCCATGGCGCCCACGGCATCCTGCGTGTCGGTCTGAATCGCCTTCACCAGCGCCGAGATCTGGCGCGTGGCGTCTGCGGAGCGTTCGGCCAGTCGCTGAACTTCTTCCGCCACCACCGAGAAGCCTCGTCCGGCTTCACCGGCCGATGCGGCCTGGATGGCGGCGTTCAGGGCCAGCACGTTCGTCTGTTCGGTAATGTCCGAGATCAGCTCGGTGATTTCGCCAATCTCCTGCGAGGATTCGCCCAGGCGCTTGATCCGCTTGGAGGTTTCCTGGATCTGGTCGCGGATGGAGTTCATACCGCCGATGGCGTTCTGCACGGCCTGCAGACCCGAGGATGCAGCCTGCAGCGACTGGCGCGCCACCGTGGCGGACTCTTGCGCCTGGGTAGACACACCGTTGATTCGCTCGGCCATGGTCAGCACCGACTGGCCGGTTTCGCGAATTTCGCGCAGCTGTTCGGTAGAGGCGGCCAGCAGCTCGGTCGAGGTGCTTTCCACCTGCGACGTCGTCTGCGCCACGCGGGTTGCCGTGTTCTGCACGTTGCCCACCAGCAGTCGCAGTTCTTCCACCGTGTAGTTCACCGAGTCGGCGATGGCGCCGGTGATGTCCTCGGTCACGGTTGCTTCCTGCGTCAGGTCGCCTTCGGCCACTGTCTGCAGTTCGTTCATCAGCCGAAGAATGGCGGCCTGGTTGGCGTTGTTCACGCGGCCGGCTTCGTCGGAAGCCTGTTCGGCAGCCAGACGTTCGCGTTCGGCGACGGCGGCACGTTCACGGCCTTCGCGCACCTGCACGAAACCGATGGCGCCAGCGAGTGCCAGGGCGGCCAGCGACAGCACGAACAGCAGCACGATGGTGCCGGCGCCCAGGCCGGTGCGTGCGGAGAGCTTTTCCTGCAGGTCGCCGAGCGACTTACGCAGCGGCTCGCTGTCGGTCAGGATGGAAGCCTGCGCTTCACGCGCCGCCACCAGGCCCTGCAGGTTGCCCAGAATGGCCGAAGCCTGTGTGCGCATCTGCTCGTAGGTCTTCAGGATGGCTTCGAGCTGCTGGCGGGTCTGCGGGTCTTTCGAGCCGGGGAAGCGCTGCTGCGCGTTGCCGTCGAGCAGGCCGCGGGTGGTTTCCTGGAAGGTGTTCAGGTCCTTGCCCAGCAGGAACACGGCGTCGGGGTTCACGCCCTCGACCGTGAAGAACTCGTTGGTCGACTTGCCGATGCGCTGCGTCAGCATCACGAGCTGGCCGGCGGCCGAGATTTCAGGCAGCGTGGCGTTCTGCTGCATCTTCAGCGACGCGACGGTTTCCGTCATTTCGAGCAGCGTGGACGACTGCTGGTTGATGTCGCGCAGAGCGGCGCCCACCTGCGTCAGGATCTGGCGCTGGGCCAGCACGGCCTTGGCGCTGGCGTCGGCGCGGGTGACGAGAGGATTGATCTTGTTCATCTCCTCGTCGTACTGGTTGCCCACGCGTTCCAGGCGCAACGAGTCGTCGCCGTTGGTCAGGCCCTGTACGCGGCGCGAGAGGTCGTCGGCGCTGTCCTTCACTTCGACGAACGCCGAGGCGCTGCCGACGAGGGCCTGCGAGATCGACTTGGCAAGACGCTGCGACTGCATCAGCGACTGGCCGGTGGCCGCCACCTGCTGCGCCAGGCGTTCCGCGCGAAGAATGGCGGAGCCGGCAACCAGCAGCAGCAACAGCACCACGACGGCCAGCAGGATGGCCAGGATCCGCTGCTGCCTCGCCGGGTTGGAGCCCGCGCGGCCGCCGGTGGTGTCGGGCGCCGCTTCGGCAACCGTGGCGCCCGGCTCGTTGGCGGCGTCGCCGCCGCCGCCCGGCAGGTCGAGCTCGCCGAAGCTGGTGTCCGTGGTCACGGCACCTTTCCTGGCGAGGCGCACGGTTTTCTCGTCCGGAACCTGGACGGTATCGACATCGTCAAGCGATATCGTGGAACCGGAGCCATCGACGCGGGCCTTGTCGTTCCCGTTGTTCACGGGCAGTAATTTCTTGAACTTGTCGGCGATCGAGCTCACGGTCGGTCCTTCAGGTGGTTTCCGGTACGGCGTGCGGGAGCACTACGCACCAATACTCAAAAACTGGGGTTGCTGCGAAAGCGCTTGCAGGTTGACTTCCTGCCAGCGCTCCCCCGCTGCATCGGTAAACAGATGCCCATGCCAGGCAGGTGCTTCTGCGCCAGGAGGCTCGGACGCCGTAAAGGCCTCCGCCCCCCGCAACCCCGCCAGTCGATCGACCAGCAATGCGCAGTTGACTTCGAGCAGCTCGTTGAAAGCAACGAGCCGCGACTGGATGCGCGCCGCCTCGGTGGCGGCCAGCGCGACCGGGACGCCGGAGGCGAATGCCGACAGCTGCACGACGCCATAGAGGCCGCCGCGCAGGTTGGCAACGCCGAGGAACCACGGCTCCGTGTAGGGCACGGGCTGTGGCGGCGTCCAGGGAAAGATTTCGCCGGCGTGTCCCAGCGGAAAGAGGTATTTGCCCTCGCCCGCCTCGACCGCCAGCCACGTGGCAGCCACGCCCGTCGTGCGAGCGGCCTGCAGGCGGCTCGCCAGCCGGGACTGGAAGGCTCTCAGAGCATCGCGATTCGCCATGGACTCGGCAGGCTTTCGCTCAGTTCAGCGCGCTGATCTTGGACATCAGGTCGGCTGCGTTGACCGGCTTCACGATGTAGTCGCGTGCGCCCTGGCGCATGCCCCAGACGCGGTCGGTTTCCTGGTTCTTGCTGGTGCACAGGATGATCGGGATCGCCGCGTACTTCGGGTCGCGGGCAATGGCGCGCGTGAGCTGGAAGCCGTTCTGGCCGGGCATCACGACGTCCATGAGGATCAGGTCGGGGTGGTCTTCTTCCAGGCGGCGCATGGCGTCGTCGGCGTTTTCAGCCGTCTTGACGGCAAAGCCGTTCTTCTGGAGGAGGTCGGTCAGGAACACCAGTTCCGTCTTGGAGTCGTCGACGACGAGGATTTTGCGAATAGGCATTACTGCACTTCCTGTTGAACGATGCCAAACTGCTGCACGGCCTGCAGCAGCTGGTCTTTGGTGAAAGGCTTGGTCAGGTAGTCTTGCGATCCGACCATACGGCCGCGGGCCTTGTCGAATACACCGTCTTTCGAAGACAGCATGACGACCGGAACGTTGGAAAAATGGGCGTTGCGCTTGATGATGGCGCAGGTCTGGTAGCCGTCGAGCCGCGGCATCAGGATGTCGCAGAAAATCAGATGCGGCTTGTGGTCGTTAACCTTGGAGAGCGCGTCGAAGCCGTCCTCCGCAAGAAGAACCTCGTGCCCACCCTGCTTCAGAAAAATCTCGGCACTGCGCCGGATGGTATTGCTGTCGTCAATGACAAGCACCTTGTAACCTGATCCATTCGGGCCCATTGCAAACGCTCCTGCTCATGAGACTTGGAAGCCCGCCGCGCCGAACATCGACGCAGACCGCGTAGCTCTATCTATGCCATGCTTTCAGATTTCAACCATTTCGAAGTCTTCCTTGCGCGCACCGCACTCAGGACAGGTCCAGTTCATCGGGACATCGGCCCAGGCCGTGCCTGCCGCGATGCCGTCTTCCGGTACACCAACCGCTTCGTCATAGATCCACCCACAAATCAGGCACATCCAAGTTTTCGTATTCATCGGAGCTTAAAGTCCTTGTTCATTAAATGCAACGAGTGTATCTATGCGTATCTCACTGGCAGACGGTAAACGTCGCGCCTATGCCACCATCCAGGGGATTCCGCCCGGCGTATGACCATCTACTTACTTCCAGCAGACAAAACCCGCAAACCGGGCGATCTTAACGACCCCTCGCAGGATGAAGGCGAGCTGGCCGAGCGCGACCTGAATCCTCCCTGCGTGCTGGTATTCAACGCCAGCGACCCCAGCGGTGCGGGCGGGCTGGGCGCCGACGCCCTCGCCATGGCGTCGGTGGGCGCTCACGTCCTGCCCGTCGTCACAGGCGCCTACGCCAGGGACACGGCCGAGATTTTCGACCACTTTCCCTTCGACGAGGAAGCCATCGCCGAGCAGGCGCGCGCCATCCTGGAGGACGTGGAAGTCCAGTTGATCAAGGTGGGCTTTGCCGGCACCCCCGAGGCCCTGAGCACCATCGCCGAGACCGCCGCCGACTATCCCGAGGTGCCCGTGGTGGCCTACATGCCCAACCTTTCGTGGTGGGACGAGAACCTGATCGAGCCCTATCTGGACGCTTTTCGGGAGCTGGTTTTGCCTCAGACAACGGTGTTGGTTGGAAACCACAGTACTCTGTGGCGCTGGCTGCTTCCGGACTGGAACGGCGAGCGTCCGCCCGGTGCGCGCGACATTGCCAAGGCCGCCGGCGAGTTCGGCGTGCCCTACACGCTGGTAACCGGCATGGTGCTGCCCGAGCAGTTCATCGACAACGTTCTGGCCTCGCCGCAGTCGGTGCTCGCCAACGAGAAGTACGAACGGCTCGAAGCCGTCTTCGCCGGCGCCGGCGACACCCTGTCGGCCGCCCTGGCCGCCCTGCTCGCAAGCGGCACCGACCTCGTGGCCGCGACCACCGAGGCGCTGGCCTACATGGACCGCTGCCTCGACGCGGGCTTCCGCCCCGGCATGGGCCACGTGCTGCCCGACCGCCTGTTCTGGGCCGAGCCCGAGGACGACGAAGACGATGAAGACCCGGACGCCGCGCCGGACTTCGCCCTCCCCCCACACGACACCCGACACTGATGACCGACCGCAACGACATTCTTTTCGAGCGCGCCCGCGCCGTGATCCCCGGGGGCGTCAACTCGCCCGTACGCGCCTTCAAGGCCGTGGGCGGCACGCCCCGCTTCATCCAGCGTGCGCAGGGCGCCTACTTCTGGGACGCCAACGACAAGCGCTACATCGACTACATCGGCTCCTGGGGTCCGATGATCCTGGGCCATGGCCACCCTGCCGTGGTCGAGGCGGTGCAGAAGGCCGTGCTCGAAGGCTTCTCGTACGGCGCGCCGACCGAGCGCGAGATCGAACTGGCCGAGGCCATCCTCGCGCTGGTGCCGTCGATGGAAATGGTGCGGCTCGTGAGCTCCGGCACCGAAGCCGCGATGAGCGCATTGCGCCTGGCGCGCGGCGCCACCGGCCGCAAGAGCATCGTCAAGTTCGAGGGCTGCTACCACGGCCACGCCGACGCACTGCTGGTGAAGGCCGGCTCCGGCCTCGCCACCTTCGGCAACCCGACCTCGGCCGGCGTGCCGCCCGAGGTAGTGCAGCACACCATCGTGCTCGAGTACAACAACCTGCAGCAGCTCGAAGAAGCCTTCGCCCTGCATGGCAGCGACATCGCCTGCCTGATGATCGAAGCCATTGCCGGCAACATGAACTTCGTGCGCGCCACGCCCGAGTTCGCCAAGCGCTGCCGCGAGCTCTGCACGCAGCACGGCGCCCTGCTGATCTTCGATGAAGTGATGACCGGCTTTCGCGTGGGCCTGCACGGCGCACAGGGCGTGCTGGGCATCAAGCCCGACCTCACGGTGCTCGGCAAGGTCATCGGCGGCGGCATGCCGCTCGCGGCCTTCGGTGGCCCGCGCGCGATCATGGAACAGCTCGCGCCGCTAGGCCCGGTCTACCAGGCCGGCACGCTGTCGGGCAATCCGGTGGCCACGGCATGTGGTCTTGCCACGCTGAAGGAAATTGCAAAGCCCGGCTTCTACGAAGCGCTTGGCAAGAAAACGCGCACGCTGGTCGATGGCCTGAAGGCGGCCGCCGCGGCCGAAGGCCAGCCCTTCAATGCCGACAGCGAAGGCGGCATGTTCGGCTTCTTCCTGATGAAGGACCTGCCGCAAAACTATGCCACCGTGATGACAACCGACAACGCGAAATTCAATGCGCTGTTTCACGGTTTGCTCGATCGCGGCGTGTATATTGCCCCCGCGCTTTACGAGGCAGGCTTCGTGAGCGCAGCCCACAGCGACGACGACATCGCCGCCACCATCGAAGCCGCAAGACAAATCTTCAGGACGCCCTAGCCCATGAACTCCCTGCGCACGTTGCCGGTCCTGAGCATCGCTCTTCTCATTCCCGGCTTCGCATCAGCGCAGGAGTCCTTCGACCCGAAGAACATCTGGATCAACCCGGGCTTCTATTCGGCGCACTTCGACGGCGGCAAGGGCCTGGAGAACGTCAACCAGGGGCTGGGCTTCGAGTACCCGCTGAACGACACATTCCGGGTCACCGCGGGCACCTTCCGCAACAGCGATCGCCGGCAGTCGAACTACGTGGGCCTGTATGTGTTGCCCGTCGAGTTCTACGGCGTGAAGTTCGGCGCCGTGGTCGGCGGCTTCGACGGCTATCCCAACTACCGCAACGGCAACTGGTTCCCGGCCATCCTTCCGGTGGCTGCCATCGAGGGCAAGAGCTGGGGCCTCAATATCGCCTACGTGCCGACGATCAAGAACCGGCTGTATGGCGCCATCACCTTCCAACTGAAGTACCGCTTCGGAGAATAGGCTCGCCCCCAGGCTTCGCGCACTTCGTGTCGCTTCGCCAACCCCCACCGGGGGCAACACCTGCGGCCCGGCAAAGCCGGTTCCGCGGTGTTCTTGAAGGAGCGTCGTCAGTGCCTGAAGTGGCGCACGCCCGACAGCACCATCACCACGCCGCGCTCGTCGGCGGCATCGATCACTTCCTGGTCGCGCATCGAGCCACCCGGCTGAATGACGCAACTCGCGCCCGCATCGACCACCACGTCGAGGCCGTCGCGGAACGGGAAGAAGGCGTCGCTGGCGACGGCAGTGTCCTTCAGCGACAGGCCGGCGTGCTCGGCCTTGATGCTGGCGATGCGCGCCGAATCGAGGCGGCTCATCTGGCCCGCGCCCACGCCCATGGTCATGCCGTTGGCGCAGAACACGATCGCGTTGCTCTTCACGTACTTCGCGACCTTCCATGCGAAGAGCAGGTCTTGCAGTTGCTGCGGCGTAGGCTGCTTCTTGCTGACCACCTTGAGGTCGCTGGCCGCGAGCTCATGGTTGTCGGCGGTCTGCATCAACAAGCCTGAGCCGATGCGCTTCACGTCCATCGCATTGCGGCCGTTGTCCCAGTCGCTCGCGCCGCCCGGCGGCAGCGATATCTTGAGAATGCGCACGTTCTGCCGGTTCTTGGTCGCCTGGAACAGCTCCAGTGCCTCGGGCGTGTAATCGGGCGCCATCAGCACTTCGACGAACTGCTTGGAGATCTCCTGGGCCGTCGCGCCGTCGACCGGTCGATTGAAGGCAATGATGCCGCCGAAGGCCGAGGTCGGGTCGGTCTTGAAGGCCTTGCCGTAAGCCTCGGCAGCATCCTTGCCGATGGCAACGCCGCAGGGGTTGGCGTGCTTCACGATCACGCAGGCCGGCACATCGAAGCTCTTCACGCATTCCCATGCAGCATCAGCGTCGGCGATGTTGTTGTAGCTGAGCTCCTTGCCCTGCAGCTGCTTCGCCGACACGAGCGAACCGGGCGCCGGATACAGGTCGCGGTAGAACGCGGCCTGCTGGTGCGGGTTCTCGCCGTAGCGCAGGTCCTGCACCTTCACGAAGCGGCCGTTGCTTTGCGCGGGGAACAGCGAGCGCTTGGGCGCGGGCTGGCCGATGCTGGCGTCGAAGTCGATGGCCGAGAGGTAGTCGCTGATGGCACCGTCGTAGTCGGCGATGCGGTTGAACGCGGCCACCGAAAACGCGAACTTGGTCTTGTCGCTGAGCTTGCCGTCGGCCTTCAGCTCGGCGAGCGCCACTGCGTACTGCGATGCGTCGGTGAGCACGCCCACGTCCTTCCAGTTCTTGGCCGCGCTGCGCACCATGGCCGGGCCGCCGATGTCGATGTTCTCGATCGCGTCTTCGAGCGTGCAGCCGGGCTTGGCCACGGTGGCTTCGAACGGGTACAGGTTGACCACCAGCAGGTCGATGGTGTCGATGCCGTGTTCCTTGATGGCCGCCACGTGCGCGGGCAGGTCGCGGCGCGCGAGCAGGCCGCCATGGATCTTCGGGTGCAGCGTCTTCACGCGGCCATCGAGCATCTCCGGAAAGCCGGTGTGGTCGGCAACTTCGGTGACGGGCAGGCCAGCATCGGCCAGCAGCTTGGCGGTGCCGCCGGTGGACAGCAGCTTGATGCCCAGCGCATGCAGCGCCTGGGCGAATTCGAGAATGCCGGTCTTGTCGGAAACGGAGATGAGTGCGGTCTGGGCCATTGGATATGCCGTGGAGTTATTTCAAAAGTTTGTGTTCAACGAGCTTCTTGCGAAGCGTGTTGCGATTCAGGCCCAACCATTGCGCGGCTTTGGATTGATTGCCTTCCGCGCGCGTCATCACGACGTCGAGCAGGGGTTTCTCGACCACGCGCACGAGCATCTCGTACATGCCGTCGGGTTCGGTGCCACGCAGATCGCGAAAGTAGCTGTCCAGACTGGTGCGCACGCAGTCCTCGATATGTTTCTTGCTCATTGCTTCTTCTCTTTTTCTCAATCGACGGCGCAAGCCGCCTCCTCTTCACCTGGCGACGCCTCTTCGTCCGCCAAGTGCTGCACGGGCATGCGGTCCATGCGGTCCGCCAGCCCGTCGAAATAGTCGCCGACCGCGCGCAGCTGCTCGGCACAGTCCTCGATGGTGTTCATGCGTGCGCGAAACGCTTCGCCGTCGGGCAGCGTGCGCACATACCAGCCGATGTGCTTGCGCGCCGTGCGCACACCGCTGTAGTCGCCGTAAAGCGCATAGTGCTCCACGAGATGGTCGAGCAGCAAGCGGCGCACCTCAGCGACCAGCGGCGGCGCGCGGTGCGTGCCCGTTTCCAGGAAGTGCGCGATCTCGCGGAAGATCCACGGGCGGCCCTGCGCGGCGCGGCCGATCATCACAGCGTCGGCGCCGGTGGCCGCAAGCACGTCGCGTGCCTTCTCGGGCGAGCGGATGTCGCCGTTGGCCACCACCGGCACGCGCACCGCGGCCTTCACGGCGGCGATGGTGTCGTACTCGGCAAAGCCCTTGTAGCCCTGCTCGCGCGTGCGGCCGTGCACCGTGAGCATCTGCACGCCGGCCGATTCGAAATCGCGCGCGAGCTTCACCGCGTTGCGGTGCTCCTGGCTCCAGCCGGTGCGCATCTTGAGCGTGACCGGCACGCCGAAAGGCTGCGCGGCATCGACCACGGCCTGCACGATTTCAAGCGCCAGCGGCTCGTCGCGCATCAGCGCAGAACCCGCCCACTTGTTGCAGACCTTCTTGGCCGGGCAGCCCATGTTGATGTCGATGATCTGCGCACCACGCTCGATGTTGTAGACCGTGGCCTCGGCCATCATGGCCGCATCGGTGCCTGCGATCTGCACCGCAATGGGGCCCGGTTCGCCATCATGGTTCGCGCGGCGCGACGTCTTGAGCGTGCCCCAGAGTTCCTTGCGCGACGTGACCATCTCGCTGACCGCGTAGCCAGCGCCGAGTTCGCGGCACAGCATGCGGAAGGGCCGGTCCGTCACGCCGGCCATGGGCGCGACGAACAGGCGGTTTTCCAGCGTGTGGGTGCCGATCTGCAAGGTCATTGGAAAGAGGAGCGTGCGCGTTCGGCTGCTGAAAAATGAGGCACGATTGTAGCCACGCCGCATTTCAGCGACTGAAACGATTTGCGCCCTGGGTACCCGTACAAACACCGGTGCATTCCGGGGCTTTCTCCTGCGGGGTTGCGAAGCAAGCGCTGCCTATACTGCGCCGACCTTATGCAAGCCTGGCTCGACTCCCTCATGGCGCTGCTGGCGCTGCCGCAGTACGGTCTCTCGACCTTGTTCGTGGCGGCGTTCGTCTCCGCGACGCTACTGCCGGTGGGCTCCGAGCCCTTTCTCTTCGGGCTGCTCAAGCTCAACCCCGACATGTTCTGGCCGGCCATCGCGGTGGCGACCATAGGCAACACGCTGGGGGGCGCAGTCGACTGGTGGATGGGCTACGGAGCGCACAAGGTGGCCGACAAATACTCGCACTCGAAACATCATGTGCGCGTTCTGGGCTGGCTGGAGCGGCTCGGCCCGAAGGCCTGCCTGCTGAGCTGGCTGCCGCTGGTGGGCGACCCGCTGTGCGCGGTCGCGGGTTGGCTCAAGCTGCCGTTCTGGCCATGCGTTGCCTACATGGCCGTGGGCAAGTTCCTGCGCTACATCACCATGACGGTGGCGCTGCTGCAGATCTTCTGATCAGTTCAACAAGGCGTAGGGGCCGCCGCGTTCGAGCGCGCGCTTGTACGCGGGACGCGCGTGGATGCGCTCCAGGTATGCCATCAGCTTCGGCCGCTTTGCATCGAGTCCGCCGCGCGCCTGCGCGGCTTCGACCACGAAGCTCATCTGGATGTCCGCGCCCGTGAACTCGTCGCCGGCGAACCATTCGCTCTTGCCGAGTTCGGCTTCCATGTAGTTCAGATGGCTTGCGATGTTCGGGTTGATGAACGCCGACTTCGCCTTGGCCGAGATGGCCTTGGCGATCGGCTTCGCGAAGAAAGGCATCTTGCTCGTCTCGATGCGATCGAACACCAGCTTGAGCAGCAGCGGCGACATCGCCGTGCCTTCGGCAAAGTGCAGCCAGTAGCGATAGCGCAGCGCCTCCGGCGAACCGGCCGCGGGCGCGAGGCGACCGTGGCCGTAGCGCTCGACGAGCGTCTCGATGATCGCGCCCGATTCCGCAAGCGTGAGTCCGTCATCCGTCGTTACCACCGGTGACTTGCCCAGCGGATGAATGGCCCGCAGCGAAGCGGGCGCCAGACTGGTTTGCGGATCGCGCTGGTAGTGAACGATCTCGTACGGCAGCTCGAGTTCTTCGAGCAGCCAGAGCACACGCTGCGAGCGCGAGTTGTTGAGGTGGTGGACGGTGAGCATGAAGGCGGGCCTTGCAGGAAAAATAGGGCGCGCGCAGTCTACCCAAGAAACCGGCCTTGGCGACCCAGCCGGATGTGCGGGCCGGCGGCTGCCAGCACTGTGCTCGACGCCTACTTCACCCCGGCCTTGCGCAGTTCGTCAGCCGTGATGCGGACTGATTTCTGGCCACGTTGCACCACGATGGCAGTGTTGGTGCGCACTGCGGCTTCTCGCGCTTCCCGTGCGGCGCGCCGAATCGCGATCAGCGAAGCGGCCAGGTCCTTGTCCTTTGCTTGCATCAGCTGTTCACGGGTCATGGTGCTTCTCCCCATTCGATGAGATCTGGCTCTTCGCCAGCGTTGTCGTACAGCGCCCAGGCATCCACCGCAGCGCGATAACGGTCGTCAAAATTCCGATGCCCCGCCTCGAAACGACGGCGAATCACATCTTCAGGAATATGATGCCCGCCTTGCCGGACACGTTCCGCCACGCGCGCGACTGCAAATTCTGCCGTCGGAAGCGCCAGAAAGAAAAGGCTCACGTGATAGCCAGACTTCCTCCATGCGCCGATGTGGCGCAGATAGCTCAGTCCCGACAACGTGGTCTCGAAAGCAAAGCTCTCCCGACGACGAACGCACTCGGCAATCTCTTCCAGCATCAATCGCCCGGCCTTGATGGCTTCGGCCTCCGGCGCGAAGGGTGACAGCCCGGCGGCGATCAGATCCGCATTGATGAAACGCGAGATTTGCGCTTCCTGCGGAAGGAAAGCGCGGGCGAAGGCAGTCTTTCCCGCCCCGTGGGGGCCCGCAATGATGACGATCTTGGGAAGGCTCATCAACGGAGCATTTCGCTCGGGAGAGTGGCGTCAGGAGCTGAACAGGAAGTTCATCACGTCGCCATCTTTCACGACGTATTCCTTGCCTTCAGAACGCATCTTCCCCGCGTCCTTGGCGCCCTGCTCGCCCTTGAAGGCGATGTAGTCCTCGAACGCGATGGTCTGGGCGCGGATGTAGCCCTTCTCGAAGTCGCCGTGGATCACGCCGGCCGCCTGCGGGCCGGTGTCGCCGATGTGGATGGTCCATGCACGCACTTCCTTCACGCCGGCGGTGAAATACGTCTGCAGGCCCAGCAGCTTGAAGGCCGCGCGGATCAGGCGGTTCAGGCCCGGCTCTTCCTGGCCGATCTCGGCGAGGAACATCTTCTTGTCTTCGTCGTCCATCTCGGCCAGGTCGGCTTCGATCTTGGCGCAGATGGCGACCACGGGCGCGCCCTGCTTGGCCGCGTATTCGCGCAGGCGGTCGAGATACGGGTTGTTCTCGAAGCCGTCTTCCGCCACGTTGCCCACGAACATCGCGGGCTTGGCGGTGATCAGCGTGAAGCTCTTGACCAGCGGCAGCTCTTCCTTGGTGAAGTCGAGCGCGCGCACCGGCGTGTTCTCGTTCAGCGCGGCCTGGCAGCGCTCGAGCAGGCCGACCAGCTTTTGCGCGTCCTTGTCGCCGGAACGGGCCACCTTGGTGTGACGGTGCAGCGCCTTCTCGACCGTGGCCAGGTCGGCCAGGCAGAGTTCGGTCTGGATCACTTCGATGTCGGAGATCGGGTCGACCTTGCCGGCCACGTGGATCACGTTCTCGTCGTCGAAGCAGCGCACCACGTTGACAGTGGCGTCGGTCTCGCGGATGTGCGCCAGAAACTTGTTGCCCAGGCCTTCGCCGGTGCTGGCACCGGCCACCAGGCCAGCGATGTCGACGAACTCGACGATGGCGGGCACCACGCGCTCCGGCTTGACGATCTCGCTCAGTTGCGCGAGACGGGGGTCGGGCACTTCCACCACGCCCACGTTGGGCTCGATGGTGCAGAACGGATAGTTTTCCGCCGCGATGCCGGCCTTGGTCAACGCATTGAAAAGGGTGGATTTACCGACGTTGGGCAGGCCGACGATGCCGCATTGCAAACTCATGGGAGGTCCTCTTGGGTAACCCGCGATTTTAGGCGAGCATGGTTGCAGGCCCGTCCGGCAGGTCTTCGAGCTCGCATTTGCTTGCTCAAAACCTCAGGGTTAGCACCGACCGGCAAACGTTTGCGCAAACGTTTCCCTCAGCTAACATCGGAGCCCCCGGCAAAGACCGGCGCACCGTTCTGATCAACCACCTCAGGAGACATTCACCATGAAGTTCACCCGCCGTACCCTGCAAAGCGCCGCCGCACTCACGCTGCTGGGCGCCATGGCCGGAACACCCGCCCTCGCCCAGGACAAGCCCAAGGTCGCGCTGGTCATGAAGTCGCTGGCCAACGAGTTCTTCCGCACCATGGAAGACGGCGCCAAGGCGCACCAGAAGGCCCATGCCGCCGAATACACGCTGGTGGCCAACGGCATCAAGGACGAGACCGACACCTCCGCCCAGATCAAGATGGTCGAGCAGATGGTGGCGCAGAAGATCAACGCGCTGGTCATCGCTCCGGCCGATTCGAAGGCGCTGGTGCCGGTGATCAAGGCGGCCATCGACAAGGGCATCCTGGTGGTCAACATCGACAACCAGCTCGACGGTGCCGCACTGAAGGAAAAGGGCATCCTGGTGCCGTTCGTGGGCCCCGACAACCGCGCCGGCGCCAAGCTGGTGGGCGACGCGCTCGCCAAGGAGCTGAAGGCGGGCGACAAGGTCGGCATCATCGAAGGCGTGTCGACCACCTTCAATGCGCAGCAGCGCACGCTGGGCTACCAGGACGCAATGAAGGCCGCCGGCGTGACGGTGGTGGGCGTGCAGTCCGGCCAGTGGGAAATCGACAAGGGCAACACCGTGGCCGCCGGCATGATGCGCGAGCACCCCGACCTGAAGGCCCTGCTCGCCGGCAACGACAGCATGGCGCTGGGCGCCGTGGCTGCGGTCAAGGCCGCGGGCAAGACCGGCAAGGTGCTGGTGGTGGGCTACGACAACATCGGCGCCATCAAGCCGATGCTGAAGGACGGCCGCGTGCTCGCCACCGCCGACCAGTTCGCCGCCAAGCAGGCCGTGTTCGGCATCGAGACCGCGCTGAAGGCCATCGCCGACAAGAAGAAGCAGTCGGAGATGCCCGCCGAAGTGAAGACCGACGTGGTGCTGGTCACCAAAGACTCGAAGTAAGCACACAGCAAGAGAAAGTACAGACGTTGACAGCATCCGCCGCCATGAATCTCACAACGGCCATGCCCGTGCTCTCGCTGAGCGCCATGGGCAAGGACTATGCGGCGCCGGTGCTGGACGACGTCTCGCTCGTGCTCAACGCCGGCGAAGTGCTGGCCCTCACGGGCGAGAACGGCGCCGGCAAGAGCACCCTGTCGAAGATCGTCTGCGGCCTGGTGCAGCCCACGCGCGGCCAGATGCTGCTCGACGGCAAGCCCTTTGCGCCCGGTTCGCGCCGCGACGCCGAGCGGCTGGGCGTGCGCATGGTCATGCAGGAACTCGGCCTCGTCACCACGCTGTCGGTGGCCGAGAACCTGCTGCTCGACCGGCTGCCCAACAAGACCGGCTGGATCCGCCGCAGCAAGCTGCACGAGCTGGCCGCGCGCCAGCTCGCCAAGATCGGCATGGAGAACATCGACCCGGCCACGCCCGTGGCGCGGCTGGGCATCGGCCAGCAGCAGATGGTGGAGATCGCGCGCAACCTGCAGGACGACACGCGCGTGCTGGTGCTCGACGAGCCCACCGCCATGCTCACCCCGCGCGAAACCTCGCACCTGTTCGAGCAGATCGAGCTGCTGAAGGCGCGCGGCGTGGCCATCGTGTACGTGTCGCACCGCCTCGAGGAACTGCAGCGCATCGCCGACCGCGTGGCGGTGCTGCGCGACGGCCGGCTGGTGGACGTGCGCGCCATGGCCGGCGTGCGCGAATCCGAACTGGTGCAGCGCATGGTCGGCCGTGCGGTGCACGAGCACGAGGGCCGCGACCGCCGCGTGGCCGGCCCCGTGTTGCTGAGCGCGCGCGGCATCGGCCGGGCGCAGGTCGTGCGCGACGTCGACATCGACCTGCGCGCGGGCGAAGTCATGGGCCTGGCCGGCCTGGTCGGCTCGGGCCGGACCGAACTGGTGCGGCTGCTGTTCGGCGCCGACCGCGCCGACCGAGGCGAGATCACCCTTTATGAAAACGGCCAGCCCACGAAGCACGCGCGCAAGGGCTGGCGCTCGCCGATGCAGGCCATCCGCGCGGGCATCGGCCTCGTCACGGAAGACCGCAAGTCCCAAGGCCTGCTGCTGACGCAATCGATCCGCGTCAACGCCACGCTGAGCGATCTTGGCGCTATCTCGCACGCCGGCTGGCTGCAGCGCGCCAAGGAGCGCAGCATTGCGCAGAAGCTGGTTGAACTGCTGCGCATCCGTTCGCGCAGCATCGAACAACCGGTTGCCACGCTCAGCGGCGGCAACCAGCAGAAGGTGGTGTTCGCGCGCTGGCTGCACCGCGAATGCAAGGTGCTGCTGCTCGACGAGCCCACGCGCGGCGTGGACGTGGGTGCGCGCGCCGACCTGTACGCCGAACTCGACCGCATGACCGACGCCGGCAAGGCGCTGCTGATGGTGTCGAGCGACCTGCGCGAACTGATGGCCATGTGCGACCGCATCGGCGTGATGAGCGCCGGCCGGCTGGTCGCGGTGTTCGAGCGCGGCGAGTGGACCGAACAATCGCTGCTGGCCGCAGCATTCAGCGACGCGACAGGACGCGCCGCCAGCCCGCCGACGGTATCCCCCGTTTCCGATTCGACCCCGGTCACCGCCGACACACAATGAACGCCGAAGCCTCCACCAAACAAAACCCGCCGGCCTCGCCCTCCGCACTCAAGGGCCAGCTCGGCACCTACCTGGGCCTGACGGTCGTGCTCGTGGGCATGATCGCGCTCTTCGGCTCGCTGAGCGAATACTTCCTGACGCGCGAAACCTTCGTCTCCATCGCGAATGAAATTCCCGCGCTGGCCGTGATGGCGGTCGGCATGACCTTCGTGCTGATCATCGCGGGCATCGACCTGTCCGTCGGCTCGGTGCTGGCGCTGAGCGCGGCCGTCACGGCGGCGGCCATCCTCGAATGGAAGCTCTCGGTGCCTGTGGCCGCAGTGCTCGGCCTCGTTACCGGGCTCATCTGCGGCACGGTCACGGGCGCGGTGTCGGTCGCATGGCGGCTGCCGAGCTTCATCGTCTCGCTGGGCATGCTCGAAGCGGTGCGCGGCGGCGCCTACCTCGTGACCGATTCGCGCACGCAGTACGTGGGCGACGCCATCTCGGGCCTGGCCGCGCCGTGGATCGGCGGCATATCGGCCGCCTTCGTGCTGGCGGTGGTGCTGGTCGTCATCGGGCAGATGGTGCTCACGCGCACGGTGTTCGGCCGCCACGTGGTGGGCATCGGCACCAATGAGGAAGCCATGCGCCTGGCGGGCATCGACCCGCGCCCCATCCGCATCATCGTGTTCGCCGTTACCGGGCTGCTGGCCGGGCTCGCAGGGCTGATGCAATCGGCGCGCCTCGAAGCGGCCGACCCCAATGCCGGCGTCGGCATCGAGCTGCAAGTGATCGCTGCCGTGGTCATCGGCGGCACCAGCCTCATGGGCGGGCGCGGCTCGGTGATCAACACCTTCTTCGGCGTGCTGATCATCGCGGTACTCGAAGCCGGCCTTGCGCAGGTTGGCGCGAGCGAGCCGAGCAAACGCATCATCACCGGCGCCGTGATCGTGGTAGCGGTGATCATCGACACCCTCCGCCAGCGCCGCGCCGACCGCCGTCTGGCCTGACGACAGCATCCCGCCCCACCAGGAACAGGAAAAGCCATGGCCACCATCAAGGACGTCGCACTCAAGGCGGATGTGTCCGTCACCACCGTGTCGCACGTGGTCAACGATACCCGCCACGTGAGCGCCAAGGTGCGCGAGCGCGTGGAGCTCGCCATCCGCGAGCTGGGCTACGTGCCCAACGCGATGGCACGCAGCCTGAAGAGCAACACCACCTCGACGCTGGGCATGCTGATTCCCAACAGCTCGAACCCCTACTTCGCCGAGATCGTGCGCATCGTGGAAGACCGCTGCTTCGGCGCCGGCTACACGCTGGTGCTGTGCAACACCGACGACGAACCCCACCGCCAGAGCGTCTACCTGCAGGTGCTGGCCGAGCGCCGCATCGACGGGCTGATCGTGGTGTCGACCGGCGCGGGCGACGACGACTCCCTCATGAAGCAGCTGCGCGGCCTGCGCATGCCTACGGTGCTGGTCGACCGAGAGATCGCCGACCCTGCCTGCGACCTGGTGGAAACCGCGCACATGCAGGGCGGCCTGCTCGCGGTGCGGCACCTGCTGTCGCTCGGCCACAAGCGCATTGCCTGCATCGGCGGGCCGGTGGGCGTGATGCCGAGCGAGCAGCGCATCGAGGGCTGGCGCATGGCGCTGGCCGAGACCGGCGCAACACCCGACATCGCGAATGCCGAAGCGCTGCTGTGGCGCGGCGGCTTCACCAGCCAGGGCGGCTACGAGGCGATGCATGCCATTCTTCGCACCGAGCGCAAGCCCTCGGCCGTGTTCGTCTGCAACGACCTGATGGCCATCGGCGCGCTGCGTGCCGCGCATGAAAGCGGCGTGCGGGTGCCCGACGAACTCTCGATCGTCGGCTTCGACGACATCGAACTCTCGGCCTACACAAGCCCCCCGCTCACCACCGTGGCGCAGCCCAAGGAGCGCATCGGCGCGCTGGCGGTCGACATGCTGCTCGAACGCGTCGGCGGCAAGCGGCGCGATGCGCGCAAGGTGGTGCTGCAGCCCGAGCTGCGCGTGCGCGCCTCGACCGCCCGGCACGCGAGCTTCCGCGAGCCCGCAGCTCCTGTCGCGACCGAAACGCCTTCAACGGAAACCCGAAAGTCCCGCACCCCGTGAGCCTGAAGCCTTCTTCTTCCACCAGTTCCTCCCAGGCGCCGCGCATCGTGGTGCTCGGCAGCCTCAACATGGACCTGGTGCTGCGTGTGCCGCACGCGCCGGCCGCGGGCGAGACCCTGCTGGGCCATTCGATTGCCAACATTCCCGGCGGCAAGGGCGCCAACCAGGCCGTGAGCTGCGCGCGCGAAGGCGGCCAGGTGCAAATGATCGGCTGCGTCGGCGACGACGCGCACGGCCAGTCGCTGCGCCAGGCATTGGAGCGCGACGGCATCGACACTGCCGCGCTGCGCACCGTGGCGGGCGAGCCGACCGGCACGGCGCTGATCCTCGTGGAGGACAGCGGCCAGAACCGCATCGTGATGATTCCCGGCGCCAATGCGCGGTTCGAGATCGACGAAGCCGCGCTGAAGCAGCAGGTGCAGGGCGCGGCCTTCCTCGTGACGCAGTTCGAGACGCCGATGGACCAGGTCGCGCGCGCCATTGCGGTGGCGCATGGTGCGGGCTGCAAGGTGCTGCTCAACCCGTCGCCGGTGCAGGCGATCGCCGAACCGCTGTGGCCGCAGATCGACACGCTGGTCGTCAACGAAATCGAGGCGCAGACGCTGTGCGGCCAGTCCGCCGACAGTCCGCAGGAAGCGGCCCAGGCCGGCCAGGCCCTGCGCGCCAAGGGCATTGCGCGCGTGGTCGTCACGCTCGGCGCGCGGGGCGCCGTGGCAGTCGATGCCGACGGCGCGCGTCACCATCCCGCGCCGAAGGTGCAGGCGGTCGACACCACGGCCGCCGGCGACACCTTCCTGGGTGCGCTCGCAGTCGCGCTGGGCGAAGGCCAGCCCTTCGACGAAGCCGTGCGCCTGGGCATCCGCGCTGCCGCGCTGTGCATCCAGCAGCCCGGCGCCCAACCTTCCATTCCGCAGCGCGACGCCGTGCTGCGCAGCCCCCTGCCTCCCGACTGGATCAAGCTGTGAAACGCTCCCCCCTGCTGCATGCCGAACTGTCCCATGTGATCGCCTCGCTGGGCCATGGCGACATGCTCGTGCTCGGCGACGCCGGCCTGCCGATTCCCGACGGCCCGCGCCGCATCGACCTCGCCGTGGCGCGCGGCGTGCCGCAGCTCACCGACGTGCTGCAGGCCGTGCTGTCGGAGATGCAGGTGGAAGGCATCGTGGTGGCCGACGAGGCGCTGGGCGATGCGAAGAAGCTGCCGAGCTGGTATCCGCAGTCGCTGGGGATCGCGCCGCAGACGGTGTCGCACGAAGAATTCAAGCGCCGCACGGCAAAGGCGCGCGCCGTCGTGCGCACGGGCGAATGCACGCCCTACGCGAACATCATCCTGATCGCCGGAGTGAAGTTCTGAAGCGCCGGCCTGGCGCCGGTCATTCGAACCTGTAGTTCGCGCCCACCGCCTGCCCGACCTTGAGCATGTGCTCCACGCCCTGGATCACGATGCAGTTCATGCCGAAGGTGATGCCGCCATCCACCCGCGCGTCGGCGCGGTAGGTGCGCAGCGTGTCGCCGACCTCGGGGCTGCTGAGGGCCGTGGCCGGATCGATGTCGGGAATCGGGCAGCGCGTGCAGGGCTTGACGGGGCGCAGCTCGGCCTCGCCCTCGCCGGTCGTGATGTGCAGCGCGTCGACCCGGTCTTCGTCGTGCGACTCGATACCCGCCAGCACGATGTTGGGGCGGAAGCGCTCGATACCCACTGCACCGTGGCCCTGCGCCGCGAGGCGTTCGTTGAGTTCGGCCAGCGAGCCCTCGCTCGCCACCAGCAGCGCGTAGCCGTCGGCGAACTGGGTCTGCGCTTCGACGCCGTCGGTCCACTTCATGCTCGACAGGCGCTTGTGCTCGGGGTCGAAGCGCACGAGGCGCAGGGTCTGCGGCTTGCCGGGTTCGGAGAGAAAGTCGCTGAACCACTGTGCGGCGATGTCGCCCATGTCGTAGGCGGCCACGTCGTCCTTCCACACGCGCACCCGCACCGGCTTCTCGACCCGGTCGAAAGCCAGGTGCAGCGCCAGCATGCCGGGGGCGCGCAGCACCACTTCCATGTGCTTCATCTGCGGCTTGATCAGCGCCATGCGCGGCAGCTGCCGCTGGGAGACGAATTCGCCCTGGGCGTCGACCACCATCCAGGCCCGGTCGAACTCCAGGCCAGTCTCGGTCAGCAGCATTTCGGGAAGCTCGACCCCGGCGCAGGACTTGACCGGATAGACGAACAGGCGCGCGATGGTGGCTTCGAGGTCGAAAGCGGGCTGGGACACGGTGGGGGTTCCTTGGAATTCGGCCGCAATTGTCCCGCATCGCGGCGGCCGGAAGACCTTGGCACCCCGGGGGAAAGGCGCCGGGCGCGGGCTGGCGGGCAACTCCTACAATCGATTCATGGCCCTCCCCCCAGAAGTTTGCATTCGCGGCGCCGGCATCGTTGGCCGTACGCTGGCCCTGCTGCTCGCGCGCGAGCGTGTGCGTGTCGCGCTGGTGGTGCCGCCGGCCACGCAGGGCAAGGAAGACATCCGCGCCTACGCGCTCAACACCGCCTCCCGCACGCTGCTCGAATCGCTGCGCGCCTGGCCCGATGCGGCCCATGCCACGGCCGTGCGCGAGATGCTCGTGCATGGCGACGAAGGCGGCCGGGTGCAGTTCAGCGCCGCGCGCCAGAAGGTCGACGCGCTGGCCTGGATCGTCGACGTGCCCGCGCTCGAACAGCAACTGGCCGACGCAGTGCGCTTCCAGCCCCTGATCGAAGTGGTGACCGAGCCGGTGGCAGCCCCGCTCACCGTGGTGTGCGAAGGCAAGGCCAGCACCACGCGCGAAGCCCTCGGCGTGAGCTACGAGGTCACGCGCTATCCGCAGCATGCGATCGCGGCGCGCCTGGAGGCCGAGCAGTCGCACGACGGCATCGCGCGCCAGTGGTTCAACGACAAGGGCGAAGTGCTCGCGCTGCTGCCGCTCGGCGGCGCGCACGGCAAGACGGTCGCGCTGGTGTGGTCGGTCGATCAGTTGCGCGCGCCAGAACTGCTCGCGCAGGGCAACGACGAATTCAACGCCGGCATCACCGAAGCCAGCCACAACGCGCTCGGCGCGCTCAAGCTCACGAGCAAGCGCGGCGCCTGGCCGCTGGCCCGCGCCATCGCCGACCGCTGGACCGGCGCCATGCCCGGGCAGCCGACTCGCTCCTGGGCACTGGCGGGCGATGCGGCCCACACGGTGCACCCGCTCGCGGGCCAGGGCCTGAACCTGGGCCTGGCCGATGCGGCCGCGCTGGCCGACGTGATCAAGAACCGCGACTACTGGCGCAGCGTGGGCGATGCGCGCCTGCTGCGCCGCTACGAACGCGCCCGCCGCGCCGACGTGCTGCAGATGAGCCTGGCGACCGACGGGCTGCAGCAACTCTTTGCGCACAACCTGGGTCCGCTTCCTGCATTGCGCAACTGGGGCATGCGCGGCTTCGACCGCACGCGCCTCGTCAAGCGCTGGATCACGGCGCAGGCCATGGGCCTGAAGGCCTGACACCCCGCCCCTCTTTTAGAACCGAACCAACGGATCTCCCGATGACACTCGTACGCAACCTCTTACTCGCCGCCTGCACGCTGGGCGCGGTCGCGGCCGCCACAGCCGGCGAAGCCGAGATCCGCAAGAACCTGCCCGCACGCATTCCGCAGTTCCCGGCCATCGACGAAGTGTCGAAGTCGCCGATTCCGGGTGTCTACGAAGTGCGCGTGAACGGCTCGCAGATCTTCTACACCGACGAGCAGGGCAACTACCTCATCCAGGGCAACCTGATCGACGTGAAATCGCGCAAGAACCTGACCGAAGAGCGCGTGGAAAAACTCAGCGCTGTCGCCTTCGACCAGCTGCCGCTGAAGGACTCGATCAAGATCGTGCGCGGCAACGGCAAGCGCAAGCTCGCGGTGTTCGAAGACCCGAACTGCGGCTACTGCAAGCGCTTCGAGAAGGACATGAAGACGGTCGACAACGTCACCGTGTACCTGTTCCTGTACCCGGTGCTCGGCCCCGATTCGAACATCAAGTCGCGCGACATCTGGTGCAGCAAGGACAAGGGCAAGGCCTGGGGCGACTGGATGGAGTCGAGCACCCGTCCCACCACCGCGCCTAACGGCTGCGACGTGACCGCGCTGCAGCGCAACGTCGAGTTCGGCCGCAAGTACAACATCACCGGCACGCCCACGCTGATCTTCAGCGACGGCACCCGCACGCCCGGCGCCATTCCCGCAGAGCAGGTCGAGAAGCAACTCGCCGCTTCGTCCAGCTGATGGCGACGAAGACCGTTTCGCGGCGCACCGCCGCTGACGCCGCACCCGTGGCGGGCGTGCGCTATCGCGTCGAATGCGCGGACCTGCACGCGCATCTCTTTGCCGTGACGCTCACCATCGACGCGCCCGCCGCGCAGCAGCACGTGTCGTTGCCGGTGTGGATTCCCGGTAGCTACCTGGTCCGCGAATTCGCCAAGAACCTGCAGGGCCTGCGCGCCACGCAGGGCCGCCGCAAGCCGGCGCTGATGCAGCTCGACAAATGCAGCTGGCTCGTCGAATGCACGCCCGGCCAGCCGCTGGTACTGCACTACCAGGTCTGCGCGTACGACAACTCGGTGCGCACCGCCTGGCTCGATGCCGAGCGCGGTTTTTTCAACGGCACCAGCGTGTGCCTGCGCGTAGAAGGCCAGACCGAGGCGCCGCATGCGCTGGAGATCGTCGCACCCAAGCTGGCCGACGACGCCGCGCGCTGGTCGTGCGCCACCGCCCTCGTGCCGCTGAAGGCCGACAAGCATGGCTTCGGCAACTACCACGCATCAGGCTACGACGAGCTGGCCGACAGCCCGGTCGAGCTGGGTGCCTTCTGGAGTGCCGAATTCGAAGCCTGCGGCGTGCCGCACCGCTTCGTGATTGCCGGTGCCGCTGCATCCTTCGATGGCGAGAGGTTGATCGCCGACACAAAGGCGATCTGCGAAGCCGAGATGCGCTTCTGGCACGGCGACAAGATCGGCAAGCGCGGCGGACCGAAGCCGCCGATCGACCGCTACGTGTTCATGCTCAACGCCGTCGACGACGGTTATGGCGGACTCGAACACCGCCATTCGACCGCGCTGATCTGCAACCGCCGCGACCTTCCGCAGCGCGGCGAAAAGAAGAAGCAGCCTGACGGCTACACCACGCTGATGGGCCTCATCAGCCACGAGTACTTCCACACCTGGAACGTCAAGCGCATGCGGCCGGCCGAGTTCGCGCGCTACGACTACAGCCAGGAGAACTACACGCAGCTGCTGTGGTTCTTCGAAGGCTTCACCAGCTACTACGACGACCTGCTGCTGCGCCGCGCCGGTCGCATCGACGACGCAGCCTACCTGCGCCTGCTGAATAAGACCATCAACCAGGTCATGCAGACGCCGGGCCGACTGGTGCAGCCGGTGGCTGACGCGAGCTTCGACGCCTGGGTCAAGTACTACCGCCAGGACGAGCAGACGCCCAACAGCACGGTGAGCTACTACACCAAGGGCGCGCTGGTGGCGCTTTGCTTCGACCTCACGCTGCGCCATGAAGGCAAGGGCTCGCTCGACGACGTAATGCGCCACCTGTGGACGCACAGCAGTGGCGGGCCGATCAGCGAGGCCGACATTGCAGCGGCGCTCGAGGCCGTGAGCGGCCGCTCGTACGCGGCGGAGTTGGCGCGCTGGGTGCATTCGACCGAGGAGCTTCCGCTCGCGCAATTGCTGCGCACGCACGGCGTTGCCACGCTGGAGGACCCCTCGCAGCAGGCGCAGGCGCTGGGCCTGCGCGTGGCCGAGGCCAATGGCAGCGTTCAGGTGAAGGTGGTGTTGCGCGGCGGCGCGGCCGAGAAGGCCGGCTTCTCCGCGAACGACGAGTGGATCGGCGTCGAGCTGCCCGCTGTCGGCAAGAAGGGCCAGCAGCAGCCTGCGCAGGCCTGGCGCATCGCCAAGCTCGACGACCTGGCGCTGTACCTGGGCGATGCCATGAAGTGCACGGCCATCGTCGCGCGCGACCGCAAGCTGATCAGGCTGCCTCTGGTGCTGCCTGTCGGTGTGACCACCTGGCGCCTGTTCTCGCACGACGCCACGAAGGTGGCGGGCTGGTTGGCCGGCTAGGCGTTTTCCGCCGCAGTCGGGTGCCGCACGAAGAGCATCGGCTGCGGTTCACCGACCAGCACGCAGGGCTTGCCGGTGCGCCGGCAGTGGTCTTGCACGCGCCAGTAGGCATCGTGGCTCACGCAGCCGGTCTGGCAGATCACGAGATCGGCCGCGCGCAGGCTGGCTTCGAGCGCGGGATCGTCCGCATCGTCTCCGCCGTCGTGGTGCAGGTAGCGGCCGCCGGCAATCTCGACCAGCTGGCGCGCGAGCGAGGGCGCCTCGTCTTCATGGCCGACACACAGCACGGCCTTCTCGCGCAGGTCGGCGCGCGCCTGCGGCTCGGGCGGCATCATCAGATGGCGCTTGCTGCCCGGCGACAGCAGCGCGCTCAGCCGCTTCGGCAGCGCACCGCCTGCGGCGGCACGCACCGCGAGCTCTTCGCGCACGATGGCAATGGCCGAGTCGCGCGCCACCAGCGCGCCGCGCAAACGCACGACCTGCGCTTCGAGCCTTTCGACGAGCGCGGCCTGCTCGACCAGCAGGCGCGAGCAGCGCTCCTGCACGCGGGCATAGGCCCGCAGCAACACGGCATGTTCTTGCATCGGGAACTCCATGACGGGCATTCTAGATGAGAACAATTCTCAACTGAAAGCCACATGTGCCGAGCAGGGTCGCTCAGTGGGAAACCGACTTCGAAAACACGTTCACCACCACCACGCCCGCGATGATCAGCGCGAGCCCCGCAATGGCCGGCCCGTCGAGCTTCTGCCCGAACCACAGCCAGCCCACCAGCGAGATCAGCACGATGCCCACGCCGGACCAGATCGCATAGGCGATGCCCGTGGGGATGGTGCGCAGCGTGAGCGAGAGAAAGAAGAACGCAATCACATAGCCCACCACCGAGGCCAGCGTGGGCCACAGCCGGGTGAAGCCCTCGGACCCCTTGAGGAAACTGGTGGCGATCACTTCGGCCACGATGGCGACGAACAGGTAGGCGTAGTTGGAACTCATGGCGGGCACTCTATGGGAACTCGCAATGCCCCGCCACCCGCGCCGGCCATGCTGGGTATAGTGAAGCGCGTTTTTCTTCCCCTTCCCCCGGAGACACCATGAGCTACGAAAACATCGAAGTGCGGACCGAAGCAGGCAAGGTCGGCATCATCACCCTCAACCGCCCGAAGGCCCTGAATGCGCTCAACGACGCGCTCATGACCGAGCTGGGCCAGGCCCTGAAGGCCTTCGATGCGGACAACGCCATCGGCTGCATCATCCTCACGGGCAGCGAGCGCGCCTTCGCGGCCGGCGCAGACATCGCGGCGATGGCCAAGTACAGCTTCATCGACACCTACAAAGGCGACTACATCACGCGCAACTGGGAAACCATCCGCTCGATCCGCAAGCCCGTGATCGGTGCGGTGGCCGGCTTCGCGCTGGGCGGCGGCTGCGAGCTGGCGATGATGTGCGACTTCATCATCGCGGCCGACAACGCGAAGTTCGGCCAGCCCGAAATCAAGATCGGCGTGATCCCCGGCGCCGGGGGCACGCAGCGCCTGCCACGCGCAGTGGGCAAGAGCAAGGCCATGGACATGGTGCTCACAGCCCGCATGATGGACGCCGCCGAAGCCGAGCGCGCCGGCCTCGTGAGCCGCGTGGTGCCTTTCGAAAAGCTCGCCGACGAGGCGCTGGGCGCGGCGCTGATCATCTGCGGCTACTCGCAGATCTCGGTGATGGCGGCGAAGGAATCGGTCAGCCGCGCCTTCGAAAGCGGCCTGAGCGACGGCGTGATGTTCGAGCGCCGGCTGTTCCACGCGCTGTTCGCCACCGTCGACCAGAAGGAAGGCATGGACGCCTTCCTCAACAAGCGCGCGCCGGATTTCAAGAACGCCTGATCTGATCAGCGCGTAAGCAGCGAGCGCAGCGCATCGAGCGCCTGCGCTGTTGGCGTGCCGACGAGAGCCGCGCCGCCGGGCTGCGATGTCCAGCGCACCTGGCCGCCGGCGATTTCCAGCACGGCGACCAGCGCATTGCCTCGGTACAGCTCGAGCCGCGCCTCGACCGGTGCGGCGAGCGGTTCGTCGGGCGACGTGGCCGAACGCGCCACGGTGCTCACGAGCGCCGGCAGGCCTTCGATGTCGCCGCGCTCGTGGCGCACGCTGGCGCCTGAACGCGTGAAGTTGAAGGACGTCCATCGCTCCAGCGCCGAGAAGGACGCCGCCGCGCTCCGAGGCCTTGTCATGGCCTTGGCGGCAGCGCCCGGCGCGGTCGAACTCAGTCCGCCGGAAAGTTCGGCGCTGGCGCTGTCCTGGTTCGCGGGTGCGGCGGCTGGTGGCGGTGGCGCTGCCGGCGCGGGCGCTCCTGCTGCATAAGAGCTTCGCCGTTCGTTTTCCACGCGGGCTTCGCGGCGTTCATCGCGCAAGACGGGTGCGGGTGCGGATTGCTCGGCCACGATGGCAGGCGGTGTCGAAGGTGTGACCGGCTCGGCGGGCGCGACGGGCGCAGGAGCCGCCTGCTTGAGAGATGGCTTCGGCGCAGCACGCTGGAGAGCATCTGCGCTCGCCGCATCGGCCGCCTTTTTCGGGGAAGAAGAATCGCGCGGGGCCGGGGCCTTGGCGCGTTGCTCCGCGGCAGGCGCTGCGGGGGCTTGCGCAACGACTGGTGGCGGCGCGGCGGCGGCTGCCGGCGCTTCGGCTGGAGGCGCGGCCTCCGCGGACGCTTGCGCCGGAGCCGGTGCAGCCGGCGCCACTGGAGCCGGCGCCTGCGCAGTTGCTCCGCCCACGCGGGCTTCACCATCGAGTCGCGCATCGGGCACAGGCTCGCGATGCCACAGCACCGCCACGAAACCAGCCACCAGCACCGTCGCGAAAGCCGCGTTCCACGGCATGCGCGCACGCGGCTCGCCGCCACCGCCGAAGAGGCGGCGCCACCACGGCGCGGCGCTCGCGCTGTTGGCGGCAGGGCTCGCTGTCACCGGCGCCTCGGCAAGGTTGTGCGCCATCTTCAGGATCGCGTCGCGCGTGCGCGGATCGGGCCTGGCATCGCTGTCGGGCGCATGGTCCAGCGCGCGGCGCAGCGCGGGGTCGCGCAGATCGCCGTTGTTGTCGTCGAACCCGGTGTTGTTGCCGCTCATGCCCGTTGCTCCAGCACCGACAGATAGCGCTCCATGCAGCCGCGCAGTTTTTGCAAGCCATACCGCAGGCGGCTGCGCACGGTCTCGAAACCGATCTCCAGGCTCGCGGCCAGCGCCTCGACGGTCAGGCCGTCTTCATGGTGCAGCAGGAACGCGGCGCGTTGATCGGCCGGCAGTTCGTCGAGGCAAGCCAGCAGGCGGCGACCCGCGGCGCGCCAGAACGCCAGCTCTTCAGCCGACGGGTGCGCCGCCGCATCGACGGCCCCGCGCACGCCGCGGTCGAGCGTGGGCACGGGTTCGCTGTCATCGTCCGGGTGCGCATCGAGCGTCACTTCGCGCCCGCTCACGCGCAGCCGGTCCATCGCCAGGTTGTGCGCGATGGTGAAGGCCCAGGTGCGCCACGTCGCGCCCTGCGGCGAGAAGCTGTCGCGCGCCGAGATGATCCGCACCCAGGTGTCCTGGAATACCTCGTCGGCCTGCGCCACGAGCCGCGCGCCCAGCAGCCGCTTGACGAAGCGGAATAATCCGCCTTCGTGGCGCGCGTAGAGCACGTCGAACGCGGCGGCGTCACCCTGCGCGTAGGCCAGCATCAACTGGTCGTCGGGCATGGCCTGGCGCTCGGGGGCGTTCTTGGCGGAAGGGGCGCGGGGAAGCGCGGACATCGAAGGATTTTCACCCCAGCTTGTACGGGCGGCGGACCGCACCGGGGTTCGGGGCGGCAAAAAAAGTCGGCGAGCTCAACCCCGCTGGCGGTGGTCGGCCGTATCAGCCTGCACTCAACAACCCGGAGTGCTTTCATGACCCAAGCTTTCGTTCCCAGGTTTCGCCGCCCGCTCGTCGTGCTGCTGTGCGCCCAACTGCTCCTGGCCGCCTGCGGCGCCACCGAGCCCCCTGCCGTTGCCGGCGCCACGCGCTGGCCCACGCCCGCACCCGACAGCCGCTTGCAGGTGGCGCAGACGGTGCCGAACTTCGAGGCACCGTCCGCCACGCACTGCGCGAGGCCGGTCCAGACCTACGAGACACCGGGCATGGCGCGCGTCGCACGCGACCGGCGCGAGCTTGCGGACACCGACGCGATGAAGGACTACAGCCTGCGCCGGCCCGGCTCGCCATCGGTCTCGGCCGCGAAATCAATGCCGGCACCCGCCGCCGAGCCCCTTGCCAGCGCCAGCGCCATCGCTGAAGCTGCTGCGCCGGCCGCGCCCGCAGCGCCGCGCATAAGCGGCGGCCTTCAGCCACCAGCCCAGGCCCCGCGCCCCGCCAACGAACCCGTCACCGCCGGCATGGTCGACGACAACGCCGACTTCAGCGAATACCTGGCCTTCCGCGGTCGCACGCAGGTCGTCCACCGCGAGCGCGACATCAGCGCGCGCTACCTCCTCCAGGTGCGCGACGCCCGCGGCGCGGTCGTGCCCGATGCCGAAGTGGCGGTGCAGGCCGCGAACGGCGCCGCCATGTGGGCCCGCACCGACGCGGGCGGGCGCGCCTGGCTGCATCCGAACGCCTTCGACAAGGCGCAGAGCCCGGTGTACGAAGTGACCGTGCGCAGGAACGGCCGCCAGAGCACCGCCTTCCTGCAGCGTGGCCAGAAGAACGCCGTCGATGTCGTGCTCGACGGCAAACCCGGCACTGCCCCCGCGCGCGCCAGGCTCGACCTGGTCTTCCTGATCGACGCCACCGGCTCAATGGACGACGAGATTGCGAAGCTCAAGACCACGCTGCGCACCATCGCCGACCAGGTCGCCAGGCTGCCGAGCCGCCCCGACACCTGCTTCGGCCTGGTGGCGTACCGCGACCGCTCCGACGAATTTCTCGTGCGCCGCCACGACTTCACCAACGACCTCAACGCCTTCCAGGGCGTGCTCGATGCGCTGCGCGCCGCGGGCGGCGGCGACTATCCCGAGGCAATGAACGAAGCGCTGAACGAAACCGTCCACAAGATGAGCTGGCGCGGCAACGGCACCACGCGCCTCGTGGTGCTGCTGGCCGATGCGCCGCCGCACCTCGACTACGGCGGCCCGCAGTACGACGACGACATGGTCGCCGCGCTGGGCAAGGGCATCAAGGTGTTGAGCGTGGGCGCATCGGGGCTCGACAAGCAGGGCGAATACATCCAGCGCCAGATCGCGCAATACACCGGCGGGCGCTTCGTGTTCCTGACCTACAAGGAAGCGACGAATCCGGCGAGCGGCCCGGGAACGCAGACCGTGCATGACGTCGGCAACTACTCGGTGCAGACGCTGGACAAGCTGATCGTGCGGCTCGTTTCCGAAGAATTGGGCAAGTTGCCCGCGGGTGGTTGAACTGGGCCCTCAGCCTGGGCTATAATTTTGGGCTCGGTGCAAATCAGCACTGACGGCTCTTTAGCTCAGTCGGTTAGAGCGATGGAATCATAATCCACAGGTCCGCGGTTCGAGTCCGTGAAGAGCCACCAACAAAACGAAAAAGCCTTGTGAGTCAACGACTTACAAGGCTTTTTTCTTTGCCGGGCATGCTGACCGATAATCCGCGCCGATGCTCGCGCCTTCCCTCGCCACACCGAACCCGCCCGCCGCCCGCGCGGGCTTGCGGCGTCCGGGCGTGGGCCTGATCCGCTGGGTGCTGCTGTGGTTCGCGCTGTCGCTTGGCGTGGCCATCGCTTCTCCGGTCGTGCATCCGCAGACCGTGGAATTGGTCTGCTCGAACGCCGGCTCGGTGAAAGCCATCGTGCACACCGACGACGGCGCGCAAGAGCTGGGCGCAGGCCACATGGACTGCCCGCTGTGCGTGCTCAACGGCGCCCCGCCCGTGACAACGCCCACCTGCGAGCTGCCCGCGCTCATGCCGCTGGCTCGCGCAGTCCAGCCGATTCCGTCCGCGCACATCGCCGCGGTCACCGCTGCGCCCCTGCCGGCGCGCGGGCCTCCTTCGCTCTCCTGACGCTTCTTCAGTTCTTGCGCGCGTGATGCACGCAGCCTCCAGGCGAGGCTCGCTCGTCGCGTGCGTTCCTGCAATGAATTCGTCGGCACACGCACCCGTGCCGGAGAGAGCTTTTCCATGATCCACACACCCCATCCAACAAGGCGATTCCTGCTGCTGGCCGCCGGCAGCCTCGCCGCGCTCACGACCCTCGCAGCCTGCGACAAGGTGCTGCCCGCCAGCTTCAACGGCATCGACATCACCGGCGCCAGATACGCGCAGGATTTCCGTTTGACCGACGCGGACGGCCATGAACGCACGCTGGCCGACTACAAGGGCAAGGCAGTGATGATGTTCTTCGGCTTTACCCAGTGCCCCGACGTGTGCCCCACAGCACTCGTGCGCGCGGCAGAGATCAAGCGGATGCTCGGTGCCGACGGCGAGCGCCTTCAGGTGATCTTCGTCACCGTCGACCCCGAGCGCGATCTGCCCGTCGTGCTCAAGGCCTACACGCAGGCCTTCGACCCCAGCTTCATAGGCCTCTATGGCGACATGCAGCGAACCAGCGAGACCGCGAAAGACTTCAAGGTGTTCTACAAGAAAGTGCCCACGGGCTCCTCGTACACCATGGACCACTCGGCCTTCAGCTACGTGTTCGACCCAAAGGGAAAGATCCGCCTCGTGCTGCGCCACGAACAGAGCGCGGAAGAATGCGCGCAAGACCTCCGCCAGATTCTTCAGACCGCATCCGCCTGACTTCCATCGCTTCAACCTCAGGAGATTTCATCCATGAAAAACCCCATCGCACGCACCCTCCTCATCGCCATCGCCACATTGCTCGCCGCACACGCGCACGCCCAGGTCACCATCAAGGACGCGTGGGTGCGCGCCACCGTGCCGCAGCAGAAGGCCACCGGCGCGTTCATGCAGCTCAGCGCCGCGAAAGACACCAAACTGGTCTCGGCCAGTTCGCCCGTCACGCCCATCGTCGAGGTGCACGAAATGGCCATGCAGGACAACGTGATGCGCATGCGCCAGATCCCTGCGCTCGACCTGCCCGCCGGCAAGACCGTCGAGCTCAAGCCCGGCGGCTATCACGTGATGCTGCTCGACCTCAAGCAGCAGGTGAAGGAAGGCGACACCGTGCCGCTCACGCTGGTTTTCGAAGGCAAGGACGGCAAGCGCGAATCGGTCGAGGTGAAGGCGCCGGTGCGGGCGCTCAATGCCTCTGCGCAACCCGCGGGGCACGGTAGCCACAAGCACTGAGGAGCGAACGCGTCGAGGGTCGGCCGCGCCAACGCAGCCGATCCTGAAACCCCAGAACCCGGCCAGAGGAAATACCCTGTTTCGGTGATGGCGCTCGACCGGCCGTCCTACAAGAATTGTTGACAAATATTCACAATTCACACCCTTCTCGACCAACACCCTCGCGGGCTGGATTGGTCCGGGGCGCATGAGTTGTCCAGGAAGTCGGGGGCGTTCTTGCTGCCCCTGCTTTGGCTGGACGGCATGACGCGGCATGAGGGCCGAGGGATACGTAGACAGGGGATCTTCGGTGCCGCTCAGTTACCTTCTTCATTTGGAGCATGCTCGCCTGCCAATGCACGTGACGGACGCGCAGGACGTGCGACGCGTTTCCGTCCTGAAAGCAACCGGCCTGATCGAGGCCGCCATCGACCCGGCTTTCGACACCGGAGGCAGCTACAGGCTGGCGCAGGCGGCGCTGGTGGTCTGCATCACCGACGAGGGGCACGCCGAGATCGACAACCTGCGCGGTCGCAACGCCAGCAACACCGACGCGCCACCGAAGCCGGCACGCACGGGCATCGAACCGATGCACTACCTGCGCATGATCGAACGTTCGACATTCCCGCTTCGCGTGGACGACGCGCAGGAGATCAACTGCATCGAGGCGCTGAAGCAGGCCGGGTTCGTCGATGCCGCGATCAGCCCGGTGCTGGCGTGGAAGGACAGCCGCGAGCCGCAGGAGCTGGCGGTGATCCGGCGTATCACGCCGTTCGGGCGGGCTCAACTGGCGCGGGGCACCAGCTAGTTTCGCGGTGTCTGGTTTTCGGAGGGAGTCGATGCCGGCTGCCCCTCCTGTTTGTATACATACGCGCCCACCCTATGCCTTTCGGCCTCCCCCATCGAAGGGCTGCCTATTCAACAGGCAACGTGATGGGAAGCCACGCCAATCCTCGCTTCGCCTCTGCGCCTCCACCCACAACTCACAGAGTTGTCCACAGAAAAATCTAACAAGTCATCAAACCGTCAAACAGATGTCGTCGCAACGTAACCTTTGAACTGCTCGCGCAGCTTGGTCTTCAGCAGCTTGCCGGTGGCTGTATGCGGCAGCGTGTCGACGAAGACCACGTCTTCCGGTAGCCACCACTTCACGACGCGCTGCGCGAGGAAAGTGAGCAGTTCCTCGCGAGTGACTTCGGCGCCAGCACGCTTCACCACGATGAGCAGCGGACGCTCCTGCCACTTCGGATGCGCAATGCCGATCACCGCCGCTTCGGCCACGGCCGGGTGCATGCTCGCGGCGTTCTCCAGGTCGATGGAAGAAATCCATTCGCCACCCGACTTGATGACGTCCTTCGCACGGTCGACCAGTTGCACGTAGCCGTCTTCGTCGATGTTGGCGACGTCGCCGGTCGGAAAGAAGCCCTCGGCGTCGAGCACCGGGCCGCCCTCGCTCTTGAAGTAGCCGCTCGCAATCCATGGGCCGCGCACGTGCAAATGGCCGAAGGCCTTGCCGTCGTGCGGCAGGCGCTGGCCGTCCTCGCCGACGATCTTCAGCTCCACGCCCCACACGCCGCGGCCCTGGCGCATCTTCACGCGCATCTGTTCTTCTTTCGGCATCGACAAATGCTTGGGCAGCAGGTTGCCGATCACGCCGATGGGGCTGGTCTCGGTCATACCCCAGCCCTGCACGAAGTCGGCGCCGAAGTCGCGCTCGAAGCGTTCGATCATGCTGCGCGGCGTGGCCGCGCCACCCACGCCGATGCGCTTGAGGCCAATGGCGCGCGTGTCGATTTCGGGGTGTGCGTCGAAGTACTGGAACAGCATGAGCCAGATGGTCGGCACGGCCTGCGAGAAGCCGACCTTCTCGTCGCGCATCAGCTCGTACAGGCTCTGGCCGTCCATGTGCGGGCCGGGCATGACCAGCTTCGCGCCGGCCATCGCCGCCGCATACGGCATGCCCCAGGCGTTGGCGTGGAACATGGGCACCGCGAGCAGCAGCGTCATCTGCGAATTGACGCCGAAGGTGTCGGGCGCGCATTCCATCAGCGAGTGCAGCACGGTCGAGCGGTGCGAATACAGCACGCCCTTCGGGTTGCCGGTGGTGCCCGAGGTGTAGCAAAGCGACGAGGCAGTGCGCTCGTCGAACTCGGGCCAGGCGTAGGTCTCGCTCTGCGCGCCGATGAGCTCGTCGTAGCACAGCAGGTTGGGCACGTCGATGGCGGGCATGTGGGCGCGGTCGGTCATCGCGATGAAGGCGCGCACCGACTTCAGGCCGGGCGCGAGCTTCTCGACCAGCGGAGCGAAGTTGGCATCGAAGAACAGCACCTTGTCTTCGGCGTGGTTGACGATGTAGTCGACCTGCTCCGGAAAGAGCCGCGGGTTCACCGTGTGCAGCACCGCGCCAGAACCCGACACGCCGAAGTACAGCGCGAGGTGGCGATAAGTGTTCCACGCGAGCGTGCCCACGCGGTCGCCGGGTTCGATGCCCAGCGTCTTCAGCGCGTTGGCCACCTGCTTGGCGCGGCGCTGTATCTCCGCGTAGTTGGTGCGATGCACCGGCCCCTCCACCGTGCGACCCACGACTTCGGCATGCGGGTGGAAGGTGGCTGCGTGATCGATGAGCGACGAGATCAGCAGCGGGCGGTCTTGCATCAATCCGAACATGTTTTGTCTCCTGTACGCTGGGGCGATGCTAGGCAGCCGCCACTCAGCGCCGCATCGTCGGAACGGACGATTGAGGTCGTTCGAGGGTTGCCCCTAGCATGGCCTTTCAAGAGGACTTTTGCATGAACGTTCAGGACGCCATCACCACCCGCCGCTCGGTGCGCGACTTTCTCGACACGCCGGTGCCAGGCGACGTCATCCGCCGCGTCGTCGAGCAGGCGCTGCGCGCGCCTTCCGGCGGCAACCTGCAGCCATGGCATCTGCATGTGGTGGGCGGAGAAAAACTCGCCGAGCTCAAGACGATCATGCGCACGCGCGTGCAGGAGGCGCCCACCGGCGAAGGCAGCGAGTACGACATCTACCCGCGCGAGCTTGCAGCGCCGTATCGCGACCGCCGCTTCGCCGTGGGCGAGGCAATGTATGCGCGCCTGGGCATTCCGCGCGAAGACAAGGCCGCGCGCCGCGAATGGTTTGCGCGCAACTACCAGTTCTTCGGCGCGCCGCTCGCGCTTTTCTGCAGCGTCGACCGCCGCATGGGCCCGCCGCAGTGGTCCGACCTGGGGATGATGCTGCAGAACGTGATGCTGCTGCTGCGCGGCGAAGGGCTCGACAGCTGCCCGCAGGAGTGCTGGGCGATCTACCCGCAGACCATCGGCCAGTTCATCGCCCTGCCGCCCGAACGCATGCTGTTCACGGGCATGTCCATCGGCTATGCCGACCGCAGCCGCCCGCTCGATGCGCTGGTGACCGAGCGCGCGCCGCTGGCCGACGTGGCCGAGTTCGTCGGCATCTGAGTCCACCGGAGGGAACGGATCGTGCTTGATGATGCGGCATGCTCATCGCACAGATCTCCGACCCCCACATCCGCCCCGCCGGCCAGTTCTACCAGGGCGTGGCCGACTCGAACCGCATGTTCGAGGAAGCCATCGACCACCTGCACGCGCTCGACCGCAAGCCCGACCTGGTGCTGCTGACCGGTGACCTTGTCGACGACGGCCGGCCCGAGGAATACGCACAGGTGCGGCACCTGCTCGCGAAGCTGACGATTCCGTACCTCGTGATTCCCGGCAACCACGACCACCGCGAGAACTTTCGTGCAGCCTTCGCGGACCACGCGTACCTGCCGGCCGAAGGCGCGCTGCACTACTGCATCGACGACCATGCGGTGCGCATCGTGGCGCTGGACTCGTGCATTCCCGGGCTTCACCATGGCGGCATCGATGCGCAAGGATTGGCGTGGCTGCAGCGCACGCTCGAAACCGACCGAATCAAGCCAACGCTGCTGATGCTGCATCACCCGCCCTTCATGAGCGGCATTCCCTACATGGATACGTACCGCTACATGGACGCGGCGCCGCTAGAAGCCATCGTGCGCAGCGCCTCCAACATCGAGCTGGTGCTGTGCGGCCACGTGCACCGCACCATGCTGCGGCGCTGGGCAGGCACGGTCGTGTGTTCATGCCCGAGCAGCACGACCGAGATCGCGCTGCAGCTGGCCGCCGATGCGGCACCGGCCTCCTTCATGGGCCGGCCCGGCTGCATGCTGCACCTGTGGAACGAAGCGCACGGCATGGTGAGCCATGTGAGCCACATCGGGAAGATGCAAGGGCCTTATCCGTTTGCGTGAGGCCGGGGCTCAGCATCCCTTCAGGCAGAGCGGACAGAATCCGGCAAATCGACAAGGAGACGTGATGCAAAAGCAGCCCTACTGGTTTCCCGCCAAGCGCTACGGCTGGGGCTGGGGCCTGCCCAACTGCTGGCAAGGCTGGGCGGTGATGGCCGTGTACGGCCTGCTGGTGGTGACGGCTGTGTTTTCCATCCGCCCCGAACGGGAACCCCTGCTGTTCTTCGCGGCCCTCATGGTCCTGACCATCGCGCTTGTCGCCGTCTGCTGGATCAAGGGCGAGCCACCGCGCTGGCGCTGGGGCGAAAAGTAGTCGACGGCCATCCAGTCATGCCACAGGAACGCACCCTTCTCTACACCGGACACGAGTTCACGGTCGAGCACGTGCGCTCCCACGCGCACCAGGGGCCTGACTGGAGCAGCCCCTACACGCTGGAATCGCGGCGCATCATCTTCCCGGTGGGCCGTACGGTGCTCGATGTACGCACAGGCAACGGCACCTGGCTGGTCGACGGGCTCACCGCCATGCAGTTCTGCGACGCCATGGTCTATCAGGTGCGGCCGGTGGCACACGCGGCCCGACACAGCATGGTCGTCAGCCGGCATCGGCCGTCTCGCGCAGATGCGGCGCCGGTGTTCTGCCTGCTTTCACCACGGTCGGTGTACCGGGTTCACGCTGCACAGCGACAACTGCGCGCAGGCGATGCCGGTGCCGATGCCATCGCTTCACTGGTCGATGAACTCGGAATATCGCGCCGGCAGTTGCCGCTGACGGGCGCGGTCATGCGCGCGAAACGGCTGCTCGCGGAAACCGCCGACCGGGAGGCGAAGCTCCCGATGCGCGAAGTGGCCGACGCGGTCTCGCGCTCGCCATTCCATCTGGCACGCAGCTTCCGGCAGCAGACTGGCCTGAGCCTGCATCAGTACCGCCAGCACCTGCGGCTCGCAGCAGCCATGGAGCGGCTCGTCGATGGAGACAGCAACCTCGCGGGCATCGCGCACGACCTCGGCTATTGCAGCCAGAGCCACCTGGGCGCGGTGTTCCGCCGCGAGGTGGGCGTGACGCTGGGCGAAGCCCGCCGCGTGCTGGCCGGCAGCGCACGAATTTGATAGCCGCCGCGCGGCGCGGTCGCGAGACTCGCCGCGATGATGGATCGCAACCTTTCTGCAGGTCTGCTCGCCGCGCTGGCCGCAGCCTTCATCGGCAGCGCCTGGCAACTCGTCTCGCGCCACGGCGTGACCACCACGCTCGGGCCGATGGAGCTGGCGCTGATGCGCTACGGCATTCCCGCACTGCTGCTCTCGCCGCTGTGGTTCGGCAGCAATCGCATCGCACCGAAGGCCTCGCCGCCGGTGCTCGCGCTCCTCGTCATCGGCGGCGGACTGCCCTTCGGACTGCTGGTGCTGGCCGGCGCGCAATGGGTGCCCGCGAGCCACATGGGCATCTTCATGGCGGGCAGCCTTCCGCTCTTCACCGCCATCGGCGCATGGCTTCACAAGAGGCAGAAGGTCGAGGGCCTCAGGCTTGTCGGGCTGGCCTGCATTGCCATCGGCATGGCACTGTTCGCTGCGGGGAGCTTTCGCAGCGGCTCGCTCGACTGGCGCGGCGATCTGCTCTTTCTTGCGGCGGCCATGCTGTGGGCCGTGCATTCGCTCGCGTTCGCGCACTGCGGGCTCACGCCGTGGCAAGGCGCGGCGTTCGTGAACGGGTGGTCGGCGCTGATGCTGTTGCCTGTGATGTCGATCGCCGGCGCACCGCGGCGGCTGCTCAGCGCTCCATGGCCCGATGTCGCGCTGCAGGCCACGACGCAAGGTGTGGGTGCAGGAGTACTTGGGCTGGTGGTCTACATGGTGGCCGTCGCACGGCTCGGCGCGCCGCGCGCGTCGCTGTCGGCGGCGCTGGTGCCAGTGCTGACCACGCTGGGCGCGGCAGCCTGGATGAACGAACCGATCACCGGTGCGGTGCTGCTGGCCCTGGCGCTGGTGGTGCCCGGGATCGTGCTGGCGAGCGGTGCGGTGCAGCGCTGACAACAACCCTCAGGCAGCCGCAATCACCTGATCCCGCCCCATCGCCTTCGCGCGATACAGCGCAGCATCAGCCAGCGCCAGCACGTCGTCAACGCCAATGCTGCCCGTGCCGCTCTCGCTGGCCGCCACGCCGATGCTCACTGCCATCGAGCCGACAGCGGCCATCGGCGAATCGGCCGGGAACGGTTCGTCGATGTTCTGCTTGAGGCGCGTGGCGATGTCCATCGCCTCGGCCTTGCCCACGTCGGGCAGCAGCACCACGAATTCTTCGCCGCCGTAGCGCCCGAGCAGGCCCTTGTCGCCGATGGCGCGCTGCATGCGGCCGACGGCCTCGCGCAGCACTGCGTCGCCCATCTGGTGGCCGAAGCGGTCGTTGATGTCCTTGAAGTGGTCCAGGTCCACCATCAGCAGCGCCATGCGCCGGCGGCCCGAGGTAAACACGGCGCCGCATGCATCCAGCACCGCACGACGGTTGAGCGCACCGGTGAGCGGGTCGCGCGTGGCCAGGTATTCGAACTCGGTGTGCACCCGGTCGGTGGCCATGAGGATGACGGCGATGGACAGCAGCAGCACGGTGAACGAGTACATGCTGATGTAGAGCGACTGGATCCAGGTGCCGTCCATCAGGCTGCTGCCAGCCAGCCCCGCCACCACCGACAAGAAGCGCAGGCCGGCCACCAGCGCCTGCGCCAGCAGCAGCCCGATCATCAGCCGCTTGCCGAACACCCGGCCCTCGTGGCGCATGTACAGCTGGGCGTGGAAGAAGAACAGCGCCGATACCGCCAGGGTAATGAGCAGCAGGCGGGTCTCGAAGTCGGGCTTCACGCTGCTGAACCAGAACATGGCCAGCGCCAGGCAGCCGTTCAGCACCGTCCAGCCCCGTGTGTCGCGGCGCCCGAGCAAGAATTTCTGGCTGCCCGCGTAGTACAGGATGCAGGCCTGGTACAGCACGAAGTTGGCAACGACGATCGTGAGGAAGTCCGGAAAGAAGCCGCGCGCCGCAAACAGCATGGTGCTCACGAACGCCATGAGCGGCGCCTGGGACCACTCGTCCAGCCCCTGGATGGTGGCCGGATAGCTGCGCCGCATGAAGAACACCACCAGCGCCATCACAACGCCCATGAGCCCCGCAAGAATGATGACGGAGCGGGGATCGAGGATGGCTGGCAGGGCGCCCATGGGGCCCGATTATGTTGGCATCGCCGATCCGGGCGCTCCGCAGCGCGGGCGCGCCGCGCTCAGAGCCGCTCGACGATGGTCACGTTGGCCATGCCGCCGCCTTCGCACATGGTCTGCAGGCCGTAGCGCTTGCCGCGCTGGCCGAGCGCGTGGACCAGCGTGGTCATCAGCTTGGTGCCCGAGGCGCCCAGCGGGTGGCCCAGCGCGATCGCGCCGCCGTTCACGTTCAGCCGGGCCGGGTCGGCGCCCAGCGCCTGCAGCCAGGCCAGCGGCACCGGCGCGAAGGCCTCGTTGACTTCGTACAGGTCGATGTCCTCGATCTTCATGCCCGCCTTCTTCAGCGCGCGCTGGGTGGCGGGCAGCGGCGCCTCCAGCATGATCACCGGGTCGTGCCCCATCACGCTCATGTGGTGGATGCGCGCGAGCGGCTTCACGCCCAGCGTCTTCAGGCCGCGCTCGTTCACCACCATCAGGCCGCTCGCGCCGTCGCAGATCTGGCTGGCGGTGGCGGCCGTGCAGCGCCCGCCTTCGGCAATGAGCTTGACGGCCGCGATGCTCTCCAGCGTGGCGTCGTAGCGGATGCCCTCGTCGGTGGTGTGCAGCTCACCTGGCTCGGTGCCGTCGGCCATGCGCACCGCAATCGGCACGATCTCGCGCTCGAAAAGGCCGGCCTGGGTGGCGGCAATGGCGCGCTTGTGGCTTTCGAATGCGTAGCGGTCGAGCTCGTCTTTCTCGATGCCGTAGTTCCTGGCGATCATCTCGGCGCCGGTGAACTGGCTGAACTGGATGTCGGGGTAGCGCTTGGCCATGAGCGGGCTCACGTAGAAGCCCAGGCCGTTCTTCAGCGGCAGCGTGCTGGGCATGCCCATCGGCACGCGCGTCATGCTTTCCACGCCGGCGGCGATGACGATGTCCATGCTGCCCGACATCACGGCCTGCGCCGCGAAATGCAGCGCCTGCTGCGACGAGCCGCACTGGCGGTCGACCGAAGTGGCCGGCACGGATTCGGGCAGCTTCGACGCCAGCACCGCGTTGCGCGCGATGTTGGAAGACTGTTCGCCGGCCTGGTCGACGCAGCCCATGATGACGTCCTCGACCAGTGCCGGGTCGGCATCGGTGCGCTCCACCAGGGCGTTGAGCACCTGCGCGGCGAGGTCGGCCGGGTGCCAGCCGGCAAGGCGGCCGTTGCGGCGGCCTCCGGCGGTACGTGCGGCGGCGACGATGAATGCTTCGGGCATGAGGAATTCTCCAATGGGGTCTGGGGTTTGGAGAATTGTTGGCGCCGTGCCGCGGCGCAGCGTCGTCGGAACGGACGATTTTGGACTCCCGCTTTCCGTCCCCTACTTCGCGGGGAGTGACGCCGAGGTCGGAATCCAGACCTCGACGGTGCGATTGCTCGGCTTGAGTCGGGGGGACAGCTGCTCCACGAGCCAATTGGGATAGCCCACCTCGCGAAGCAGCGCGTAGGCACAACCGATCGACGCCTTGTCGTGATAGCGCACCGTGGGCTGGCTCACCTGCCTCGGCGGCGGGAGGTTGTTCTTGCGCGCCGACTCCGTGACGTCTTCGATCGGCGGCACGCTGGCACCTATTTGCTGCCAACGCTCACGATAGGTACGTACGCTGTCTCTCTGGCTGCCGTCGTAAATCTGGATGTAGACCCTCTCGCCCTTGCAGGACTCGCTCCTCGCGGCCTCGCTGCGAGGCGTCGCGGCGGGAGCGACTGGCGCTGGTGGTGCAACAGAAGGCGACGATGCGGCAGATGCGGGCGACGACGCAGCTGGTGCTGGTGGAATCGCGGCAGGAGAAACCGCCGGCGGCGGGGCCCCGGCTGGCGTCGCCTCTACCTTGGGGCATGCGCGTCGCGCGCCAAGGTCGTTCGACTCCGGCGCTCCTGCATCCTTCCCGGACAGCGAAGCGCTTTGATCGTCGGCCTCTCCGTAATCAGCCAGATACCGATTGCGGGCTTTAAGCAATTCGGCGCGGAATGGACTGCAAAGGTGCATGCCATCGAGCGGCGCCACGGCCGAATAGTCATAGCCCCAATAGCGCGGCAGCGGCTCCTTGGAGGTCTTGCCCGGCTCCTGCTTGAGGCAGACGGCAAGCCTGCTCTGCGCCTCCGGATGCTCTGCCTCCACAAGCCCCTTGCAAGCGCGAGAAAAGACATAGGGCACCACCTTGCGGCACTCGCTGAGGGTGTCGGCATAGATGCGCCTGGCCAGCTCGGAGCGCTTGAACCAGTCCACCTCGCCAGCCGGGCACAGCGTATCCGCAGTCTTGAGAAGTTCGCTGGCCAGCGCCTCGAGCTGGGGAGCGACCTGCGTCGGCCTGGCATTCGCAGGAAGAGCCGCAGGCAGCTTGCTCCAGAGATCGCTCAGTTCATCGAGCGCCTTGCGCTCCCTGTCCACGCGGCTGGCGCTCCCCACCTTCACACTGTCGATCGCCTGCCAGGCGGACACCCCCAGCGTCGCTGCCGCGCCCAGCCCGATCGACGCACCCACCGCCGTTGCGCCCACGCTGCCGATGATGCGCCCGCGCGCCGCTTTCTCGTCGCCGTTCAGCGCAGCGCCCGACAGGGCCACCGAACAGTCGTCCGGCACGAAATGCGCCGGCTCGTTCTTGACGCAGTCCGCGCGCAGAGCCTCGATGAATGCCGGGCTCAGGTCCTGCGCCAGGACCTGCCCGAGCCGGAAGTAGCTCTCCCATTGCGCTTCCGAGAAGAACTGGTCGGCGGTCGTTTCCTGGGGAAAGGTTGGCGCTGCCCGCTTGAAGTTCTGAAGATCGATGGGCAGGCCCTTGCACATGTTCGGCTTGACGATCAGCAGGATTCCGCGCTCCCGCTTCAGCTTCGGCCCCACCTCCACAACCCCGTCCCTGTCGGAGTAATTGATCCGGGCCACCGCCAGGCAGGCATTGCTCGCGTTCGAGGCCAGCTCCTGCAGCGAGCCGAATGCGTGCAGCGCACCGTAGAAGCCCGGGGGCTCCGACGCCAGCCCGCGCGGAACCTCGCCCGGCAATGCCCGCCGGGGCCGCAGGAACTCGATGTCGGCCTGCAAGTCGATGCGTGCCTTGCGCACCAGGTTTTCGACATCGCCGAAGGTGTAGTCGGGGTCGGCTCCGCAATCCACCACGACGATGACTTCCGCGCGTTCCGAGAGCAACGCGTAGGCGCCGGTGTTCTCGAAATGCCCGCCATCGGTCATGAACCAGTCGCGGCCTTCCTTGCCCTCGAAGATCGCCAGCGTCTCGCGCATCAGGCCCCACGACTTGGTCAGGAAATCCGACCAATGCTTCTTGTCTTTCTCCGGCTGGCGCCACCAGTAGCCCAGCCGCACGCCCGCGAACACGAGCAGCGCAGCCACTCCGCCACGCGTGAGCTTGCCCAGGCCCGGTGCCACGGCGGCACCCGACACCGCCATCCAGCTGCCGAGCGTCATCGGCGTGTCGCTGCCTTTCAACTCTTTCCACTCTTCCTGCCCCACCCGCATGAAGCCGCCCGACGCCACGGTCAACGACAGGCCACGGCGGTCCTGGTTGAAGAGCTGCCCCCTCGGGTCCTTGGTCTGGTTGAGGCACACGTTGAGCAGGTGGACCGGTCCTCCAGGGGCCTGCGGCTTGTAGTGCGCAAGATCGGCGTCATCGTCCGCAACGATCGTGTTGACCGAAGCGGTGTCCAGGTTTGGCGGGAACACGGCCGGCACGGAGTCCAACGCCCCCAGAACCCCGTACGCGCCCTGCGCCGAAGGCTGGCCGAAACGCTGCGCGTTGGCCGCACCCAGATAGCTGCGGATCAGCCGTGCCCGGTAGAAGGCATGCAGCGACGAGAGGTTCAGGAACGCCGGCGTCTTGCCCGTGCACCAGAGATAGCTCACGACCGGCACCAGCAGCAGCCCCCAGATGCGCCATGCATCGGAAAAAGCCAGGTCCTGGCGCGGCACGAACAGCCCGCCCAGCACGGCCTTGTACACCAGCGACACCCACCACGCGAACAGCAGGAAGGCCAGCAAATAGCCCAGCAGATGCGCAATGGCCATGAGGGCCTTCGACGTCGACCGCCCCGGCACCAGGTTCGACGCCAGCGGCAGCACCGCACGCAACACTGCCGCTGCCATCGCGAGATAAATGCCCGCACTCGCCAGCCCGATCTGCTGGAACGCCACATGCCATGCGAGCCGATCGGCCAGACCGACCGCCAGCACGACGATCAGCACGCGAAAACTGAAGGCGAGCTTGTTCGTCAGGAGGTTGCGCGCCTTGTCGGACTGCGGCTGGTGCGTGCCGCGGTCTTCGGACTCCGTCAACACGCCATCCGCCAGGCGCACGGCAAAGAACCAGACGGCGATCAGCACGCCGAAACCGCTCCAGAGAAAGTTCCTGAGATCGTCGCCGGTCTCGCTGCGGACATCTCCGAATGTCAGGCCCAGCCCGAGCAGCAGGGCACTCGCGACCAGCACGGCCAGGCAGATCCTCCAGACGCCGCCTTGCTGGCGCGTGGCCGCCACCCACGGCACGGCCCAATAAGCCGACGCATGGACCAGCACGAACACTCCGACCACCGGCAGCGCCAGCCAGACCACCGGGGTCCACGACGGCAGCCACTCGGCCAGCCACTGGAAGTAGCCCGCGATGCCGGGCAGGTACCCCACTTCCGCCATGCCCCACCAGGCCACCAGATTCAGCGCTGCAAGCGCGAGCCCCGCCAGCACGGACACCAGGCCCAGCTCCACGTGCACGCCGAGCAGGTTGCGCAGGTACAGCGCCACCGCGAAGGTGCGGTCGAGCGGCCCGCGCGGAATCAGGTAGCGACCGTTGGCGCGCAGCCACCAGATGAACCAGCTCGATCCGGCCTTGCCGACTTCGTCCTGGATGCGATCGAGATCCGCGCGATTGCGCGCCCTGCTGAAGAGCCGCCCGAGCATGGAGGCTGCATAGCCGCCGCCCGACACCGAGGACATCAGGTCGAAGCGCAGCAGCGCCCCTCGCCGCGCGAGCGCGCTGAAGACGCCGAGGCAGAAAGTTGCGCTGCGGATGCCACCGCCCGAAAGCGCAAGCCCCCACTTCCGGGTCGAACCTGTCAAAGCGGGATCGCCCAGCGCGTCGCGTCGCCTGGTCACCTCTTCGTCGATAGCGCTCATCGAATTCCCCTCCAGTGGCACCTGGTACGGCCGATGCATCGCCCGGCCATGCTGCCTCTGGCTGCGAATTCAATCGGAAGGTGCGCGCCTGCACATCCCCCATAAGAGGTATGTCCGTGCGCGAGCGTGCGGAGGGTCGAACCGCTCAGCGCGGCGCCATGCGGATAGCGCCGTCGAGCCTCACGCTTTCGCCGTTGAAATACCCGTTGGTGATCATCAGCTCCGCCAGTGTCGCGTACTCCGCCGGGTTGCCCAGCCGCTTCGGAAACGGCACCGACGCCGCCAGTGCGGCCTTCACGTTGTCGGGCGCGCCCTGCAGCAGCGGCGTGTCGAAGATGCCCGGCAGGATGGTGTTCACGCGGATGCCCTCGCTCATGAGGTCGCGCGCGATCGGCAGCGTCATGCCGACGATGCCGGCCTTCGATGCGGTGTAGGCGGCCTGCCCCATCTGGCCGTCCTGCGCGGCCACCGAGGCGGTGTTGACGATGGCGCCGCGCTCGCCGTCCTGCAGCATGTCGAGCGTGAGCATGCCGGCCGCCGACTTGGCAATGCAGCGGAAGGTGCCGACCAGGTTGATCTGGATGATGCGGTCGAAATTCGCGAGCGGAAAGTGCTTGATCTCGCCCGTGGCCTTGTCGCGGCTCGCGGTCTTCACCGCGTTGCCGGTGCCGGCGCAGTTGACAAGCACGCGCTCCTGCCCGTGCGCCGCGCGCGCTTTGGCGAACGCCGCGTCGACCTGTTCTTCGGATGTGACGTCGACCTTGCAGAAGACCCCGCCCAGTTCTTTGGCCAAGGCTTCGCCCTGCTCGGCATTGAGATCGAACAGCGCGACCTTCACGCCGTGGCTGGCAAGGCGGCGCGCGGTGGCGGCGCCGAGCCCCGAGGCGCCGCCGGTGACGACGGCTGCAATGCTGGAATCGAGTTGCATCTGCTGGTGTCCTTGAGGTGTCTTGACGGGTTTGTCCACAGCCAGTTTAGGAAGCAGAATCAGCCGCACACATCGTCGGAAACGACGGGATTTCAGCAGCACCGCATGCAGTCCCCCACACCCCGGATTCTCGAAACCAAGCTCAACCCCCCGGCCTTCGTCGCCACGCAGGTGCTGCGCACCGCGATCAGCGAGGAGATCGCCTCGGCAGCCGTGAAGCTGGTGCTCGTACGGGCGCCGGCCGGCTTCGGCAAGACGACTGCCATGGCCCAGATTCGCGAGCGCATGGAGGCGCAGGGCATTGCCACCGCGTGGCTCACGCTGGACCGCGCCGACAACGACGTCTCGCGCTTTCTCGCATGCCTGGCCGAGGCCGTGCAGCGCCTGGGTGTGGAAGAGCCGCTCGCCAATGCGCCCTTCGATGCCGTGGCTGCGCTGGCCGCCCACGACTCGCCCTTCACGCTGTTTCTCGACGACTTCGAAAGAGTGCAGGAGCCGGCCGTGCTGGGGCTGGTGCGCGAGATCATCGAGCACCTGCCGCGACGCGGGCAGATCGTGATCGGCTCGCGCAGCCTGCCCGACCTGGGCCTGGGGCGGCTGCGCGCGCGCGGCCAGCTGATGGAGATCGACACCGACCGCCTGCGCTTCAGCCTCGAAGAAACCAGCGCCTTCTTCAGCCTGCGCCAGGCGCAGGCAACCCAGGCGTTGCCGGCCGACATGCTGTCGCAGCTGTACCGCAAGACCGAAGGCTGGGTGGCCGCGATCTGGCTCGCGTCGATGGCGCTGGAGCGGCATGGCACCACGAGCGGTTTTGTCGAACGCTTTTCAGGCTCAGACCGCGCCGTGGCCGACTACCTGGCCGAAGACGTGCTCGCGCACCAGCCGCAGGAGATACGCGACTTCCTGCTGCGCACCAGCATCCTGCGGCAGCTCGACGCATCGGTGTGCCAGGCGCTGTGCCCGCGCGTGGACTGCGCGGCCATCCTCGAACGGCTGGCCGCGTCGAACCTGTTCGTCACGCCGGTGAGCGGCGATGGCGATGCGTGGCGCTATCACAGCCTGTTTGCCGACTTCCTGCGCGCGCAGCTGGCGCGTGAGCAACCCGGCGAGCTGGAGCGCCTGCACCTCGCAGCAGCGGGCTGGTACGAAGCGCATGACCGCCCCGTGCCCGCCATCGACCACGCCATCGAGGGCGGCGACCATCCGTATGCGCTGACCCTGCTCGACAGCTACGCGGCGCAGTTCCTCGAACAGGGCCGCATGCGCATGCTGGCGCGCTGGTTCTCGGCCATACCCGAGCATCAGCTGCGCGAACACCCGTTCCTGCAGCCCATCTCGCTGTGGGCCACCTGCTTCACGCACGGCCCGTGGGACGCGATGCGGCAGCTGGAGCAGTCGGGTTGCCTGGACAGCCCCATTGCCGAAGTGCGCGCCAGCGCCCACACGCTGGTGCCCCTGCTGCTGGCCATGCAGGACCGGCACGACGAGGCCTACGAGGCCGGCCGGCCGAGCCTGGCGCGCCTGCCGACCGGCCTGGCCTTTGCCGACAGCGTGCTGCTCAACGCCATGTCCCACATCCTGGCCGTGCGCGGCGACCAGCAGGAGGCCCGGCGCCTGCTCGACGTGGCTCGGCGCGAGCAGGGCAACAGCACCTTCAACCGCATGTATACCGAGTCGCTGGCCGGCCTGTTCGACCTGCACGAAGGCCGCCTGCGGCAGGCCACCGCGCGGCTGCGCATGGCGGTCGATTCGACGCATGCGGTGTCGTACAACCACAGCCACGGCAATGCATGGGCCGGCGTTCTGTACGCGGGCGCCGTGTACGAGACCAACCAGCTCGTGCAGGCCGAGCACCTGCTGAACGTGTACCTGCCGCTGGCGCGCGACGTGGGCCTGCCCGACCACATGATCCTGAGCCACGTGATGCGCTCGCGGCTCGCCTTCCATGCAGGCGACATTGACGCGGCCTTCCAGGCCTTGACCGAGCTCGAATACCTGGGCCACCACCGGCAGTTGCCGCGCGTGGTGGCGGGCGCCAAGCTGGAGCGCTCGCGCATGCTGCTGCTGCAGGGCAACGGGCCCGCATCGCACGACGAACTGCTGCGCGCGGACGACCCCGCGCTGTGGGAGCGCGAGCAGCGGCAACGCCTGCCGGCGCACGACCTCGACTATCTCGCGCTGGCCAAGGCACGCTGGGAGATCACCTTCGGCGACGCACGCAGCGCGCTGGGCGTGCTCGACGCGGAGCTGCATGCCGCGCTGGCCTCGGCCCGCAACCGGCGCGTGCTCAAGCTCAAGGTGCTGCGCGCGCTGGCACTGCAGCGTGTCGGCGACGCGGCCGCCGCCGTCGACGAATTCGGCGAAGTGCTGCAGACGGCAAGCCAGGAAGGATTCATGCGGCTGATCCTCGACGAGGGGCCGGCCGTGGGAATGCTGGTGCATCGGTATGCGGCGGCGCAGCATGAGGGCCCGCGCAGCGGCAGCACCAACGACCCGATCCTGGCGGACCACCTGCAGCGGCTGCTGCAAGCCGTGGGACCGGCGGTGGCAGGCGAAGCGGAGGCGCCGGCCGGCGACAACGCCATGAAGGAGCCGCTGACGCGCAAGGAAATCCGCGTGCTGCAGTTGCTGGCCGAGGGCTACTCGAACAACGCAATGGCGGAGAAGCTGTTCGTGTCGGACAGCACGGTGCGCACGCACCTGCGCAACATCAACATGAAGCTGGACGCGAAGAGCCGGACGCAGGCCGTGGCCATTGCACGCAGGCTCGGGGTGATCAGGTAGCAGCCTGTCCGGCCCCAATGTAGAACTTAGTGCTTCAACAGTGACTTCGGCAGTCACGATTACTACGGATTCCGGTGATACCCCGGCCGCCTCGCAATCCCTAGCATCCCTCTCAGGAACCGCGCCTTCCGAACGCTGCGGTACCGCAAGCAACAGAGAGCGACGCAAGCCGGAGCCACCATGCCCAAAGGTATTCCCAACCCCGCCGCCATGTATGGCATCTACCCTCGTGCCTGGGGCTTCGAGGTGTCGATCGTGCGCAATGGCACGCGCTACTACAAGCAGTTCGGCCGCGCCAGCTACGGCGGCGAGGAGCAGGCGCTGCTGCAGGCACAGAACTGGCGCGACGGCGTGGTGCGCAGCGTGCCGCCGGTGCCTCGGCGCACTCGGGCCGAGAAGCTGCGGATCAACAACACCACCGGCGTGTCGGGCGTGTTCTGCCAGGTCGCCTCGGGCGGCAGGGTGCGCGCCTGGGTCGCCAAGACCTATATCGGGCAGGACGAGATCCTGCGCACCGACTTTCCCGTGAACCTGGTGGGCGAGGCCGCGCAGGCGCTGGCCATCGAGGAGCGTGAGCGGCAGCTGGAGCGCATGGCCGGGCTGGCGAAGCTGCATCCGGCCGAGGAAACGATCCGCAAGAGCCCGCCGGCCAGCCACTCCGAACTGCTGGCGCCCAAGCGCTCGAAGTCCGAGATCAGGCGCAGCACCAATTCCAGCGGCGTGAGCGGCGTGCATTTCAAGGCGCCCAACCCGGGCCACCCGGGCTACTGGCTCGCCATCACCTACACCGCGGGCAAGGGCAGCGTGAGCAAGGCCTTCTCCATCAAGGAGCACGGGCCGGAGAAGGCCAAGCTGCTGGCCATCGAGGAGCGCGAGCGTCAGCTCGAGCAGAAGCTGATGTCGAACACCGCCCCCGCCAACGACCCGCTCACCATTCCCTTCCGGCAGGGCGCCCAGCAAGGCGCTCGGCAGCACGGCCTGGCCACCGCCGAGGCAAGGCCGCAGCAGTGAAAGGGCCGGCGAAAACGCACGCCTCATCCCCGGCGCTGCGCCCCGCATTGTCCCGGGCATGACCGCTTCCGCGGAATCGTCATGGCGCTTGGGCCAAAATAGCTGCGAAATGCGCGCGCCGATGAGCGACGAGCGAATCGGGGAGCCCATCAGACTCAGCAAAACTGAGTGCAAAAGCAGCAGCATCACGTCGAGAATGCCCAAAGGTATCCCCAACCCGGCAGCCATGTACGGCATCTACTCCAGGTCCTGGGGTTTCGAGGTTTCCATAGTTCGCAATGGCGTTCGCCATCACAGGCTGTTCGGCAAGGCCAGCTACGGCGGCGCGGAACAGGCCCTGCTCCACGCGCAGGACTGGCGCGACTTCATCGTGCGCAGCGTGCCGCCGCAGGCACGCCGCGAGCGGGCCGAAAAACCCCGCACCAACAACAGCACCGGCGTGACGGGCGTGTTCCACCATCTCGCGCCGGGCGGCCGGGTGCGGGCGTGGATGGCCAAGACCTACATCGCGCCCGACGAGATTCTTCGCACCGACTTCTCCGTCGCGGACCTGGGCGACGACGCGCAGGCGCTGGCGATCCAGGAGCGCGCGCAGCAGCTCAAGCGCATGACGGGGCTGGCGCGCATTCATCCGGCCGAAGAGGCGATCCGCATGGGGCTGTCGGCCCATCCGCCCGGGCCGCGCACGGCCAAGCGCTCGAAATCCGAAATCACCCGGCGCAACAACACCAGCGGCGTGAGCGGCGTTCACTTCAAGACGCCCAACCCCAGCCATCCCGGCTACTGGCTGGCCATTACCTACACCACGGGCAAGGGCAGCGTGAGCAAGGCGTTCTCGGTGAAGGTGCACGGCGCCGAAATGGCCAAGAGCCTGGCCATCGCCGAGCGGACAAGCCAGCTCGCCGAGAAGCTGCGTGCCGAGGAAGAAGCCGCGGCCCAGCCAGCCTCGCAGCGCAAGCCGCGCGCACGGACGGCGGCATCCAGCGCCAAGCGGAACAACGGATGAGGGCCCTGCACGAAACCGGCTTCGCCGAAGCGGCGAAGCCCGAAAGCTGCTGCGTGCGCGGAGCGGCCCACCCATGACGACGCACAAACAGCTCCACCAGTTGCTGCGCGTGGCCTCGCATCTGCTGGACCAGGCCGCTGCGGATGTACGGGCCACTGGCCTCGACCCCGTGGACGAGAACATCCAGCGCATCGGCCGCGCGCTGATCGAAGTGATCGAAGTGCAGCGGCAGATCTACGCCGCGCAGCCCGAACTGCAGCCCAAGTCGCTGGCCGCGTCGGCGCGCGAGAACGATGCCAACCGGCTCTTCACCCAGTTCACGCTGGAGGCGCTGGAGCTGGAAGACGCGGGCCACACCGACGCGGCGCGCGAGAAATACACGCAGTTCATCGGCCTCTCGCCGTCGTACCCCCACCGCGAGATTGCACGGGCGGAGATCCGGCGGCTGTCCTGACTGAACACGCTGCGGCTCACAGCGCCCTGGCGATCACTTCCTTCATGATCTCGTTGGTGCCGCCGTAGATGCGCTGCACCCGGGCGTCGGCGTACATGCGCGCCACCATGTACTCGTTCATGAAGCCGTAGCCGCCGAACAACTGCAGGCACTCGTCGATCACGCGGCCCTGCGCCTCCGAGCCCCAGAGCTTGGCCATCGAGGCGGTGGCGGTGTCGAGCTTGCCGGCCACGAGATCTTCCACGCAGCGGTCGATGAAGGCGCGGCCCACCTTGATCTGCGTGGCGATCTCGGCCAGCTTGAACCTGGTGTTCTGGAACTCGACGATCGGCTTGCCGAAGGCCTTGCGGTCGCGCACGTAGTCGAGCGTGGCCTGGTAGGCGCCTTCCATGGTGGCCAGCGCGCTCAGGCCGATGATGGTGCGCTCGTAAGGCAGGTCGCTCATGAGCTGGAAAAAGCCCTGCCCTTCCACGCCGCCCAGCAGAGCATCGGCGGACACGCGCACGTCGTCGAAGAAAAGCTCGGAGGTGTCCTGCGCCTTCATGCCGATCTTGTCGAGCACGCGGCCCACTCGAAAGCCCTTGCAGCCCTCGGTCTCGACGATGAGGATCGACGTGCCCTTCGCGCCCTGCGTTGGGTCGGTCTTGGCCACCACCAGCACCACGCCGGCGAGAAAGCCGTTGGTGATGAAGGTCTTGGAGCCGTTGATGAGGTAGCCGCCGTCCTTCCCATCCTTCGTCTTCTCGGCGCGGGTGCGCACGCCCTGCAGGTCGGAGCCCGCGCCGGGCTCGGTCATGGCGATGGCGCCCACCAGCTCGCCGCGCGCCATGCGCGGCAGGTAGTGGAGCTTCTGCGCCTCGGTGCCGTGGTTGAGGAAGTAATGCGCCACGATGGCGTGCACCGAAGTTGCCATGCCGGTGAGCGCGCGGCGCGACATCTCCTCGTAGACCACGGCCTCATGGCGGAAGTCGCCACCCGCGCCGCCGTATTCCTCGGGAATGTCGGCGCACAGCAGGCCCAGGGCGCCGGCCTTGCGCCACACCTCGTGCCCCACGTGGCCGCGCTTGCGGGCCTCCTCGTCATGCGGGAGCACTTCGGTCTCGACGAAGCGCACCACGTTGTCGCGGTACAGCTCCAGGTCTTCGTCGCTCCAGGAGCGGCGGAAATCGATGGACATGTTGTCTTCCTTGGTTTGTTGTCTTGCGGTCTTGGCGGGGCTCAGCCAACGCGGCGCTCCCTGCCGGCCCAGAAGGGTTCGCGCAGCTGGAACTTCTGCAGCTTGCCGGCCGCCGAGAGCGGCAGCGCGTCGCGGAACTCCACGCTGCGCGGGCACTTGTAGCCGGCGATCTGCTCGCGGCAGTGGGCGATGACCGCCTCTGCCTCCAGCGCCATGCCTTCGCGCCGCACGATCACCGCATGCACGCACTCGCCCCACTTGTCGTCGGGCACACCGATCACGGCGGACATCAGCACTTGCGGCATCTGCGCGATGGCGTTCTCGACCTCGGCCGAATACACGTTCTCGCCGCCGCTCACGATCATGTCCTTCATGCGGTCGACCACGTACACGAAGCCCTGCTCGTCCATGTAGCCGCCGTCGCCGGTGTGCATCCAGCCGTCGCGCAGCGCGGCCTCGGTCTGCTCCGGCTTGTTCCAGTAGCCCTTCATGACCATGGGGCCGCGCGCGACGATCTCGCCGACCTGGCCGTGGGGCAGCTCGTTGTCTTCGCCGTCGACGATGCGCACTTCGGCAATGGAGATCGGCGTGCCCGCCGAGCGCAGCAGGCGCTCGCGGTCGGGCCCGGGCAGGTGGCAGTGCGGCGGCAGCGCGGTGACGACGGGCGACAGCTCGGTCATGCCGTACACCTGCGCGAACGCGGTGCCCGGAAAGGCGCGCATGGCCTGGTCGAGCAGTGCTGCGTCGATGGGCGCCGCGCCGTATGACAGCAGGCGCAGGCTCGTTAGGTCGAATTCGGCGAAGCGCGGATGCTCGATCACGCGCTTGATCATGGTCGGCACCAGGAACATCTCTGTGATGCGCGCCGACTGCAGGGTCTGCAGCACGGCCAGCTCGTCGAACATCGGCACCACGTGCACCGGCATCTGCCGCAGCAGGCTCTGCAACGCCACGCCGCAGCCGGCCACGTGGAACATGGGCGCCGCGACGATGGCGGCCGCGTCGTGCGTGTCGCGCGGCAATGCCGCCACCGTGCCCAGCGCATTGATGCACAGGCTGCCGTGCGTGAGCATCACGCCCTTGGGCTGGCCAGTGGTGCCGCCCGTGTACATGATGGCCGCGAGCTCGTCGCCGCTGTGCGGTGCGTCGTCGATGGGCTGCGCTTGCGCCAGCAGCGCCTCGTAGCCGGCCATGCCTTCGGGCACGGCACCGTCGCCGCAATACACCACGGTGCGCAGCGACTTCGACAGCTGACGCAGCGCGGGCACCATGGGCGCGAAGAGGTCGTCGACCAGCAGGATGCGGGTGTCGCAGTCGTCGAGCGAGTACGCGACCTCCTTCGGATTCCAGCGGATGTTGACCGGGTTGATGACGCCGCCGCCCCACCAGGTGCCGAAGAAGTATTCGACGAAGCGGTGCGAGTTGAGGCTCATCATGCCGACGCGGTCGCCACGCGCCATGCCGAGCTGCTTCAGCACTGCGCCCAGACGCGCGACACGGTCGGTGAAGGTGCCGAAGTCCAGGCGCGTGTTGCCGCAGACCACGGCGGTGGCCCGGGCGTTTTCGCGGCGGCCTTTGAGCAGGGGTTGGGTGAGGAACATGCGGGGCTCCTTCAGGCGCCGCACAGGGGTGCGATGGCATCCGCCGCCACGCCCCAGCGGCGCAGCATGGTGAGGCCGTCGTCGCGCGCCGTGGCCGGCGGCACCACGGGCGCGGTGCGGCTGAAGCGCGGCGCGGGCGCGGGCTGCACCACGCCGCCCACGTTGGCGAAGGTGCCGCGCGCCACGTTGTGCGGATGCTCCGGGGCCTCGTCCCAGTCGAGCACGGGCGCGAAGCAGGCGTCGCTGCCTTCGAGCAGCACGCACCACTCGTCGCGCGTGCGGGTGCGGAACACGTCGGCCATGCGCAGCTTGAGCAGCGGCCAGCGGTCGGCGTCCATCTGCGCGTCGAAGGCGGTGTCGTCGGCGATGCCGCAGCGCTCGCGCATGAGCGCGTAGAACTGCGGCTCGATGGCGCCCACGGCCACGTACTTGCCGTCGGCGCAGGCGTAGGTGTCGTAGAAGTGCGCGCCGCCGTCGAGCATGTTCTCGCCGCGCTGGTTGCTCCACTGGCCAGCCGACTTGAATCCGTACATCATGGCCGACAGCAGTGCCGCGCCATCGGTCATGGCGGCATCGACCACCTGGCCCTGACCGGAGTTCTTCGTCTCGTGCAGTGCGGCGAGGATGCCGAAGGCCAGCAGCATCGCGCCGCCACCGAAATCGCCCACGTAGTTGAGCGGCGGCACCGGCGGCTCGCCCGCGCGGCCGATGGCGTGCAGCGCGCCACTGATGGCGATGTAGTTGATGTCATGGCCGGCCGCATGCGCGAGCGGGCCGTGCTGGCCCCAGCCAGTCATGCGGCCATAGACCAGACGCGGGTTGCGCGCATGGCATTCGGCGGGGCCGAGGCCCAGGCGCTCCATCACGCCGGGGCGAAAGCCTTCGATGAGCACGTCGGCCTTTTCGATGGCGTCGAGCACGGATTGCGCGGCACCTTCCGCGCGCAGGTCGACCTGCAGCGTGCTGCGCCCGCGCGCGAGGATGTCGTGCGGCGCGGTGCGCGTGCCGGGGCGCTCGATGCGGACCACCTCCGCGCCCATGTCGGCGAACAGCATCGCGCAGAAGGGCCCGGGGCCGATGCCCGCCATCTCGATCACCCGAAGGCCTTGCAATGGACCTGCCATGGTCTGTCTCCTGTTTGTGGAGGCATCTTGGCTCGGGGGCGGCGGGGCTGCATCGTCCAAAGCGACGAATGCGGGCCCCCGATGTCTACGTTGCGGCCGGGCGCAGCTTCGCCACGCGGCGCAAATGCCACGCGGGCGGGCCGAACTGGCCTTCGATGAGCGTGGCGCGGCGCACGTAGTGGCCGACCGCCAGTTCCTCCGTCATGCCCATGCCGCCGTGCAGCTGCACCGCGCCCTGCCCCACGGCTTTGCAGGCCTTGGCGGCTGCGACCTTGGCGGAAGACACGGCACGGGCGCGCTCGTTGTGGTCGGCTGTGTCGATGTGCTCGCCGACGCTCGCAGTGAGCGCGGCGGCCTGCTCCAGCGCCATGTGCATGTCGGCCAGGCGGTGCTGCAGCACCTGGAAGCTGGAGATCGGCACGCCGAACTGCTTGCGCTGGCGTACGTAGTCGAGCGTGTCGCGCATCAGGCGGCGCATGACGCCGATGGACTCGGCGCAGACCGCGAGCGTGGCTTCGTCGAGCGCCCGCTCGATCTGCGGCAGCGCGCTGCCCTCGGCGCCGAGCAGCGCTTCAGCGGGCAGGCGCACGTCGTCGAAGGCGATGTCGGCGGCGCGGCCGCCGTCGCGGGTTGGGTAGGCGCGCAGGCGCACGCCGGCTGTTTCCTTGGGTACGACGAGCAGTGAGAGACCGGCGCCGCTGCGCGCGCTCACGATGAAGTGACTGGCCCATGGCGCGGCGTGCACCACGGCCTTGCGGCCGTTCAGGCGAAAGCCGTTGCCGTCGCGCGCGAGTTCGGTCTGCACATCGGCGCGGTCGTGCCGGCTCTGCGGCTCGCCGTGCGCGAAGGCGAGCACGACCTGCCCGGCGACGATGCGTTTCAGCAGCGCATCGGCCTGCGCGCCGGGGTGGCGCTGCAGCAGGCCCGCGCCGATCACCATCGTCGACAGGTACGGCTCGGCAGCGAGTGCGCCGCCCAGTGTTTCCATCATCGCGAGGTGGGCGGCCATGCCACCGCCAAGGCCGCCCTGCGACTCGGGCAGCGCCGCGCCCAGCAGGTCGAGCTCGCTGGCCAGGCCCTGCCAGAACGGCGGAGGCGCATCGTCGGCCTTGCGCAGCGCGTACAGGCGCTGCTCGAAGCCGTGGTTGTCGTCGAGGTAGCGCGCGAGGCTGTCGCGCAGCATCGCGAGGGTTTCGTCCTGTTCGGTGAGGGTGCTCATGGAAGGACCTCAGTTCGCCAGCAAGTGGGCCGCGACGATGTTGCGTTGCACCTCGTTGGAGCCCGCGTAGATGGAGGCCGCGCGGTCGTTGAGGTAGGCCGACATCGAGAACACGGCGTCTTCGGGAATCGGCAGCTCGCCTTGCAGGCCGTCGTCCAGCGGCAGATCGGCGGCGGCGTAGTGGGCGGCGATTTCCACGCCGAGCTCGGTCAGCCGCTGGCGCAGCTCGGAGCCCAGCACCTTGCCCATCGACGGGCGGATGCCCGGTTGCTCGCCGCGGGCCTGCGCGCGCAGCGATTGCAGCTCGGTGGCCTCGAGGGCGTCGATGGCGCACTCGGCTTCGGCCAGGCGCAGGGCCATGTCGTCGGCTTCGTGTGCGTCGCCGCCTGAAGCTGAAAAGGCTGCATCTGCCGCGGTTGTCAGCCGGCGCAGGCGTGCGCGCAGCATCGGCGCCCATGCGCCGCCGCGCTCGTGCTGCAGCAGGTACTTGGCGATGGTCCAGCCCTGGTTCTCCTCGCCGATGAGACCGTCGGCCGGCACGCGCACGTCGTCGAAGAACACCTGGTTGAGCTCGTGGTCGCCCGAGATGCTGATGATCGGCCGGATGGTGATGCCCGGCGCCGGAATGTCGAAGCACAGGAAGCTGATGCCCTGCTGCGGTTTGCCGCCCGAGGTGGTGCGCACAAGGCAGAACATGCGGTTGGCGTACTGCGCGTGGGTGGTCCAGATCTTGGTGCCGTTGATGACATAGTGGTCGCCGTCGCGCACCGCCTTGCACTGAAGCGAGGCCAGGTCGGAGCCCGACTGCGGCTCCGAGTAGCCCTGGCACCAGTAGTCCTCGCCCGAGCGGATGCCGGGCAGCCACGCGCGCTTCTGCGCCTCGGTGCCAAAGGCGATGATCACCGGTGCGACCATGCCCGGCCCCATGGGTGCGCGCGGTGGCGCATCGGCGGCGGCAAGCTCGGCCGCGAAGAGGTAGTGCTGCATCGGCGTCCAGCCGGTGCCGCCGTGCTCGACCGGCCAGTTCGGCACGCTCCAGCCGCGCTTTGCCAGCACGCGGTGCCAGCGGTTGCCGTATTCGTAGTCGGTGAAGATGCCGGAGCAGCGCCGGCCCGCGGCACGCAGTTCGGGCGTCAGCTCACGCGCCAGGAAGTCTCGAACCTCGTCGCGGAATGCGGTCTCCGCCGCCGTGAGTGCCCAGGCCATGGTGTTTGTCGTCTCCTGCTGTCGGAATAACACCGGCCGAGTGTGAGGCCCCCGGAGGCCCGGCGGCATCGTCGGATCGGACGAACGCGGCCACGCGCGGCATGGCGCCTCGAAAGCCACCGTCTTCCGTAGTCTTTTGTTTTCATTCGGGATAATCCGATACGTCGGCGTCCCGGTTCCTGCTCCAATGCGTGCGGGAGTTGTTCCGGGCGCCCGAGAACGCGCCGCCCTCGAAGGAGCACCGCAGTGAGTACTGTCATTCCCGGCTTCCCGCACAGCAGCGTCGAGCGGCTGTGCGATTACGAACTGCCGGAACCGCCCGCCAGCCTTTTCCAGACTTCACCGGAGCCCGATGGCCCCGAGAATTTCGCACTGGCCTGGTGGCTATGGATGGACGAAATGAGCAAGAGCATGCTTCGGCATTACGACGCCTGGCGCGAGCAACTCGGCCATACGACGAACGACCCCGGCCGCAAGGGCTGACCGGCCTGCTCGGGCGGGCTCAGGCCGCGACGGCTTCGCGCTGCGGCGTCGCCTTCGTCGGCACGGGCATGTGCTGCGCCCAGTCGATGATTTCCAGCGTGCCGTCGGCATGCTCGGCCAGTGCCGTCAGGCTCTCGACCCAGTCGCCGTCGTTGCAGTAGAGGATGCCGTCGATGTCGCGCATCTCGGCATGGTGGATGTGCCCGCAGACCACGCCCTGTGCGCCGCGCTTGCGGGCTTCGCGGGCCACGGCCACTTCGAAGTCGCCCACGTAGCTCACCGCGCGCTTGACCTTGCCCTTGAGGTACTTCGACAGCGACCAGTACGGCAGCCCCATGCGCGCACGCAGCGAGTTGAGGTGGCGGTTGAGCTTGAGCGTGAACTCGTAGAGCGAATCGCCCACGTAGGCGAGCCACTTGGCGCACTGGATGACGCCGTCGAACAGGTCGCCATGGATGATCCAGAGCTTGCGGCCGTCGGCCGTCTCGTGAATCCATTCTTCGGCCACGTCGATGCCGCCGAAGTTGTGATGCAGGTACTTGCGGGCGAACTCGTCGTGGTTGCCCGGAATGAAGATCACGCGCGTGCCCTTGCGCGCCTTGCGCAGCAGCTTCTGGATCACGTCGTTGTGCGCCTGCGGCCAGTACCAGTGGCGCTTGAGCTGCCAGCCGTCGATGATGTCGCCGACCAGGAACAGGGTCTCGCACTCGGTGTGCTTCAGGAAGTCGAGCAGCGCACGAGCCTGGCAGCCGGGCGTGCCCAGGTGCAGGTCGGAGATCCAGAGGGTGCGGAATTGCAGGGGTGGACGTACGCGATCATCGTCCTCGGGGTCGAGGGCCCGGGTCGCGGTGTCGTGCCATGCACGAAGGAAGGCGTCGTCGCGTTGCATGGACGGGTAGGCTCCCACCGCCACGTGACCATACGATGGCGCCTCCGTGACATCCCGGTGACTTGTGGCCCGACGGCAACGCCACAATCGCGCGATGCGCCCCGGCCAGATCATCGTTCTCGCAACTCCCGTTTTCTTCCTGCTGATCGCGATCGAATTCGCAGTCGGCCGCGTACGCGCGCGACGCGGCACGGGGCAAGACACCTATCGCCTTGCCGACGCGGTGAACAGCATCGGCCTGGGCATGCTGAGCCAGATCAGCGCGGTGCTCACGGGGCTGCTGCGCATCGGCATCTACACGGCCGTGTATTCGGCTGTGGCGCTGTTTCCGCAAGAGGCAGCGCGCGACTTCTGGACGACGTGGTACGGCTGGCTGCTGGCGCTGGTGTTCTACGACTTCTGCTACTACTGGCTGCACCGAATGGGCCACGAGTCGGCCATCCTGTGGGCGGCGCACGTGGTGCATCACCAGAGCCAGCACTACAACCTGTCGACCGCGTTGCGGCAGACATCGAGCGGCGCACTGCTGAGCTGGGTGTTCTATCTGCCGATGGCGGTGGCGGGCGTGCCACCGCTGGTGTTCGGCGTGGTGGCTCTGGTCGACCTGCTCTATCAGTTCTGGGTGCACACCGAGCAGGTGGGCAAGCTGGGCTGGTTCGACCGCTGGTTCTGCTCGCCCTCGAACCACCGCGTGCACCACGCGGTGAACGACAAGTACCTCGACCGCAACTACGGCGGCATCCTGATCGTGTGGGACCGGATGTTCGGCAGCTTCCGCGAGGAAGACGAACGCTGCGTCTACGGCACGCGCGGCGAGCTGCGCAGCTGGGACCCGCTGTGGGCCAACGCCGAGGTGTACTGGGCGCTGGCGAAGGATTCATGGCATGCGCGCAGCTGGGCTGACAAGCTGCGCGTGTGGTTCAAGCCGCCAGGCTGGCGGCCGGCGGACGTGGCGGCGCGATTTCCGAAGCCGGCCTTCGACATTTCAAAGGTGACGCGCTACGAACCGGCGGTGAGCCCGGCCGTGCAGTGGTTCGCGGGCGTGCAGTTCATGCTGATGCTGGCGGGGGCCATATTCTTCCTGTGGTTCTCCGACACCATGCCGCTACCGCAGGCCGCCGTCTGGCTGGCCGCGCTGACGGCGAGCCTGTGGGCCATCGGCGGCGTGCTGCAGGGGCGGTTGTCGATGACCGAGGTGCTGCTGATCGAGGCAGCGGCCCTGGCCACGGCGAGCGCGGCGCTGGGCATCGGCTGGCTGCACCTCGTCTTCAAGCCGCTGGCTTTGTCGATCGCGATCTTCTTCGCCGCGCGGCGGGCGGTGGCGGCTGGTGCCGTAACGACCTTCGACGGGCTGCTGCTGACGGGGCTGGCGGCATCGCTGGCCGGCGACGTGCTGCTGATGGGGCCGGCCAAGCTGTTCGTACCCGGGCTCGTGTGCTTCCTGCTGGCGCACCTGGCCTATATCGCGCTGTTCCGCATCGGGGTCGGCCTGTTCCCGCGCCGCGGCGTGCTCGCGACGACGCTGCTGATTGGCGCGGGGATGTACGCGTTTCTCTGGCAGGGCGGACTGCCCGTCGCCCTGCGGGTGCCGGTCGGCGTCTATGTGATCGTGATCGCCTGCATGGCGGCACAGGCCATCGGGCGGGCCGCCGTGCTACGAAGCGCGGACCCTGCCTCGCTATGGGTTGCGGTGGGCGCCTGCTTCTTCATGCTGAGCGACTCGCTGCTGGCAACGAACCGTTTCGTGTCACCGCTGCCGCTGGCGTCGCTGTGGGTGCTGGCTACCTACTACGCGGCGCAGATTCTGATCGTGCGGCACACGCGGCCCGCAGAAAGAAGCGGGAGCTAGTCGACGCAGCGCTGGATTTCCACCGTGGAGTGGCGAATTTCCTCGTGCATCGAGAAGCACGCCCGCACCTGATCGGCCGTCAGCGTCATCGAATGCGTCACCACCGTGAGCGCACAGGCATACGCATCGCGCCCCACGCGCCACACGTGCAGATCGGCCACGCGCGTTTCCGAATCGGCCAGCGTCGTCTCGACGCCTTCGCGGATCTCTTGCGTCACCGGGTGGTCCATCTCGCGGTCGAGCAGCACCTTGCCAGTTTCCTTCAGCAGCCCCTTGGCCCAGACCGCCACCAGCACCGCGCCGACGATGCCCATCGCCGGATCGAGCCAGGCCCAGCCGTAGAACCAGCCGCCCAGCAGCGCCGCAATGGCCAGCACCGAGGTGGCAGCATCGGCCACGACGTGCATGTAGGCGGAACGCAGGTTCAGGTCGTGGCCATGGTGGTCGCCATGCGCGTGGTGATCGTCGTGCCCACGGGCGTGGCCGTGGTCATGCCCGTGATGATGGTGATGCGCCCCGCCCAGCAACCGCGCGCAGACCAGGTTGACCACCAGCCCCAGCACCGCGACCGAGATGGCTTCGGGGTAGTGAATGGCCGAAGGCGACCACAGCCGCTCGAGCGAGCCCACCACCATCAGCGCCGCGATGCCCAGCAGCACCAGCGCGCTGGCAAAGCCGCCGAGCACTTCGATCTTCCAGGTGCCGAAGGCAAAGCGCGGGTCGCGCGCGTAGCGCCGCGCGGCCGCATAGGCAAAGGCGCTCAGGCCGATGGCCAGCGCGTGCGAGCTCATGTGCCAGCCGTCGGCCAGCAGCGCCATCGAGTTGAACCACCAGCCGGCGCCGATCTCGACGACCATCATCGCGGCGGTGATCCACATCACGAGGCGCGTGCTGCGCTCGGCGGAGGCGGTGTCGGCGCCGAAATGGTGGTCGTGCTGCCAGGCACTCAGGTCATGAGTGTGCATGTGTCTTCAGGCTCCAAAGAGGTCTTGTCCGTCGGAACGGCTCGAAGGCGGAGTCACGCCCAGGTGCCGGTAAGCCGCCAGCGTGGCAATGCGCCCGCGCGGCGTGCGCTGCAGGTAGCCCTGCTGGATGAGATAGGGCTCGATCACGTCCTCGATGGTGTCGCGCTCCTCGCCGATGCTGGCCGCCACGTTGTCCAGCCCCACCGGGCCGCCGTCGAAACGGTGAATGACGGCTTCGAGCAGCTTGCGGTCCATCAGGTCGAAGCCCTGCGGATCGACGTCGAGCATGGCCAGCGCCTTGTGCGCGATTTCTTCGGTGATGCGGCCATTGCCCTTGACCTCGGCGTAGTCGCGCACGCGGCGCAGCAGGCGGTTGGCAATGCGGGGCGTGCCGCGCGAACGACGGGCGATCTCGAAGCCGCCGGTTTCGTCGGTCTCCACCTTGAGCAGGCGGGCGCTGCGGGTCACGATCAGCGCCAGCTCTTCGGGCGTGTAGAACTCCAGCCGCGCGACGATGCCGAAGCGGTCGCGCAGCGGGTTGGTCAGCATGCCGGCGCGGGTGGTGGCGCCCACCAGGGTGAAGGGCTGCAGGTCGAGCTTGATGCTGCGCGCCGCGGGGCCCTCGCCGATCATGATGTCGATCTGGTAGTCCTCCAGCGCGGGATACAGGATTTCCTCGACGACCGGGCTCAGGCGGTGGATCTCGTCGATGAAGAGCACGTCGTTCGGCTCCAGGTTGGTCAGCAGCGCCGCCAGGTCCTTGGGCTTTTCGAGCACGGGGCCGGAGGTCTGGCGCAGGTTGACGCCCAGTTCGGCCGCGATGATGTGAGACAGCGTGGTCTTGCCCAGGCCCGGGGGACCGAACAGCAACACGTGGTCGAGCGCCTCTTTGCGCTTGCGCGCGGCGCCGATGAAGATTTCGAGCTGCTCGCGCACCTTGGCCTGGCCGACGTACTCGTCGAGCAGCTTGGGGCGCAGGGCCCGCTCGATCGCCTCTTCGTTGGGCGATGCGGGGGCTGCGGACACCACGCGTTGGGGGGCGGGCGCGAAGTCGTCTGTCTGGATGGTCATTGGGTAAGGGTCTGCGTCGGCAAGTTTAGTCCTTGGGCCAGACTGGCAGAATGCTTCGGCACATAACAAACGAGGGGAAGCCAGCACGTGTCGATCTACGAACTGAAGCCGCGTTTCCAGGCCCTGCTGCGGCCGCTGGTGGTCCGCCTGCATGCGATGGGCGTCACCGCCAACCAGGTCACGATGGCGGCATGCGTCGTTTCGGTCGCGCTCGGGCTCTGGCTCTTCTTCGCGGCGCCCTCACTGGCGGCCTTCGGGCTCATTCCACTTTGGATGTTCCTTCGCATGGCCTTCAACGCCATCGACGGCATGCTGGCGCGCGAGCACAACCAGCAGAGCAAGCTGGGCGCTTTTCTCAACGAACTGACCGACGTGGTCTCCGACGCGGCACTGTACCTGCCCTTTGCGCTGGTGCTGCCTTTCAGCGGCTTCTGGGTCGGCACGGTGATCGTGCTGGCCGGGCTGAGCGAATTCGCCGGCGCGCTGGGCCCCACGGTGGGCGCCTCGCGCCGCTACGACGGTCCGCTGGGCAAGAGCGACCGGGCCTTCGTGTTCGGCGCACTCGGCCTCTACGTGGCCCTGGGCTTGCCGCTGCCGGGCTGGACGGCCTGGCTGATGCCGCTGCTTGCTGTGCTGGTGGCCTGGACCACCGTCAACCGCATCCGCCGCGCACTGGCCGAGGCCGACGCCGCAGGCCGCCACTGAACAAGCTCCTACAAGATTTCACAGGGATTCAATGAACGACACCACTCCACGCGCTCCGAACGAGCTTCATTTCCAGACGCACGACGGCGAATCGCTTTTCTACCGCCACTGGCCGGCCACGGGCGCCACGCGGCGCGGCGCCATCGTGCTGTTCCATCGCGGCCATGAACACGGCGCGCGCATGGCGCACCTGGTCGACGAACTGAACCTGCCCGACTTCGACTTCTTCGCCTGGGACGCCCGTGGCCATGGCCGCTCGCCCGGGCAGCGCGGCTACAGCCCGAGCTTCGGCACCTCGGTGCGCGACGTGCAGACCTTCGTGCAGCACATCGGCACGGCACACGGCGTGCCCGAGCAGGACATCCACGTGGTCGCGCAGAGCGTGGGCGCGGTGCTGATCGCCACCTGGGCGCACGACTACGCGCCCAAGGTGCGCGGGCTCACGCTCGCCTCGCCGGCCTTCAAGGTCAAGCTCTACGTGCCGTTCGCGCGCGCCGGGCTCGGGCTGATGCACAAGCTGCGCGGCCTGTTCTTCGTCAACAGCTACGTGAAGGCGAAGTTCCTCACGCACGACCCCGAACGCATCGCCAGCTACGAGAGCGATCCGCTGATCTCTCGGCCCATTGCGGTCAACATCCTGCTGGGCCTGTACGAAGCCGCTGACCGCGTGGTGGCCGACGCGAATGCGATCACGCTGCCGGTGCAGCTGCTCATCTCGGGCGCCGACTGGGTGGTGCACCACAAGCCGCAGCACCAGTTCTTCGAGCGGCTGGGCAGCGCGGTGAAGACCAAGACCGAGCTGCCAGGCTTCTTCCACGACACGCTGGGCGAGAAAGACCGGGCGCCGGCTGTGGCGCAGATCCGCGAATTCATCCTGCAGCGCTTCGACGAGCCGGCCGTGCCGGTGGACCGCCGCGAGGCGCACTTGAGCGGCGACACGGCCGACGAGTCGCGTGCGCTGGCCGAGCCGCTGTCGCCCCTGTCGCCGCGCGGCGCCTACTGGGCCATGACCCGCGCGAGCCTGAAGCTGGGCGGCACGATGTCGGAAGGCATCAAGCTCGGCCACGCCACCGGCTTCGACTCGGGCAGCACGCTCGACTACGTGTACCGCAACCATCCGCAGGGCAGCTCCGCCATCGGCCGCTCCATCGACAAGACGTACCTGGACTCCATCGGCTGGCGCGGCATCCGCCAGCGCAAGATCCACGTCGAGGAGCTTCTGCGCATCGCGATGGAGCGCCTGGCCGACATGCACCGCGAGGTGCGCGTGATGGACATCGCCGCCGGCCACGGCCGCTACGTGCTCGACGCGGTACTGGCCAGCCCCGTCAAGGCCAGCTCCATCCTGCTGCGCGACTACAGCGACATCAACGTGCGCGATGGCCGGGCGCTCATCGCCGAGAAGGGCCTGGAAGACGTCGCGCAGTTCGTGCAGGCCGATGCCTTCGACCGTATGAGCCTCGCGAGCGTATTGCCGCGGCCCACGCTAGCCGTGGTGTCGGGCCTGTACGAGCTGTTCCCCGACAACGAGATGGTGCGCCGCTCGCTCGCGGGCGTGGGCGACGCGGTGGAAGACCGCGGCTACCTCGTCTACACCGGACAGCCCTGGCACCCGCAGCTCGAGATGATCGCGCGTGCCCTCACCAGCCACCGCCAGGGTGAGGCCTGGGTGATGCGCCGTCGCACCCAGTACGAGATGGACCAGCTGGTGGAAGAAGCGGGCTTCCGCAAGATCGACCAGCGGGTCGACGAGTGGGGCATCTTCACGGTGTCGCTGGCAGTGCGCGTCACGCAATGACCGCCTGGCTGGCGCAACGGCCCTGGAAGCGCGCCGCCGCATGGCTGGTGTTTCTGGGGCCGCTGTTCTATGCGACCTATGGTTTCGCCAACTGGTGGGCGACCACGCGGGCGAACGTGCCGTCGATGGCTTTCGAGTGGGAGCGGCAAGTGCCGTTCTGGCCGTGGACGATCTTTCCTTACTGGACGATCAACGTCTTCTATGCGCTGTCGCTGTTCCTGGCGCGCAGCCGGCACACGCTCGACCGGCACGCGCTGCGGCTGGTCACGGCCACGCTCGTCGCCTGCAGCTGCTTCATCCTCTGGCCGCTGCACTTCAGCTTCGGGCAGCCGCCGGTCGACGGGGCGCCGGCCTTTCTGTTCAACGCGCTGCGCGGGTTCGACCAGCCGTTCAACCAGGCGCCTTCGCTGCACATCGCGCTGGCCGTGATCCTGTGGGACTGGTATCGGCAGTTCATCCGGCCCCCCTGGGCGCGGCTGGTGCTGCATGTGTGGGCCTTCGCCATCTGCGCGTCGGTGCTCACGACGTGGCAGCACCACTTCATCGACATTCCGACCGGTGCCCTGCTCGGCCTGCTCTGCGTATGGCTGTGGCCGCTGGAGCGCGTGGTGTCGATGCCGCGCGCGTGGCGCATCACGCGCGATGTGCAGCGCTGGAAGCTGGTGGGTTTCTATGCAGTGGGCGCGGCGCTGTTCCTGGCGGCCGCGCTGTACGGCGGTGGCGTCGCGCTGTGGCTCGCATGGCCGGCTGCGTCGCTGGCGCTGGTGGCGTTGAACTACATCGGCTTCGGCGCACGCGGCTTCCAGATGGACGGCCGTGGCCGCATGGCTTGGGCCGCGCGCTGGATGCTGGCGCCCTATCGGCTCGCCGCCGCCATCAACGCCTGGCTCTGGACGCGCAAGCTGCCGGCTTCGGTCGAAGTGGTGCCGGGCCTGCGGCTGGGCCGACGGCCGACGCACGCCGAATGGCTGGCCGCCGGGCAGCCCCGGCTGGTGAGCCTGTGCGCCGAGCTGCAGATGCCCGCGGGCGTGCCGCATGCGCGCTGCGTGCCGCTGCTCGACCTGACGGTGCCGCCAACCGTGCGCCTGCAGCGCGCGGCGGCCGTCATCGAAGGCCAGCGCCGGAACGCGGACGGTGCCACAGTGTGGGTCTGCTGCGCGCTCGGCTTCTCGCGCAGCGCTGCGGCGGTGATCGCCTGGCTGGGCCGCTACGGCCCGGCCGGCAGCGTCGCCCAGGCCGAGGACACGGTGCGCCGCGCACGGCCGCAGATCGTGCTGCGGGGTGCCTGGCGGGTGTCACTGGAGCCGTTCAAACCTTTGCCGGAGGTACCGCCCCATGACCGATGACAACGACCGAACCACCTGCGCCGCGCTGGCGGGCCTGCTGCGCGCCATCGCGCTGCTGGGCCTCTGGGGCTTCGCGCTCACCTGCATCTCGGCGCTGGTGCTTGCGCTGACGCTGCGCTCGCTCTCGACCACGGCCACCATGGGCTTCGGCGCGGTCGTGATCCTCGGCGCGCTGGAGCGCTACTTCGCGTTCCGGCTGCGCTTCGACGAAGCGCTGTTCGATGGCCTCGCGCGCAACACCGTCGCTTCGCTCGAAGCGCTCGACAAGGCGCTCTCCACGCTCGGACTGCGCGAGCCACCGCCGTCGCAACACAACACCACGCGCCCGCTCGACGACCGCGTGCAGGGCACCCGACAGCTCATGCAGCGCCATGCCATCGTCGTGGCCTGCCAGAGCGCCTTGTTCCTCCTTGCCTTGATGACACAGGACCTCTCTTGACCGAAGAAAACAACAAGAACAACGACAAGCCCGAAAGCACCGTGCTGCGGCGCGGGCTCGCCATCGTGGCGGGCAAGCTGATCATCGGCGCGGCCGGGCTGCTGACCGGGGTGCGCGCCATCTGGTCGGGCACCACGCCGAAGGCCGAGCAGACGCTGTACTTCGCCAACCACACGAGCCACGGCGACTTCGTGCTGCTGTGGGCCACGCTGCCGCCCGATCTGCGCGCGCTCACGCGGCCGGTGGCCGGGCAGGACTACTGGATGGCCTCGAAGACGCGCCAGTTCATCGGCGCCGACGTGTTCAATGCGCTGATGATCCGCCGCGACGGATCGGGCCAGGGCGAGAACCCTGTCGAGCAGATGAAGGAGGCGCTGGACGCCGGCGACTCGCTCATCATGTTCCCCGAGGGCACGCGCAACACGGGCGACGAGATCCTGCTGCCGCTGAAAAGCGGGCTCTTCCACCTGGCGCGCGCCTGCCCCAACGTGCGGCTGGTGCCCGTGTGGATCGAGAACCTGAAACGCGTGCTACCCAAGGGCACGCTGGTGCCTATTCCGCTCGCGTGCACGGTGCGCTACGGCGCGCCGATCAAGCTGGCCGAAGGGGAAGACAAGAACACCTTCATCGCTCGCGCGCGCACGGCGATGCTCGACCTGCGCCCCGAATACGACCGCATCGAACAACAAAACGAACAAAGCAACGGAGGGAGCGCCTCGTGATCGAACTCTCTCCCTTCGCGTGGACCACGCTCAAGCTCTTCGGCGGCGTGGCCGGCGTGCTGATACTGGCCTCGGCCATTGGCGCGCTGCTCAAGTGGCGCGTGGCGCACGGCCAGCCGCATTCGGTAATCGACAACCTCAACTCGCGCGTCAATGCGTGGTGGGTGATGGTGGCGGTGATCGGCATTGCCTTTGCCTTCGGCAAGGGCGGTGTGATCGTGCTGTTCTATCTGATCTCGTTCTATGCGCTGCGCGAGTTCATCAGCCTGGCCTACACGCGGCGCGGCGACCACGCGCCGATCGCGCTGGCCTTCTACCTCGCGCTGCCAGGGCAGTATTTCCTGATCTGGATCGACTGGTACGGGCTCTACGCGATCTACATCCCGGTCTATGCCTTCCTGCTGCTGCCCATCCTGGCGGCGGTCGGCGGCGACACGCGCCGCTTCCTGGAGCGCACCTCGAAGATCCAGTGGGGGCTGATGGTGTGCGTGTTCTGCATCAGCCACGTGCCGGCGCTGCTCACACTGCAGATTCCTGGCTTCGAAGGTCGCAACCTGCTTCTGATCGCGTTCCTGGTGATCGTGGTGCAAGGCAGCGACGTGCTGCAGTACGTGTGGGGCAAGCTCTTCGGCAAGCGCAAGGTGGCGCCCGAGCTGTCGCCCTCCAAGACCTGGGAAGGCCTGATCGGCGGCGTGGCGAGCGCCACCGCGCTGGGCGCCGCGCTGTACTGGGCCACGCCGTTCAACCCGTGGCAGGCGGCGCTGATGGCGCTCACGATCTGCCTGATGGGTTTCTTCGGCGGATTGGTGATGTCGGCCATCAAGCGCGACCGCGGCGTGAAGGACTGGGGTTCGATGATCGAAGGCCATGGCGGCATGCTCGACCGGCTCGACTCGGTGATCTTCGCGGCGCCGATCTACTTCCACGCGCTGCGCTACTGGTGGGTGCCATGAGCACGAAGACGGCAGAGCGCATTCCGCACGACACGCCGATCGAATGCACCAATGCCGCGTCTTGGACACGCTGGCTCAAGCGCCACCACGCGACCGCCGCCGGCGTATGGCTTCGCATCGCGAAGAAGGACAGCGGCATCGCCTCCATCGACCACCCCGCCGCACTCGAGGAAGCGCTGTGCTACGGCTGGATCGACGGCCAGCGCAAGAGCGATGACGCGCAGTATTTCCTGCAACGCTTCACGCCGCGCACCAAGCGCAGCATCTGGTCGCAGATCAACCGCACAAAGGTGCTGAAGCTCATAGACGAAGGCCGCATGCAGCCGGCCGGACTGGCCGAGATCGAGCGCGCGAAGGCCGACGGGCGCTGGGACGCGGCCTACGAAGCCGCGAGCGTGGCAACAGTGCCGCCCGATCTTCAGGCCGCGCTGGACGCGAACAAGAAAGCTGCAAAGTTCTTCGCCACGCTGGATGCGCGCAACCGCTATTCGGTGCTGTTTCGTACTCAGGGTGCGAAGAAGCCCGAGACCCGGACGCGGCGCATCGCGCAGTTCGTGGAGATGCTGGCCAAGGGCGAGAAGATCTACCCCTGAGCGGCGAGAGTTTCGTTCTGGGGTGCGTGCGAATGACACCGGGTACTCCCCTCCGCGAATGTCCCCCGGCCTACGGCCTCCTCCTTTATTTCGCTGCGGGGAGCACCCGGTGCCATTCGCACATGGGCGCTGCCGTTGTGCCGGAGGTTTAAGCGCTGCGCTGAAAGATCACGCCGTCGGCGTGATCGCGCCCCGAACCAAGCTCACTTAGCCAGTGACTTCAGCGCCATCTTGATGCCCTCGCTCACCGTCGCATCCTTTGGCAGCGCCTTGAGCGCAAGCGCGGCCTCCTTGTCGCTGTAGCCCAGCGCGATCAGCGCCTGGAGAATGTCCGCCTGCGCATCGGACGCCGCATGCGCCGGCAGGCCGATGTCAGCGCCGAGCTTGCCCTTGAGTTCAAGCAACAGCCGCTCGGCGGTCTTCTTGCCGATGCCCGGAATCTTCACGAGCCGGCCGAGTTCCTGCGTTGTGATCGCCTGCGAAAGTTCGCCCACGCTCATGCCCGACAGCAGGCCGAGCGCGGTGCGCGGCCCCACGCCGGTGATCTTGATGAGCTGGCGAAAGGCTGCCCTTTCCTCCGCAGTGCCGAAGCCGTAGAGAATCTGCGCGTCCTCGCGCACGACGAAGTGCGTGAGCAGCGAGACTTTCGCGCCGAGGTTCGGCAGGTTGTAGAACGTGCTCATCGGCACGTCGACCTCATAGCCGACTCCGTTGCAGTCCACAACTACCTGCGGTGGGTTGCGTTCGGCCAGCGTGCCGGTCAGTTTGCCTATCATGGGTGCCCTTTTTCCTTGAAATGTCCGGCGTGATTCTGCGACACACCTTTACCCCACTGAACAATTCGCGCCTCGGCCACCTGTGCGGACCTCTGGACGCCCACCTGCGCCGCATCGAAGAGGCGTTGGGCGTGAAGATCGCGCACCGTCACGAACAGTTCAAGGTCGACGGCCCCCAGGCCTCCGCGCAGCGCGCAATGGACGTGCTGCAGGCGCTGTACGAAATTGCCCAGCGGCCCATCGACGCGGCGGTGGTGCAGCTCACGCTGGCCGGCGACGGCGGAATGCTCGATGGCGACGACGACATCGCGATGCTGGTCACCCGCCGTGCCGACCTGCGCGCACGCACGCCTACGCAGGCGCTGTACCTCGACAACATCGCCAAGCACGACATCACCTTCGGCATCGGCCCAGCCGGCACCGGCAAGACGTACCTCGCAGTGGCCTGCGCGGTCGATGCGCTGGAGCGTGCCGCGGTGCAGCGCATCGTGCTGACGCGGCCCGCGGTGGAAGCAGGCGAGCGGCTGGGCTTTCTGCCGGGTGATCTGACACAGAAAGTCGACCCGTACCTGCGCCCGCTGTACGACGCGCTCTACGACCTGATGGGCTACGAGAAAGTGCAGAAGGCCTTCGAGCGAAATGCGCTCGAGATCGCGCCGCTGGCCTTCATGCGTGGGCGCACGCTGAACAACGCCTTCGTGATCCTCGACGAGGCACAGAACACCACGCCCGAGCAGATGAAGATGTTCCTCACACGCATCGGCTTCGGCGCGCGCGCGGTGGTGACGGGCGACGTGAGCCAGATCGACCTGCCCAAGCAGCAGCTGAGCGGGCTGATCGACGCCGAACGCGTGCTCAAGCGCGTGAACGGCATTGCCATGACGCACTTCACGAGCGTGGACGTGGTGCGCCACCCGCTTGTGGCGAAGATCGTCGATGCTTACGACGGCCAGCGCAAGCGCGCGGGAGCCCACTGAGATGGCCGCATCCGCACTTCCCGCACTTTCGCTCTCGCTGCAGTTCGGGCGTTTCAAGGGCGTGGAGCGCCATCGCGCCGCGCTGCCGCGCCACAGCGTGACGCGCTGGATCCGCCATGCGCTCGACATCGACGGCGAGATCACGGTGCGCATCGTCGACGCCGACGAGGGCCAGCGCCTGAACCGCGAGTTTCGCGGTAAGGACTACGCAACCAACGTGCTGACCTTCGACTACGCGCAAAGCCCGCTGGTGATGGCCGACCTGGTGCTGTGCGCTCCGGTGGTGGCGCGCGAGGCGAAGGAAAACCGCAAGACGCTGGCCGACCACTACGCACACCTGCTGGTGCACGGCACGCTGCATGCGCAGGGCTGGGACCACGAGACCAGCGAGGCCGACGCTGACGAGATGGAGGCCTACGAAATCGAGATCCTCGCGGGACTGGGCATTCGCAGCCCGTACGGCAAATAAATAACGGCCGCCGCTACGCCGTCATCTGCAGCGGGATGGTGACGGGCCCGTCGTTCAGCAGGTGCACCTGCATGTCGGCGCCGAACTCGCCGGTGGCCACCACCGGGTGCGCGGCCCGCGCCTGCGCCACGAAGTACTCGTAGAGCCGGCGGCCTTCGTCGGGCGGCGCGGCCTGGGTGAAGCTGGGGCGATTGCCGCCGCTCACGTCGGCCGCCAGCGTGAACTGGCTCACCACCAGCAGGCCGCCGCCGATGTCCTGCACGCTGCGGTTCATCTTGCCGGCCTCGTCCGAGAAGATGCGCAGCTTGAGAATCTTGGCGAGCATGCGGTCGGCGAGCGCGTCGACGTCGCCGCGCTCTGCACACAGCAGCACGAGCAGGCCTGCGTCAATGGCGCCGACGGTGCGGCCGGCAATGTCGACGCGTGCATTTGCCACGCGTTGGAGAACAGCTTTCATAAGGCGTGATGTTCGCCAGCCTGGGTGGCGCGGGCTTCCATGGTCAGGGGCAGGAGCTGGATCGTCACGCGCAGGCCGGGCACGGCGTCCATCAGGGCCTGCTCCAGCTGGTCGCGCATGTTGGCGGCATGCTGCAGGGTCCAGTCGCCGGGCACGTGCATGTGCAGGTCGGCAAAGCGGCGCTGGCCGGCGCTGCGGGTCACCATGTCGTCGAAGCGCAGCCGCGTGCCTTCCGGCATGCGGGCGGCGAAGGCGTCGAGGGTGGCGCGCACGGTGGCGAGGGTTTCGGGGTCGAGGGCTTCGTCCATCAGGCCCTGCGACGAGCGCCACACCAGCTTGACGCCCTCGCGCACGATGTTGAGCGCTACGCCGATGGCCAGCAACGGGTCGAGCCAGAGCCAGCCGCTGAACTGCACGCCGACGATGCCGACCACAACGGCGGCGGAGGTCCAGACGTCGGTCATCAGGTGGCGGCCGTCGGCCTCCAGCGCGATCGAACGGTGCGTGCGTGCCGCGCGGAAGAGCATGAAAGCCAGCCCCGCGTTGAAGCCCGAGCTGAGCACCGACAGCGCCAGGCCCCAGCCCAGCTGCTCCAGCGGCTGCGGCGACAGCAGGCGCTGGATGGACACCCAGAGGATCGCAATGGCCGCGCCCACGATCAGGATGCCTTCGAAGCCCGAGGAAAAGTACTCGGCCTTGTGGTGGCCGTAGGGATGGTCGTCGTCGGCGGGCCGCTCGGCGATGGTCACCATGGCCAGCGCGAACATGGCGCTCGCCAGGTTCACGAAGGACTCCATCGCGTCCGAGATCAGGCCCATCGAATTCGTCATGTAGCCAGCCAGGCCCTTGAGCACAATCGTGATCAAGGCCACGGCAACGGACACACGCAGCAGCGTCTTGGGGGTCAACGTCATGCAAAAACCATGGGAATTGGGCAGAAGGCAACGCAAAAAGCGGTAAAAGGCCGCAAGAACTGCCTGAATTATCGGCTCCGTGTCTACATGTAACGCCTTCGCATTAATAATTTGCGACCAACGCGAAACTGTCCTTCGCAGAGAGCCCAGATGATGAAAAACCTCGTGATCGCCTTGGGCGGCCTCGCCATTGTGGCCTCGGCCGCGCTGGCACAAGCCCAGACGCCATCGGCCGCTCCCGTGGCGGCGCCACCTGCCGCAGCCGCGTCCGCGCCGGCGCCTGCTACAGCCGCCCCCGCCGCCAAGGCGGATTCCCAGGCGGGCTTCGTGAAGTTCGTGCGCGGCAACGTGCAACTGCTCAACGGCGCCGGCGCCACCCGCGCGGCCAGCCCCGGCGACGCGCTGGGCGCCGTGGACCGCATCGTGACCGGCCCCGACTCCTCGGCCTCCGTGGTGCTGCGCGACGACACGACACTGGTGGTCGGCCCCTCGTCGCGGCTCGACCTGAAGGAATTCCACTTCGACGGCACGACGCACGAAGGCGGCATGCTGGTCTCGCTGCTGCGAGGCTCCATGCGCATGATCACCGGCCTGATCGGCAAGACCAATCCCGACGCAGTGCGGGTCGAGACGCAGACGGCCACCATCGGCATTCGCGGCACCGACTTCATCGTGCAAGCCGACGGCCAGCCATGATGAAGACTCCCAAGCCCCAACAGTCCCGCCTCGCATTCCTTCTTCCGGCCGCGCTGGCCGCCCTGCTGCTGGCCGCATGCTCGACGCCCGGCACGCGGGTGGTGCTGCTGCCGCAGGCGGACGGCAAGCCATCGGCAGTGGTGGTGCGCGCCAAGGACGGAGAAGAAGTGCTTTCCACGCCTTACCAGCGCGCCACGGCCGCAGTGGGCGCAAAGGGCGCTCCGGTGGTCGACCAGGCCGATCCGGCCAAGGTGCAGGCAGAGAACAAGCCGCTGTTCGACATGCGCCCGCCTCCGCCGCAGCGCTACACGGTGTATTTCGAGCTCGGCGGCACCACGTTGACGCCGGCTTCGCAGCAGATCATGACCGAGGCGCTGGCTGCGGCGTTGGCGCGCAGCGGCGGCGACATCGTGGTCACGGGCCACACCGACACCAAGGGCAGCGGCGAGCAGAATGACCAGTTGTCGCGTCGTCGGGCGCAGGAAGTGGTCCAGCTCTTCGTGGAGCGCCAGTTCCCGGCCAACCGCATCGAGGCCGTGGGCCGCGGCGAGCGCGACCTGGCCGTCCCGACTGCCGACGAGGTGGACGAGCCGCGCAACCGGCGCGTCACCATCGAGGTTCGCTGAAAAACCCTCAGCTCAGGGTCACGCGGGCGAACTTGCGCTTGCCGACCTGCACCACGTAGCTGCCTGCGGGCAGCTTCAGCGCCTTGTCGCTGACCACGGCTGAATCGATACGCACGCCGCCACCGTCGATCAGGCGATTGCCTTCCGAGGTCGAAGGCGCCAGGTTCGCCTGCTTGAGCAGTTGGGCGATGCCCAGCGGAGCACCCGACAGCGACACCTCCGGAATCTCGTCCGGCACGCCACCCTTGCTGCGGTTGATGAAATCCTGCTCGGCCGCGTCCGCCGCCGCCGCACTGTGGAAGCGCGTGGTGATTTCCTTGGCCAGCGCGACCTTGGCGTCCTTCGGATTGCGGCCGCCCTCGATCTCGGCCTTCAGCGCCGCGATCTGCTCCAGCGACTGGAAGCTCAGCAGCGTGTACCAGCGCCACATCAGGTCGTCGGAAATCGACAGCACCTTGGCAAACATGGTGTTGGCGTCTTCGCTGATACCGATGTAATTGTTCTTGCTCTTCGACATCTTTTCGACGCCGTCGAGCCCTTCCAGCAGCGGCATAGTGAGTATGCACTGCGGTTCTTGGCCATATTCCTGCTGGAGATGACGACCGACGAGCAGGTTGAATTTCTGGTCGGTGCCGCCCAGTTCGAGGTCGCTCTTGAGCGCGACCGAGTCGTAGCCCTGCATCAGCGGGTAGAGGAATTCGTGCACCGAGATCGACTGGCCGCCCTTGAAGCGCTTGTTGAAGTCGTCGCGCTCCATCATCCGGGCCACCGTGTACTTGGCGGCGAGCTGGATCATGCCGCGCGCGCCCAAGGGGTCGCTCCACTCGGAGTTGTAGCGGACTTCGGCGATATCGACGTTCAGCACCAGGCGCAGCTGGTCGAAGTAGGTCGCCGCATTGGCCTCGATCTGCTCGCGGGTCAGTGGCGGCCGGGTGCTGTTGCGCCCGGAAGGGTCGCCGATGGTGGTGGTGAAGTCGCCGATAAGCGGGATCACCGTGTGGCCCAGGTCTTGCAACTGGCGCATCTTGTTGAAAACCACCGTGTGACCCAGATGAATATCCGGTGCCGTCGGGTCCAGGCCGAATTTGATGCGCAGGGGGGTCCCGGTGGCTTCGGAGCGCTGGAGCTTGCGCACCCACTCGTCCTGCGGCAGCAGCTCGTCAGCGCCGCGGAGGGATATTTCTAGCGCGCGTCCTACACTATTTGAGAGGCTCATGGATGTAACAGATTCGGCCTTTACGGGCTTTTTTAGCTGACTTTGGGGGTGCCGAAGCTATACTCAGCCCGACTTTTCAAGCGCCGAATTCTAAGCGGCGCTTTTTTCCGCACCGTCTGCTGCCGCCCTGAACGTACTGGGCCTTGCAGCACGGATTTGCAGAACCTGAGCTGGAATTCACAGTTTGATCAACGGCATTCTTGCTGCCGAGGAGCTACTTGCTTCTCGCGTGGCCTATACATTCCGGACGTACCCCAAGCAGATCACCGCGGTCATTGCTGCCGCGCTGCTGAGCGCCGGCACCCTCGCGGTGGCATCGCTCGGTCCTGACGCATCCGACCTCCCGGTCCACCAGATTCTCGAAGCGACGGCGCCAATCTCGTTCGCCGACCAGAGCGAATCGCTCGAAAACTTCAGCTTCACCCTGTTCCGCACCGACGTCACCCGTTCGAGCGACACGGCCGAGGCACTGATGAAGCGCCTGGGCATTTCCGACCCGGCCGCCACCGCCTTCGTGCGCAGCAGCGTGGAAGCCCGCAACGCGCTGTTCTCGCGCGCCGGCCGCACCGTGACGGCCGAGGCCACGCAGGAAAACCAGCTCAAGAAGCTCAGCGCCCGCTGGATTCCCGATGGCGACGGCGGCTTCAAGCGCTTCGTCATCGAACGCACGCCCACCGGCTTTGCCGGCGTGACCGAGCGCGACATGCTCACGCCGGGCACGCGCCTGGCGAGCGGCACCATCCGCACCTCGCTGTTCGCCGCCACCGACGACTCGCGCATTCCCGACGCGGTGGCAAGCCAGCTGGCCGACATCTTCGCGGGCGACGTCGACGTGCGCGCCCTGCGCAAGGGCGACCGCTTCGCCGTGGTGTACGAAACCTTCGAAGCCGACGGACAGGCGCTGCGCAGCGGCCGCGTGCTGTCGGCCGAGTTCGAGAACAACGGAAAGATCCACCAGGCCGTCTGGTTCCAGCCTCCGGGCGCGGGCCAGAAGGGCAGCTACTACCGCCCGAACGGCGACAGCCTGCGCAAGGCCTACCTGGCGACGCCGGTCGAGTTCTCGCGCGTGTCCAGCGGCTTCGCGATGCGCATGCACCCGATCCTGAACAGCTGGCGCCAGCACAACGGCATCGACTACGCGGCTCCTACGGGTACCTCGGTGCGCTCGGTCGGCGACGGCACGGTCGATTTCGCGGGCACGCAGAACGGCTACGGCAACATCGTCATCATCAATCACCGCAACAACCAGCAGACGGCGTACGCGCATTTGAGCCGCATCGACGTCAAGGCCGGCCAGGCCGTGAGCCAGGGCCAGACGGTCGGCGCGGTGGGCTCCACCGGCTGGGCCACCGGCCCGCACCTGCACTTCGAATTCCGCGTGGGCGGCGTCTATCAAGACCCGGCTTCCATCGCACAGGAAGGCGGCGCGCCGATCACCGCCGCCATGCGCCCGGCTTTCGAGCGTGTCGCCGTGGGTGCGCGCACCGAGCTGGCGGCTGCCTTCTCGGTCATCCAGGCCAGCGCCGACTGATTCCGTCGCGCGGCCGGCCTCTCCAGCCCTGATCCAAAGATGGCCGCCGAACTTTTCATCGGCCTGATGTCAGGCACCTCGCTCGATGGCGTCGATGGCGTGCTCGCCGACTTTTCCGGTGGCCGCATCGCGGTGCAGGCCTACGCCACGGCGCAGTTTCCCGTGGCTTTGCGCGCCGAACTGCTCGCACTCAACACTCCTGGCGACAACGAACTGCACCGCGCGGCACTTGCCGGCAACGGGCTGGCGCGTGCGTATGCCGGTGTGGTCGCCCAGTTGCTGGCGGACAGCGGCACCGGCGCCAAGGCCGTCACCGCCATCGGTGCGCACGGCCAGACGGTGCGCCACCGGCCGCTCGAGTTCGACGATGTCGGCTACACCCTGCAAGTCAACAGCCCCTCGCTGCTGGCCGAACTGACCGGCATCGACGTGGTCGGCGACTTCCGCAGCCGCGACCTCGCGGCCGGCGGCCAGGGTGCGCCGCTGGTGCCGGCCTTTCACCGCGCGCTGTTCGCTCGGGCCGACGAAACGGTCGCCGTGCTGAACATCGGCGGCATTTCCAACCTGAGCCTGCTGCCGGCGACGAATACGGTGGGCGGCGCCACCGTGCTCGGTTTCGACTGTGGCCCAGGCAACGCGCTGATGGATCACTGGTGCCAGACCAACCAGGGCCAGCCCTTCGACCGTGGCGGCCAATGGGCTGCCAGCGGGCAGGTGCTGCCCGCCCTGCTCTCGCAGTTGCTGGCCGACCCGTACTTCGCCAAGACGCCGCCGAAGAGCACCGGGCGCGACCTGTTCAACCCGACCTGGCTCGCCGCCCAGCTCGGCACCACGACGATGGCGCCTGCCGATGTGCAGGCGACACTGGCCGAATTGACCGCACAGGTTTGTGCGGCGGACGTGAAGAACTATGGAAAAGATAGCAAGCTGCTGATCGTCTGCGGCGGTGGCGCGCTGAACGACCATCTGCTAGACCGCCTGCGCGCCCTGCTGCCTGGCATCCATGTGGCGGCTTCGACCGATCACGGCCTGCCGCCCCAACAAGTCGAGGCGGCGGCGTTTGCATGGCTTGCCCGCGCGACCGTCCGGCGCGAGGCCGGCAATCTGGCCAGCGTGACTGGCGCACGCGGGGCACGGGTGCTCGGCGCGATCTACCCCGCCTGATTCGCCCTCAGCCCTGGCCGGAAACCTCCGGCTGCGCGGGGTGCGGTGCTCGTACTTCCGAGGGAAGATGCCAGAAGATCATCGCTGAAGCCACCGTGATCAGCCCCATACTTGCAAAGGTGGCCTGAAAGGCATCCAGCGTGTGCGCAGGCGTTTCGGTGCCGAAGATGCCGTTGTAACCCGCCAGCACGGCACCCGCGGCGGCCACGCCCAGGCTCATTGCCAGCATCTGCACCATCGACAGCAGGCTGTTGCCGCTGCTGGCCATGCTGCCGTCCAGGTCCTTCAGCGTGATCGTGTTCATCGCGGTGAACTGCAGCGAGTTGACCGCGCCGAAAGCCAGCAGCTGCAGCACATGCAGCGCCATCGGCTGGCCCGGTGCCGTCAGCCCGAAGCTGGCCATCGTGCAGCCCACGAGGATGGTGTTGACCACCAGCACCTTGCGGTAGCCGTGGCGCGTGATCAGCGGCGTGGCGAAGCGCTTCATGGCCATGCCGGCCAACGCGATCGGCAGCATCATCAGCCCGGCGCGCACCGGTGAATAGCCCATCGACACCTGAAGCAGCAGCGGCACCAGGAAAGGCATGCAGCTGCTGCCCAGCCGCGAGAACAGGTTGCCGATCAGGCCGATGCTGAGCGTCGGCACATGAAACAGCGAAGGCGCAAACAGAGGCTCGGGCGTACGCGAAGCGCGCAGCCAGTAGGCGACGATGCTCGCGAAGCCGAAGATCAGCACGACCATCACGCCGCCCTGGCGCAGGCCCACGCCGTCGAGCGAGAGCGAAATCGCTACCATGCCGAAGGCCAGCATCGCGTAGCCCACGCTGTCGAAACGCTTCTGCACCACGCCGCGCAGGTCGGGCATGTACTTGAGCGTGGCAATGCAGCCCAGCAGCCCCACGGGCACGTTGATCAGGAAGATCCAGTGCCACGAGGCGTACTGCACCAGCCAGCCGCCCAGCGTGGGGCCCAGCAAGGGTCCTATGAGGCCCGGAATGGCGACAAAGCTCATCGCCTGCAGGAATTCCCCACGCGGCACCGTGCGCAGCAGCGCCAGGCGCCCCACAGGCAGCAGCAACGCGCCGCCCAGGCCCTGAACCACCCGGGCGGCCACCAACTGGCCCAGTCCGTGCGAGAGCGCGCACAGCACCGATCCGGCGGCGAACAGCACGATCGCCGAGAAAAAGATGCGCCGCGTGCCGAAGCGGTCGGCAATCCAGCCCGAAGCGGGAATCAGCATCGCCATGGTGAGCGCATATGCCACCACCACTGACTGCATGCGCAGCGGGCTCTCGCCGAGGCTCGCGGCCATCGCCGGCAGTGCGGTGTTGATGATGGTGGCGTCGAGCGTCTGCATGAAGAAGCCGACGGCGACGAGCCACAACAGGCTCTTGCGAACGGGATTGACGGCGGCGTCAGCCTCGGAGTTCATAGGCAGGGAAAAGAGAAGCAGGAACGAAAAAGCCGCCCGGAGGCGGCTTATTGGGGAAGCTGGGTCAGCAGCATTCAGGCATCAGGCCGAGAAGCTCGATCCGCAGCCGCAGGTGCTGGTGGCGTTCGGGTTCTTGATCACGAACTGGGCGCCTTGCAGGTCTTCCTTGTAGTCGATCTCGGCGCCGACCAGGTACTGGTAGCTCATGGCGTCGATCAACAGCGACACGCCGTTCTTGGTCATGGTGGTGTCGTCTTCATTGGTGATTTCATCGAAAGTGAAACCGTACTGGAAGCCGGAGCAGCCGCCACCCTGCACGAACACGCGCAGCTTCAGGTCGGGATTGCCTTCCTCGGCGATCAGGTCGGCCACCTTGGCAGCCGCACTGTCTGTGAAGACGATCGGCTCGGGCATCTGGGTCTGGATGTTTTCGGCAACGGCGCTCATGGGGTGATAACTCCTAGGGGGCCGGACATGCGGCCAATGGAACGAATGCTACTGCAATGCCGCATTCTCGGCAGGCTGGGTGTGGCGTGCACCCCAATGCAAGTGGGGTTGGAGGCCCTGGCGCCAAGAGGGCTTCCAATGAAAAAGCCGCCCGAAGGCGGCTTTTTGTTCGCAGCGAACAGTGGATCAGCGCTTGCTGAACTGCTTGCGACGACGGGCGGAGTGCAGACCGACCTTCTTACGTTCGACTTCACGTGCATCGCGCGTCACGAAGCCGGCTTGGCTCAGGACGGGCTTGAGCGACGCGTCGTAGTCGATCAGCGCACGGGTGATGCCGTGGCGCGTGGCGCCGGCTTGACCCGATTCGCCGCCACCGTTCACGTTCACCATCACGTCGAAAGCTTCGAGGTTGTTGGTCAGCGCGAGGGGCTGCTTGGCAATCATGATCGAGGTTTCGCGGCCGAAGAACTCTTGGATGTCCTTGCCGTTGACCGTGATCTTGCCGGTGCCTTTTTTCAGAAACACGCGGGCGACGCTCGATTTGCGACGGCCGGTGCCATTGTTCCATTCACCAATCATTCTCAAGGCTCCTTACAGTTCCAGCACTTTGGGCTGTTGGGCGGTATGCGGGTGCTCAGCACCACCGTACACCTTGAGTTTCTTGATCATCGCGTAACCGAGCGGGCCCTTGGGCAGCATGCCCTTGACAGCCTTTTCCAGGGCGCGGCCCGGGTGCTTGGATTGCATGTCGCGGAAGTTCGTCGCCGTGATACCGCCCGGGTAGCCCGAGTGACGGTAGTACACCTTGTCGATCGACTTGGCGCCGGTGACGCGCAGTTGCGCGGCGTTGATGATGACGATGAAGTCACCGGTATCGACGTGAGGCGTGTAAATGGCCTTGTGTTTGCCGCGCAAACGGAGAGCAACTTCGCTGGCTACTCGTCCGAGGACCTTGTCGGTCGCGTCAATCACAAACCACTCGTGCGTCACGTCAGCGGGCTTGGCGCTGAACGTTTTGGTCATGAGTTTTTCTCTTGAAAAGAGGGTTTGTCGGGCCCTTTTCCACGGTCGGCGTTCCTCTGACGGGAATCTCTTAGGTGGGAAGGTAGTCTTCGCCGCGGGGCCACAAAAACGCTGCGAAGCCCGCGATTATATAAAGAATGGCCCTGTGCTGGCAAATTCGCATATGTGCGGCCCAACACCGTTACCATCCTCCCCCTATGTTCAGTTACCGCCACGCCTTCCATGCCGGCAACCACGCCGACGTGCTCAAGCACACGGTGCTGATTGCCACGCTCGACCATCTGCTTGAAAAAGAGGCAGCCCTGACGGTCGTCGACACCCACGCCGGCGCCGGCCTGTATCGGCTCGACGGCGACTATGCCGGCACGAGCGGCGAAGCGGCCGACGGCATCCTGCGCCTTCTTTCAGACAAGAAAGAGCCCCCCACGCCCGCCCCCGCAGCGAAGTCCGCTAGCAAAAAGGTAGCGCCCGAAGCCGAAGCCCCGCTGGCCGACGCTATCGCCCGCTACCTCAGCGTGATCCACGACTTCAACCCCAAGGGCGGCGCGCGCGTCTATCCCGGCTCGCCGTTCATCGTGCAGCACCTGCTGCGCGACCACGACAAGCTCAAGCTGTTCGAGCTGCACCCGACCGACGCCCGCACGCTGGACGCCAACATCGCCCAGCTCGAGGCCGGCCGCCAGATCGCGGTGCTGCGCGAAGACGGCTTCGGCAGCGCCACCAAGTTCCTGCCGCCGCCGTCGCGCCGCGCGCTGGTGCTTATGGACCCCAGCTACGAGATGAAGACCGACTACGGCCGGGTGCTCGATTTCGCGGCCGAGGCGCTCAAGCGCTTTGCCACCGGCACCTACGCGATCTGGTATCCGATCATTCCGCGCCCCGAGGCGCACGACCTGCCGCGCCGGCTCAAGACGATGGCGACCAAGGCCGGCAAGTCGTGGCTGCACGCCACGCTGACGGTCAAGTCCAGCAAGATCACGACGGATGCGTCGGGCGAAACCCACCGGCCGGGGCTGCCGGCCAGCGGCATGTTCCTGATCAATCCGCCGTACACGCTGAAGCCGCTGCTGGCGGCTGCGCTGCCGCAGCTGGTGGAGCGCCTGGCGCAAGACCGGCACGCCGCCTTCTCGCTCGATTCGGGCGGCTGAGCCTCCGCCTTTTCGTTTCTTATTTACGGCGACGAGGCGGCACGATCACCTTGCGCCGCGCGGGCACCGGCGACCTGGCTCGCTGCTGCACGGCCGCAGCCGCCACTGGCGCCGACGCATCGCCTGCCTCCACCGGCAAACCACCGCAGCGCATCCCTTCACGGTCGACGATCGACAGCGCCACCTGCTTGATGCCCAGGCCCGTCAGGCCGATGCGGTCGGCCGCCGCACGGCTCAGGTCGATCACGCGACCCGCTGCATAGGGCCCGCGGTCGTTGATGCGCACCAGCACCTCGCTGCCGTTGACGAGGCTGCGCACGCACACGCGCGTGTTGAAAGGCAGGGTCTTGTGGGCCGCCGTCAGGGCGGTCATGTCGAAGCGCTCGCCGCTGGCGGTCTTGCGCTGGTGGAACTGGATGCCGTACCAGGAGGCGCCGCCGCGCTCGAAGATTTCGCGCGGCCCGTCGTCGCCGGGCACGCCATCGTCCGGCGTCTGTTCGCCCATTCCGGACACCGCCAGGTCATAGCGCACCGACGGCACGCTCGAACGCGGCGCCGCGCCCGGCGGCACCGCGATGGCGCGGGGCAAGGGCAGCAGCTTCCCCGTTCCGCCTTCGGCGTCCGTGGCCGGCGGCATGGCGCAACCGGCGAGAACGCAGGTCGCAGCGACCAGGACTGCACGAAGCCCCGCGCGCCCTCTCAATCGAGGCGCTCCAGTACAGCCAGCGTGGCCGCCGACTGGTTCATCGTGTAGAAGTGCAGTGCCGGGGCGCCACCGTCGCGCAGGCGCGCGCACAGGTCGGTCACCACGTCGAGGCCGAAGGCCTTGATCGATGCCGTGTCGTCGCCGAAGCTTTGCAGACGCAGGCGGATCCAGCGCGGAATCTCGGCGCCGCAGGCGTCCGAGAAGCGCATGAGCTGCGTCGAGCTCGTGATCGGCATGATGCCCGGCACGATCGGCGTGTCGAGCCCCAGCTTGCGCGCGTCGTCGACGAAGCGGAAGTAGGCCTCGGGGCTGAAGAAGTACTGCGTGATTGCCGAATCGGCGCCCGCCTTCACCTTGGCGGCAAAGGCCTGCAGATCAGCCTCGGGCGAACGGGCCTGCGGATGGATCTCGGGGTAGCAGGCCACCTCGATGTGGAAGTCTCGGCCGGTCTCTTCGCGGATGAAGGCAACGAGGTCGCTCGCATACAGGAATTCGCCGCCGATGCCGTAGCCGCTCGGCAGGTCGCCGCGCAGGGCCACGAGGCGCTTGACGCCCATGGCCTTCAGCTCGGCGAGCTGCTCGCGCACCGTGGCGCGCGTGGCGCCAATGCACGAGAAGTGGCTCGCGGCGTCCACGCCTTCGGACAGGATCTCCTGCACCGCACCGAAAGTGCCCTGGTGCGTGGAGCCGCCCGCGCCGTACGTGACCGAGCAGAACTGCGGCTTGCGCACATACAGCTGCTGGCGCACGGCGCGCAGCTTGACCGCGCCTTCGGGCGTCTTGGTCGGGAAGAATTCGAAACTCAGCGGAAGGCGCACCTGCGTCTCCTTAGGAACCGTCGTTCGCGTCCTGGACGGCACGAACGGCGTGAATGAAAAACTCGCGGTTGCCGTCGCCTCCGGCGATCGGGCTGTCGAACCACTGCAGCACCCGCAGGCCCAGCGCCTCGCAGGCATCGTGCAGGCGCTTCTCGACCACCGCATACATCGACTCGTCGCGCACGATGCCGCCCTTGCCGACCTGGCCGGGCTGCAGTTCGAACTGCGGCTTGACCAGCATCAGCAGACGCCCGTCGTCCGCCAGAAATTCGACCACCGCCGGCAGCACCAGCGTGAGCGAAATGAACGAGAGGTCGCCAACGATCAGGTCGAAACGCGACTCGCCTTCTTCTTCCAGGTCATCGGGCGACAACGCACGCGCATTGACGCCTTCGATGGCAACCACGCGCTCGTCATCGCGCAACCGCGCATGCAGTTGCCCATGGCCGACATCGACGCCAACCACCTTCGCGGCACCACGCTGCAGCAGGCAATCGGTAAAACCGCCAGTCGACTGGCCCACGTCGAGGCACAGCTTGCCGGAAGGGTCGATGCCGCTCTCGGCCAGCGCGCCTTCGAGCTTGAGTCCGCCGCGCGACACATAGCGCGCCTCGGCCGCATCGGCCAACTCGAGCTCGGCCGACTCGGGCACGTCGTCCTTGTTCTTGACGACCGAGCGCCACGCGTCGCTCGTGCCCGCGTCGCGCCAGCGCAGGCCGCCGGCAATGAGCCGCACCGCTTGCGAACGCGACGCGGCCAGGCCGCGCTCCACCAACAGTTGATCAGCGCGCATCCGTTGTCGATCAGTAGCGGTACGTGTCCGGCTTGTACGGGCCGTTCTTGCTCACGCCGATGTAGGCGGCCTGCGCGTCGGTCAGCTCGGTGAGCATGGCGCCGACCTTCTTCAGGTGCAGGCGCGCGACCTTCTCGTCCAGGTGCTTGGGCAGCACGTAGACCTTGCCGGCCTGGTAGGCATCGGGCTTGGTGAACAGCTCGATCTGGGCGATGGTCTGGTTCGCGAACGACGACGACATCACGAAGCTCGGGTGGCCCGTGCCGCAGCCCAGGTTCACGAGGCGGCCCTTGGCCAGCAGGATGATCTTCTTGCCGTCCGGGAACTTGATGTGGTCGACCTGCGGCTTGATTTCTTCCCATTCGTACTTCTCGATCGACGCGACGTCGATCTCGTTGTCGAAGTGACCGATGTTGCAGACGATGGCCTGGTCCTTCATCTTGACCATCGTGTCGTGCGTGATGACGTCCTTGTTGCCGGTGGTCGTCACGAAGATGTCGGCCTTGTCGGCGGCATATTCCATCGTCACGACCTTGTAGCCTTCCATCGCGGCCTGCAGGGCGTTGATCGGGTCGATCTCGGTGACCCACACTTGCGCCGACAGTGCGCGCAGTGCCTGTGCCGAGCCCTTGCCCACGTCGCCGTAGCCGGCCACGCAGGCCACCTTGCCGGCGATCATCACGTCAGTGGCGCGCTTGATGCCGTCCACCAGCGATTCGCGGCAGCCGTACAGGTTGTCGAACTTGCTCTTGGTGACCGAGTCGTTCACGTTGATGGCGCGGAACAGCAGCGTGCCCTTGGCGCTCATCTCGTTCAGGCGGTGCACGCCGGTGGTGGTTTCCTCGGTCACGCCGATGATCTCGGCCGACTTGCGGGTGTACCAGGTCGAATCGACGGCCAGCTTGGCCTTGATGGCGGCGAAGAGAATGCGCTCTTCCTCGCTGCCCGGGTTGGCGAGCACGCCCAGGTCCTTCTCGGCGCGCTGGCCCAGGTGCATCAGCAGCGTGGCGTCGCCGCCGTCGTCCAGGATCATGTTCGGGCCTTCGCCCTTCGAGTCCTTGGGACCGAAGTCGAAGATGGCGTGGGTGTAGTCCCAGTAATCCTTCAGCGACTCACCCTTGATGGCGAACACCGGCGTACCTGCCGCGGCGATGGCGGCGGCGGCGTGGTCCTGCGTCGAGAAGATGTTGCACGAGGCCCAGCGCACGGTCGCGCCTAGCGCCTGCAGCGTCTCGATCAGCACGGCCGTTTGAATGGTCATGTGCAGCGAGCCCGTGATGCGCGCGCCCTTCAGAGGCTGCGCCTTCGAGAACTCTTCGCGGATGGCCATCAGGCCGGGCATCTCGGTTTCCGCGATCTTGATTTCCTTGCGGCCCCAGGCGGCGAGGGACAGGTCGGCGATCGCCTGGTCGGCGGTCGAAACGGGGGTGGGCTTGAGAACAGCGCTCATGGGAACTCCAACAAAACTGGTTTGAAAGATGCCGCTGCGTACGGGGAACGGACTCACCGCAAGAACAGCGGGTGAGCGTGGTTGCGATGTGTGGTCCGAGCCTCACGCCTGACGGCGCTGCAACGCTCCTCGGAACGGCGGATTGTAGACGGGGCAAGAGCCTGCGCCAATGCTCGGGGCTTGGCTGACATTTGTCACCCTCGGAGCGATATTGACCTCTGGTTACGATTTCCTCAGGTTTGGTTCAGCAGCCAACCGGCCTGTTGTCGAGCCTATCTGAAAACAAAAGGGCACAAAAATGAGGATGACGAGGAATCTTGCGAGTTGGTGCATGGTCGCCTTGCTGGCGGCTTGCGGGGGAGGAGGCGGCGGCTCCGGCGGCCTTTCGCTGTCGTCGGGCGGCAGCGGCAAGCCGGAGGTCGCGGCCGGCAGGACCCTGGGTGCGGACGCGCGCAACGGCAGCTATCGCGTCTACGCGGCCAATGGCACGCAACAGCAACTGGCGGTCGATTTCGACGCCGGCAGCTACACGATGACGGACAACCTCGGCCTGGCCGAGTCCGGCACTTTCAGCGAAGACTTCACCGAGCCGGGGACCTACGTCTTTGCCAGCAGTCGGATCACGACCGCAGCCAATACGTCGCGCTTCAGGGTGACGACGGACGCCATCGTCGGAGCCTTCCCGTTCCAGACCGCGTACTCGAGCCCCGCTGCGTATGCCGCGCAGCCCTTCATCGCCGCGCGCGATTTCGTGACTGACGCCGCATTGCTCGACAGCGACTACAACCGCCTCGGCATAACACGCAACGGCGCCGGCGCTTCGGACTCGCAAATCCTGTCCATGCGCGTCTCCGGCACCGGCACGACGCTCGAGATCTGTCTCGACAACGTGGTCTACCGAATCGCCTTGTGTCCCGCCACGTCGAAGCGAACCTACACAATCGCCGCAGACATCGACAGCGCGTGGGTTGCGACCAACATTGCCGATGCCGCTGACACAGTGAGGTTCCGGATGGCGCGCATCGGCGGCCAGAACGTCTATCTGGCGGCGGGCACCAGCCCGACTGCGCCGGCCACCCAGCTCTTGAGGATCGGCCTGCCCGACTCTTCGAACTGGCCCACCACCCGCGGCATCGGCGCATCGACCACGGGCAGTTGGGGCAGCAACCTGATCGACACCGCCAACTCGGTGCGCACAGCCACCAGCACGGACGGCACCTACGGCACCCTGACGATGCCGATAGGCGGCACCTTTCCGCTGCCGCCCGAAGGCATCCGCACCGTCAACAGCGGCGGCGCGAGCAGCTACTTCGCGATGCAGAACGGCCTGCTCTCGGTGGTCGTCGGTTCGCGCAACCCCAACACGCAGGGCTACATCCAGATCAACCTGCTCGATACCGGCACCGCGCCCGACGCACGCAACGGCCGCTACAAGGTCTACGCCACCAACGGCACGCGGCAGACGCTGGCGCTGAACCTCGACAGCAAGCGCTACGAGATGACCGACGAGGCCGGCACCGTCGCCTCCGGCAGCTTCGCCGAAGACGCGGCAGAAGCCGGCAGCTTCGTCTTCGACAGCAGCCGCATCACAAGCCCGGTGAACACGGCGCGCTTCCGCCTTGCGACGGACACGGTGGTCGGATCGTTCCCGTTCGCTGTCGCGCAGGTCACGCCGGTGAGCTACGGCGTGCGGCCGTTCGTGGCATCGCGTGCGCTGGTGAAGACGCAGGCAGCTCTCGACGGCGTCTACAACCGTCTGGGCATCAACCTGACGGCCACCACCGGCGATTCGTCGATCACGCAGATCCAGATCGCCAACGGAGGCGCCACGCTCTACCTGTGCAATGACAACGGGATCTACCGCATCGACAACTGCCCTGCAGCCTCCCTGCGGACCTACACCGTGTCGGCCGGCCCGACCGTCGACACCTGGCACATCGTGAGCGTGACCAATCCCTCCGACAACGGCAACTTCGGGATTGCACGCATCGGTGGCGAGAACGTCTACCTCGGGGCCGGCGTCAGCTCCTCGACGCCCACGATCTCGCAGTTCCGCATCGGCCTGCCGGAGCGCGCGACATGGCCCACCATCGCCGCACGCGGTGGCGCCACCAACGGCAGTTGGGGCGGCACGTCCATCGACGCCGTCAACTACGCCCGCGCGCAGGTGCTACCCGACGGCACCACGGCCACGCTCAGTGCGACGCTGGGTTCGATGGGCACGATCGGCCCGCTCAACATGCGCGCGGCAACGTTCGGCGGCACCGCGTTCCACTTCGCAAGCCAGAGCAGCAAGCTCTTCGCGATGGTCGGCTCGCGCAACCCGGCCACGGCCGGCGCGCTTGAAATCGGCCTGATCGACTGACGCTCCAGGCTCTTCGTAAAAAAGGCCGCACACCGCATCGCGCGGAGTGCGGCCTTTTTTCTTGCTCATTCAGGCCTAAGTCGGCGGTCTGCACGATTCGCCGCCGCGACGTACATTGGCCGGACTCCCATCGCCCCCGAAAGCCACCATGCCGATTTCCCTGTCCAACGCGTCCAAAGCCCTGCTCGCCACCACCGCCACCGCCCTTTGCCTGACCGCCGCCGTGCTGCCGGTCACCGCATCGGCGCAAAGCCCCGACACCGTACGCATCCGCGGCACCATCGTGCGCGTCGATGCCAACACCCTCGTCGTGCAGGACCGCGGCGGCGAGGTCGTCTCGCTCGCACGCCCGGCCGAGATGGCCGTGTCCGAGGTCTACCGCATCAAGCTGTCCGACATCAAGCGCGGCAGCTTCATCGGCACCGCCGCCATGCCGCAGGCCGACGGTACGCAGAAGGCGCTCGAAGTGGTGGTGTTCCCCGAGGCTGCGCGCGGCACGGGCGAAGGCCACCGCCCATGGGACCTGCTGCCCCAGAGCACCATGACCAACGCCACGGTCGCCGACCTGGCCGCGGCGCCGAAGTCGGTGCGCGGCGGCCAGCAGCTGCGGCTGACCTACAAGGGTGGCGAGAAGACCGTCATCGTGCCGCCCGATGTGCCCGTGGTCACCTTCCGCCCCGGCACCGACGCGCTGCTGGTGCCCGGCGCCCACGTGCTGGTCAATGCGCAGGAGAAGAACGGCACGCCCACGGCATTGCGCGTCACGGCCGGCCGCAACGGCTTCGCGCCGCCGATGTAAGAAGAAGCCCGGCACCCAAGGGAAATCCCGCAGGCATTTTTGTCGCTGCGGCAACCTCCGGTGCATCTGTGCGGCGTATCGTGGCGAGGGGCTTTTGCCGCCAGGCTGGTCCCTGCCATCCAACCGTTCACCGTCACAGGAGATTCCGCACCATGGCCACTGCCAAGAAAGCCGCCGCCAAGAAGACCACCGCCAGCAGCAGCACCGCCAGCGCGAAGACGGCGATGCCGACCGCCGCGGACATGCTCAATCCGCTGAAGGGCATGGCCGACAAGCTGCAGAACCTCAACCTGACCGGCGGTGCCGGCAAGCTGCTGGAGAGCGGCCGCAAGGACCTGGCGGCGCTGATGCAGGCCAACGAGAAGTCCTACCAGGGCCTGCAGACCGTCGTGCAGCGGCAGACCGAGATGATCAAGAGCGCGATTGCCGAATGGCAGACCGCCGCCAAGGCAATGCCGGGCAAGGACCCGAAGGAAAACCTGGCCAAGCTCGACGAACTCGGCCGCCAGTCTTTCCAGCGCGCCATCGACGACATCAAGGAGCTGGCCAACCTCGCCGCCAAGTCGCAGGCCGACGCCTTCGACGTGGTGCGCCAGCGCATCCAGGCCAACGTGGACGAAGTGACGAAGCTGCTGCAGCGCAAGTAAGCCGGGGCCGCAGCCATGACCGCAGTCCCGCCCCGCGTCGAGCAGCGCACGCGCGCCAACGGCATCGAGCTCGCCTGGGACAGCTTCGGCGACGCCGGTGCACCGCCGCTGCTGCTGGTCATGGGCCTCGGCGCGCAGATGGTGGCGTGGGACGACGCGTTCTGCGCCCGGCTCGCCGAAGCCGGCGGGTACCGCGTGATCCGCTTCGACAACCGCGACATCGGCCATTCGACGCATCTCTCGCACCTCGGCGTGCCCGACATCCAGGCGCTGATGGCGCAGGCGATGGCGGGCCAGCCGCTGCGAACGCCCTACAACCTGCGCGACATGGCCGCCGACTGCGTCGGGCTGCTAGACGCGCTCGGCATCGCGCGTGCCCACATCGTGGGCGCCTCGATGGGCGGCGCCATCGGGCAGGAGCTGTGCATCCACCACCCGCACCGCATGCTGTCGTTCACCAGCATCATGTCGACCACCGGCGCTCCGGGCCTGCCGCCGCCCACGCCCGAGGCGATGGCCGTGCTGTTCACGCCTTCGCCGACGACCTTCGAGGCCTACCTGCCGCACTACGCCAGGGTGTGGCGCGTGCTGCGCGGCCCGTCTGACTTTACGCTCGATGAGGCGCGCGACGCCGAAAAGGCCCAGCTCGTGTTCCTGCGCGGCCTCAACCCGGCCGGCGTGGCGCGGCAGCTCGCGGCCATCCTGGCCTCGGGCAACCGCAAGCCCGCACTGCGCGACGTGCGCGTGCCAACGCTGGTGATCCACGGCGACGCCGATCCGCTGGTGCCGGTGGCCTGCGGGGTCGACGTGGCCGATGCCATCCCGGGCGCGCAGCTGCTGCGCATTCCGCGCATGGGCCACGCGCTGCCCATTCCGATGTGGCCGCAGATCGTCGACGCCATTGCCGCGCACACGGCGCACACGGCGCGGCACCCGAACACCTGAGACGACAACAACGACAGACAAGGGAGCACCTGCCATGAACCAGTTCTCCCCGCTCGACCCGATGGCGATGTGGCGCGAGCTCACCGCCCAGTGGGAAAAGAGCACCAACGAATTCGCCAACGAGGCCATGGCCTCGGACCCCTTCCGCCAAGGCATGCACGGCGGCATGAGCGCCTCGCTCACCGCGCAGAAGGCGCTGGGCGATCTGATGGCGCGCTACCTGACGCTGCTGAACCTGCCCACGCGCGCCGACCTCCAAGTGCTGGGCGAGCAACTGCAGCGCATCGACGACCATCTCGCGCGCATCGCCCGTGCGGTGGAGGGCGGAGCCGGCCCCGCGCCAACCGCGCAAGCCGCTGCGCCGAAGCCGCGCCGCACGCGCCAGCCGCCGGCCGCAACAGCGAAGCCGGCCCGCACGCGCAAGCCAGCAGGAAAGCGCCCCACATGACCACCGCCCTCGATGCCTTCGCCCTGCCCGACATCGGCGCGGAGATCGAGCGCGCGATCCAGCGCAACATCAAGGGCCTGGACTTCCTCACCTCGGCCACGCCCACCGTCGGCCAGACGCCGAAGGACGAGATCCACCGGCGCGGTACGCTGAGCCTGTACCACTACCACCCGATGGTCGACGAGATCTACCGCGTGCCGGTGCTGATCGTCATGGCAACCACCAACCGCGGCTACATCCTCGACCTCGCTCCGGGCCAGAGCATGGTCGAGCACCTGCTGCTGCAGGGCTACGACGTCTACATGATGGACTGGAACGCGCCACGCCCCGACGAGAAGCGCCTGCGCATCGAAGACTACGTGCTCGACTTCATCCCCGATTCGCTGCGGCGCGTGCAGGAACGCTCGGGCGAGGAAGACGTCACACTCATCGGCTACTGCATGGGCGGCGTGCTCTCCACGCTCTATGCGGCGCTGCACCCCGGCGGGCCAATGAAGAACCTTGCGCTCTTCACCACGCCGATCGACTTCAGCCACATGAAGATGTTCCATGCGTGGTCGGACAAGCGCTACTTCGACGTCGACCGGCTGGTCGACACCGTGGGCAACGTGCCGCCCGAGATGCTGTTCGCCTCCTTCGACATGCTGCGCCCGGCGGGCCGCAGCGCAGGCGTGGTGCAGCTGTGGGACAACATGGACAACGACGAGTTCGTCAAGTCGTACCGCATGTTCGACCGCTGGGGCACCGAGATGCTTCCGCTGGCCGGCGAGTATTTCCGCCAGACCGTTAAGGAACTCATGTGGGGCAACAAGCTGCACAAGGGCGAACTGATGCTCGGCGGGCGCAAGGTGCTGCTGAAGAACATCAAGGTGCCGGTGCTGCACGCGCTTGCGCAGCACGACCACATCGTTCCGTATGAAGCGGGGCAGCCGCTGATTGCCGGCATCGGCTCGGCCGACAAGGAAGAAGTGGTGCTCAAGGGCGGCCACGTCAGCCTTGCCGCCGGCCCGAACGCGGTGCGCAGGCTGTGGCCCAAACTCGACGAATGGCTTGGAGTGCGATCGACATGACCATCACCGCCGTTTCCGATTCCTTTTCGCGGACCTATCCGCGCACCGTGACGAGCAGCGAAGGCAACATCGTCCTGCGCCTGATGACCGCGGACGACGCTGCCGCCGTGCTGGCCTTCGCGCAGGCACTGCCCGCGCACGACCTGCTCTTCCTGCCGCGCGACATCACCCAGCCCAAGGTGATGAACGCCTGGGTGCGTGCCATCGAGCGCGGCGACATCGACAGCGTGCTCGCGGTGCGCGAAGCCGCGGTACTTGGCTGCGCGGCGGTGATCCGCGATCCGCACTCATGGTCCAGCCACGTCGCCGAACTGCGCGTGCTGGCCGCGCCCGAGCAGCGCGGCAGCGGCCTGGGCCAGCGGCTCGCGCGCGAGGCCTGCTCGCTGGCCATCGAGCGCGGAGCGGAAAAACTCGTCGCCCGCATGACCGTCGACCAGCGCAGCGCCATCGCTGTCTTCCAGGCCCTGGGCTTTCGCCCCGAGGCGCTGCTGAGCAAGCACGTGAAGGACTGGCAGGGCGTGACGCACGACCTCGTGGTGCTGAGCCACGACGTGGCGCGGTTCGAGGCGCAGATGCGGGCGTACGGGATGAACGAAGCGCTCGGAGCCTGAAAGAAGCAGGCGTCTGCGGGGGTGCTTTGCCAGGGCCGGACGGGGCGCAAACCGCCGCCCTTCTAAAATCGCGGCATTCCCCCGCAGATTGCCCACCTTGTCTTTTGTTGCCGAAACCCGCCGCCGCCGCACCTTCGCGATCATTTCCCACCCTGACGCCGGCAAGACCACGCTGACCGAAAAGCTGCTGCTTTTCTCCGGCGCGATCCAGATCGCCGGCTCGGTGAAGGCGCGCAAGGCCTCGCGCCATGCCACCTCCGACTGGATGGAAATCGAAAAGCAGCGCGGCATCTCGGTGGCCTCGTCGGTCATGCAGATGCTGTATCGCGACCACGTCATCAACCTGCTCGACACGCCCGGCCACAAGGACTTCTCGGAAGACACCTACCGCGTGCTCACAGCCGTCGACTCGGCGCTGATGGTGATCGACGCGGCCAACGGCGTGGAAGCGCAGACGCGGCGGCTGATCGAAGTCTGCCGCCAGCGCGACACGCCCATCATCACTTTCGTCAACAAGATGGACCGCGAAGTGCGCGAGCCGCTGGACATCCTCGACGAGGTGGAGCGCGAGCTCGGCATGCCCTGCGTGCCCATGACCTGGCCCGTAGGCCAGGGCAAGACCTTCCGAGGGATCATGAACCTGCGCACGCAGGCGATGACGGTGTTCGAGTCGGGCAGCGAACGTCTGCCGCAGGACTTCGAGACCATCCCGCTGAGCGAGCGCGACACGCTCACCAAGCGCTTCGGCGCCGACTTCGAGACCGCCATGGACAGCATGGAGCTGGCCACCGGCGCATCACCCACCTGGGACCGCGAAGCCTTCCTGGCCGGCAAGCAGACACCCGTGTTCTTCGGCTCCGGCGTGAACAACTTCGGTGTGATGGAAGTGCTCGATGCACTGGTCGACCTTGCGCCATCGCCGCAGTCGCGCACCAGCACCACCATGGTCAACCGCCAGCCGGTGGTGAAGGAGATCCAGCCCGAGGACAAGGACTTCGCGGGCGTGGTCTTCAAGGTGCAGGCCAACATGGACGCCAACCACCGCGACCGCATCGCCTTCGTGCGCATGGCCTCGGGCAAGTACACGCCGGGCATGAAGCTCAAGGTGCAGCGCACCTCGAAGGAACTGCGCCCCACCAGCGTGGTGACCTTCATGAGCCAGCGCCGCGAGGCGGTGGAAGAGGCCTACGCGGGCGACATCGTGGGCTTTACCACCCACGGCGGCGTGCAGCTGGGCGACACCATCACCGACGGCGCGAGCCTGCAGTTCACCGGGCTGCCGTTCTTCGCGCCCGAGCTGTTCATGACCGTGATCCTGAAGAACCCGCTGCGCACCAAGCAGCTGCAGCAGGGCCTGGCCCAGCTCGGCGAGGAAGGTGCGATCCAGGTGTTCCGCCCCGAGGTCGGCGGCCCGATGCTGCTGGGCGCGGTCGGCCAACTGCAGTTCGAAGTGGTGCAGCACCGCCTGAAGGCCGAGTACGACGCCGACGTGCGGCTCGAAGGTTGCCAGTACACCGGTGCGCGCTGGATCACGGCTGACACGCCGGCCGAGCTGCGCGAGTTCGTCAACGCATACCCGGTGCGCATGGCCAAGGACGCGGCCGATACGCTGGCCTTCCTGTGCACCTCGCCGTACGACGTGCGGCTGGCGCAGGAGCGATTTCCGAAGATCCACTTTCATCCGCTGCGGGAGCATGCGGGGTTGGCGCTGCAGAGCGCCGGTTGATGGCGCGCTAGCTGCCCGTCGAGGCGTAGTGGCGCAACCCGAAGCGCCAAGCCCCGAACGCCGCCGCGAGAAACACGAATCCCGCGAGCGGCGACACCATGCCCACCCACCCGGGCGCCCCCAGCGGATCGGCCTTGCCCAGAATTGCCAGCAGCGGGTAATACGCCACGCAGGCCAGCGGCACGATGAAGGTCAGCACGCGGCGGAACCACTGCGCATACAGCGCCAACGGATACTGCGCCGCCTGCACGCCGCCATAAGTCAGCACATTGGCGATCTCCAGGCTCTCGACGGTCCAGAACGACAGCGTGCCCTGCAGCACCAGGATGCCGAGGAACAGCGCGACGCCGCCGGCAACGGCGAACAGGGCGATCGCCACCGTGGCCGGAGTCCATGCGATGGCCGCCTGATGCGTGGCGAACACGATCACCGCCAGACCCTGCAACAAGCGCCCTGCGCGGCTGATGCGGAAGTCGTTGCCCATCAGTTGCAGCGCCAGCGAACGCGGGCGCAGCAGCAGGCGGTCGAAGGCACCTGTGCGCAGGAACTCCGTGCCGAGCACGTCGAAGCCTCGGCCGAGCGCATCGGCGAGCGCGAACATGCAGTTCACCAGCCCGTAGAACAGCGCCACCTCGCCGATGCGCCAGCCCTGCACGTCGCCGAAGCGATGGAACAGCGCCCAGACGGCGACCACCTCGATGCCGGAGCCGAGGAACTGGCCGACGGTCAGCATCAGCGCCGAGGCCGGATAGCGCGCCTGCCCGCCGATGGACGCGCCGACCAAGCGGAAGAAAAGCGGAAGCGATCCCATCGCGTTCACCCGCCCTGCACCTGCAGGCCGCGCATGGTGCGGCCCATGGCGAAATGGCCGAAGGCCACGAGCACCGCGATCCAGAAAGCCTGCAGCCCCAAGCCGCCGACGGCCTGCCACCCCTGCAGCTGCCCGAAGTACAGGCGAGCCGGAATGTCCATCAAACCGGCCAGCGGCTGGATCAGCAGCGCGGTCTGCCAGCCATCGGGCAGCATCGCTAGCGGCAACAGGTTGCCCGAGAGCACGATGACCACCGGCGTGGCCACCGCGCTGATGCCGCGTTCGTTGAGCGCGGCGGTGGCGGCCACATTCAGAAGCATCACCATCGACGTCGAAAGCAGCAGTGCGAGCACGGCCGACAGCATGAATGCGAGCCCCGCCGCCACGCCCGCCGGCAGTTGCCAGGCCCACTCGCCGAGGCCGGCCAGCGGCAGCACGACCATCGCGAACGCAGCCATCAGCGCCACGCGCGGCAGCACGCGCGCCGCGATCCAGCCGGCGCTGCGCGCGAACCACAGCGCATAGGCATCGACGGGCCGCAGCCGGTCGTAGGCGACGGCGCCGGTCCGCACCGCCTGCCCCACTTCCGGATCGCCCAGCCAGGGCAGCAGCACGAGCAGCCCCTGCGCGAGCCACGTGTATGTGACGGCCTGCGCGAGCGACATCGAGTTGCTCGCATCCGTGGTGGCCGCGTGGCCGTAGAAGGCCGCGAACACCATCACCTTGATGCCGCCCCACCAGCACTGCGTGGCGAAGCCGGCGAGCGCGGCGGTGCGGTACTGCAGCATCTGCAGGAAGCGCGACGCGAAGGCCGCGAAGTAGGGCCTCGCAAGATCGCGCGGGCTGGTCGCCGTCATGCCTCGGCCGCTCCATGCATGGCATAGAAGCGCGCGATAACGGCTTCGATCGCCAGCCCTTCGAGGCGGATGTCTTCCACCGCGTGCGCAGCGGCGATGCGCGCGATCAGCGCGGGCGCGGCGGTCTGCGCCGGGTCGAAGTCGAGCACCAGTGTCTGTCCGTCGCGCGAATGCACGCGTGCGCCGGCCACTTCCACGGGCAGCTCGGCGTCCTGCGCAAAGTCGACCACCAGCCGGCGTTCGGCCATCACCTGCGCGCGCAGCGCCTCCACCGGGCTGTCGGCCAGCACGCGGCCGTGGCCGATGACGATCACGCGGCGGGCCAGCGCCTCGATGTCATGCATGTCGTGCGTGGTCAGCAGCACGGTGGTGCCGCGCTCGCGGTTGGCGCGGCGCACGAAGTCGCGCACGGCGAGTTTCGACGGCGCATCGAGACCGATGGTCGGCTCGTCGAGAAAAAGAATGTCGGGTTCGTGCAACAGCGCCGCAGCAATTTCTGCGCGCATGCGCTGGCCCAGCGAGAGCTGGCGCACCGGCTGGTCGAGCACACGCTCCAGATGCAGCAGCGCGACCAGCTCGTCGCGTGTGCGGCGATAGCGCACCGGGTCCACGCGGTAGATGTCGCGCAGCAGGTCGAAGCCATCGCCCACGGGCAGGTCCCACCACAGCTGCGTGCGCTGGCCGAAGACCACTCCGATGCGCGCCACGTGCCGCTCGCGGTCTGCAAACGGGTCGCGCCCGTCGATTTCCACGCGCCCGCCGTCGGGCCGCAGGATGCCCGAGAGGATCTTGATCGTGGTCGACTTGCCCGCGCCGTTCGGCCCGATGAAGCCGAGCAGCTCGCCGCGCTCGAGCGAGAACGAGACGCCCGACAGCGCCTCAACCGTGCGATGGCGGCGCTGCACGAGCCCGCGCAGCGCGCCCATCACGCCCGGGTCGCGCTCGGAGATTCGGTAGGTCTTGCGGAGGTGGTCGACGAGGATGTGAGGCATGAAGGGCGCCGCGCCGGCCTCGATGGCGCGGCGGGGGCGGGATGCTACACGAAGAAGGCACAAGTACGATCACCGACTCCCCCCAACATTCCTCGCCATGCCCTCGCTGCCCGCCTCGCCCCACCACCTGTTGCCGCTGACCCGCTGGGAGGCGACGGCACGCAGCGCGCTCGTCGGCGTCTTCACCGACATCGACGACACGCTGACCCACGACGGCGCGATCACGCCCGATGCGCTGCAGGCGCTGGGCGATCTCAAGGCCGCGGGGCTGTCGGTGGTGGCAATCACCGGCCGGCCGGTGGGCTGGAGCCTGCCCTTCGTCAATGCGTGGCCCGTCGATGCCATCGTGGCGGAGAACGGTGCAGTGGCGCTGCTGCCCGCGGCCGGCGGCCGGGTCTGGAAGCGCTACCAGCAGGATGCGACCACCCGCGCCGCCAACTTCGCGCGCATGCAGACCGTGCTGGCGCGCATCGAGCGCGAATTTCCGGGCGTCGGGCGCGCCACCGATTCGCCGGGGCGCGAGACCGACATCGCCATCGACCACAGCGAGTTCGTGCAACTCGGCGACGCCACCATCGCGCAGGTGGTGGCGCTGATGCGCGGCGAGGGCATGCACGCAACCGTGAGCAGCATCCACATCAACGGCTGGTACGGCGACAACGACAAGCTCGAAGGCGCGCGCTGGATCGTGCGCGAGCTGTGGGGCCGCACGCTCGACGACGAAATGGACCGCTGGGCCTACGTGGGCGACTCCACCAACGACCAGCTGATGTTTCGCACCTTCGCGCACAGCATCGGCGTGGCGAACGTCGCGCGCTTCGTACCGCAGCTGGAGCACCTGCCGCGCTACGTGACGCAGGGCGAGCGCGGCTCGGGGTTTGCCGAGGCGGCGCGCGCCGTGCTGTCGGCACGAATGCAACAAGGAAATAAAAAAAGCCCGCACGAGGCGGGCTAAAAGGATCGGTCTGAAGACCCTTGGAGAAAACTCGAGAGGACTGACTACCCGGCTCAGAACGCGTGGCGAATGCCGAACTCGTAGCCCATCGACGACTTGGGCTGCAGCGCGGCCCGGTTGAACGCGACGACATACGACGGGCCGGCGCCGACCGTGTTGCCCGCGCCGTTCTTGTTGCTGACGCGCGCGATCGTTCCGTAGAGCGCGGTGCGCTTCGACAGGTTGTGCACGTAGCCCAGTGCGAGCTTGTTGGACTTCGGATCGGGGGCGTTCACGACGCCGAGAACCGGCACGCGGTTGAAGTCGTACTTGACCTGCGAGTACGAAGCACGGATCTGGCCCGGGCCGATCGGCACGGTCACGCCGATCAGGTAGCCGGTCAGGTCCACGTCCGGCACACGGGTGAAGACATTCAGCGGGTCGCGCTGGTCCTTCGAACGCGAGTACTCGCCGAACAGCTTGGCCACGCCGAAGTCGTAGGTCGCGCCGAGGTTGAAGGTCTTGATCTTGCCCGGGCGCGCCACGGCCGCGGCGCCGGAGCCGGTCGTGAAGCTCGTGTCGTTCTGCGCGTAGCTGGCGGCCACGTCGAGCGGACCGGCTGCATAGCCGACGCGCCCGCCAATGTGGCGGCCGGTGTTGGTCTTGTCGGCGCCGGCCACGGAGTCCGGCGAGGTGCGGGTGAGCTCATGCAGGCTGTAGCCCACGTTGCCGTAGAAGCCGCCCAGGTTGCGCGGCAGGAAGTACTGCACCATGTTGCCGGCGCGCTTGTACGTGCTGTTGCTGCCGTAGCCGGTGCCCGACACGCTGGTTTCGTTGGCGTCGATGATCAGCGAGCCGCCGATGCCGGTGTCGGCGAACGGATCGAACTGCTCTTCGTTCAGCACGGTGGCGGTCTTGTCACGGCCGAGGCGGATTTCGCCGAAGCTGCCGGCAAGGCTCACCGTCGAGCGGCGGCTGAAATTGCTGAGGCCAGTGGCGCCGTCGTCGTTGGTGATCGGGGACTCGAGCCAGAAGCTGGCCGACAGGCCGCCGCCCAGGTCCTCCACGCCGCGGAAGCCGAGGCGGCTGGAGCTCAGGCCCGAATTGGCCAGTTCGGTGCGGCTGGCCTTCACGCTGTAGAAGGGGCCGAAGGGGTTCGTCGACTCGCTCTTGTTCGATACGTTGCGGTAGGCGGCGTCGACCACGCCGAACAGCGTTACGGTCGATTGCGCCGACGCGGCACCACAAGCCGCAAGGGCGGCCAGAACAAGCAGGGATTTTTTCATTCGTATCACTCCAGGATGGGGAATTCGCCGCTCCGTATCGGGCGACAGTTAAGAAGTCCGGGCCTTTGCGCCACAGGACTGCATCCGAGTGTTTCTTCGCTAGAAGACGAATGAATTACATAGGGTTAACGCTTGATTGACGAAGGGGTACCGCACTTGACATGTGTGAGCTGCGCGCCATTGCGCGTCAATGCGCGCCACGGCGCAACACCGACCACTGGTTCCAGACGCCGAAAGCAGCGATCAGCAGCAGCACCGCCGCATAGCCTTCCGTCGTGTTCAGCAACCCCAGCGGCGCCACCAGGAAGCCCGCCAGCATCGCGGGCAGGCTGAACGCGAGATAGCTCACGACGAAGATCGCCGCGAACAGTTCGCCGCGCTCGTGCGATTGCGCCAGTGGCGCCAGCGTTTGCACCAGCGCCGAGAACGCACCGCCGAAGCCGATGCCCGCCACCGCGGTGCCGACGAAGAACAGCGCGAGCGAACGGGTGGTAAGCGAGGCGAGCAGCAGCCCCAGCCCGACTGCGATGCTGGCCATGCCGAGGATGGCTGGACGAGGTGCAGCGAATCGGCCGAGCAACGTAGGCGCGATCGCGCCCATGCCGGAGAGCACCGCCACCGTGAGGCCGTTGACCACGCCGTTGTCGATGCCGAAAACATGCAGCATCAACGACGGCGCGAGCGACAGATACAGCCCGCCGAGCGCCCACACCACGACGAACACCGGCAGCCCGCGCACGAACTCGGCCCGTGCGCGCACGGGAATCGACACGCGCGGCACCAGCGAGGCCAGCGTACCGGCGCGCGGCGTGACGGTTTCGGGCATCCACAGCACCACCGCCGCACCCAGCGCAAACACCGCGGCCAGCACGCCGAAAACCAGCATCACCGGCTGAACCGAGAACTTCACCGCCACACCCGTCAGCAATGCGCCCAACGCCAGGCCGGCCAGCGGAGACACGCTCGTGATCAGCGCCCCCAGCCGCTTGCGCGAAGCCGGCGCAGCCTCGACCACCGCCGCGCTCAGCGCGCCGCTCGCGATGCCCGTGGCCACGCCCTGCACCACGCGAGCGACGATCAGCCCGCCGATGCCGTGCGCCAGCAGGAAGAGCCCCATCGCCACCGCCTGCAGCACCAGCGCCGCCAGCACCACGGGCCGCCGGCCGATGTGGTCAGACAGCGAACCCGCCACCAGCAGCGAGATCAGCAACGCAATCGCGTAGATCGCAAAAGCCACCGTGAGCAGCGATGACGAGAAGTGCCAGGCGTGCTGGAACACCACGAACAGCGGCGACGGTGCAGCCGCCGCGAAGAAGAAGGCGAACAGCACGGCGGCCAGCAACGGAAAAGCCGCGCGTGCCGGCAGGCGCCAGGGCTTGGCGCGGGCGGTGAGGTCGGAGGTGCTGACCGCAAGGTCGGGGCAGGTGGATGGCATGGCGAATCCTTAACGCAACTTTTTTTGCTTTTGTGATTCTAGACCTGGGAATCAACTAAAGCAAATATCTTTGCGTTAAAGTCCAGCCATGAACGACATCGCCCTTCCCCACAAACGTCCCGGTGGCCGCAGCGCGCAAGTGCAGGCGCTGGTGCGCACCGCCCTCGAAGAACTCGTGGCCGAACAGGGGCGGGAGCGTGTAACGGTGCCGGCAGTGGCCGAGCGCGCGGGCGTCAGCGCCTCCAGCATCTACCGGCGCTGGGGCGATCTGCAGGGGTTATTGGCGGAGACGGCCACCCACCGGCTGGACCCGAACCGCCCACTGCCAGACACCGGCGCGCTACGGGCCGACCTCGAAGCCTGGGCGCGCGAACTCATCGAGCACCTGGCCAAGCCGTGCAACACCTCGCTGCTGAAAGCCGCGGCCGCGCTGGCCAACGGGGATTCGGACACCGACTGCCTGCGCAACCGCCGCAAGGAGGCGCTGACGCTGGTCGAGCAGGCACGCGCTCGTGGCGAGCACGCACCGGAGCCGCAGCAGGTGATCGATCACCTGATTGCGCCGATCGTGTTTCGCCTTGTGTTTGGGGCGGATCCAGTGAAGCCGGAGTTGGCGGCGCGGCTGGTGGACGAGCTGTTCGTGCTCAGTTCGTCTTGACTTCCTTCGCCAACCCCAGCTTGTCGATGATCACCTTCTCCCGCACCACCGTCTCCTGCGCAAACTTGGTGTACGTCGCCGAGCTCATGTAGTTCGGCAGCATGTCGTAGCGCCCGAGCGCGGTCACGTAGCTCGGCTCTTCCATCGCCTGCTTGAACGCGTCGTGCAGCTTCTTCACCACCTCGGGCGGCGTGCCCTTGGGCGCGCCGATGCCGAAGGGCGAGTTCTGCACCACGTCGTAGCCCAGTTCCTTCAGCGTGGGCGCGTCGGGGAACTTGGCCAGGCGCTTCTCGCCCCAGGTGTTCAGCACGCGCAGCTTGCCCGCCTCGACCTGAGGCGCGAAGCCGGTGCTGTCGGCGGCGGCCATCAGTTGGCCGCTGACCACCGCGAGCATCAGGTCGGCGCTGCCCTTGTAGGGCACGTGCTGCAGCTCGATGCCGGCCTTCTGCGCGACGATCTCGGTCGTCAGGTGCGGGCTGGTCAGCGTGCCGGTGGAGCCGTAGGTGAGCTTGCCGGGGTTGGCCTTGGCGTAGGCAACGAAGTCGGCCCAGGTCTTGAAGGGGCTGTTGGCCGGCACCACGATGCCGAAGGCGTAGCCCGTGACGTTGATGACGTACGTGATGTCCTTCAGCGGGTCCCAGTTGATCTTGGTGGTGTAGCCCAGGCGGAACACGCCGAGCGGGATCTGCGCGACGGTGTAGCCGTCGGGCTGCGAGGTCTGCAGCGCCTGCGCGGGCAGCGTGCCGCCCGCGCCGGGCTTGTTGTCGATGATCACCGGCTGGCCGAGGATCTTGCTCGCGTTCTCCGCAAGCTGGCGCATGGTGATGTCGGTCGGGCCGCCGGCCGGGAAGGCGATCACCAGCTTGATGGGCTTGGCGGGAAAGCTCTGCGCGAACGCCGCCATGGGAGAAACAAGGCCGCAAGCGGCAAGCGCGACGGCGGCGCGGAGAAATGTGGTGCGGCGGAGCATGGCTGACTGGATCCTGACTTTGAAAGCGCCGATTGGGCCCCGCCCCGTTGGGGAAGGCAATCGGGGCTCCCCTGATTTCCCGGGGAAAACAGGGCCATTCGCGGCATCCGAGTCGCCTGCGCGTCAGCGCAGCACTGGCCGGCTACGCCTGCCCGAAACCTTCGAGCACGTTCACCGCATTCACCCCCACTTCAGCCACCGCATAGCCGCCCTCGAAGACGAACACCGTCGGCAGCCCCGCGCGCGCCAGGTCTTCGCCCATGCGCAGGTAGTCGTCGCTCTTGAGCTTGAAGCCCGAGATCGGGTCGCCCTCGAAGGTGTCGACGCCGAGCGAGACCACGAGCGCGCCGGCCTTCACCGCGGCGATGCGGTCGAGCGCGGTCTTCAGCGCCGCGCGCCAGGCGGCGAAGTCCGTGCCGCGCGGCAGCGGCAGGTTGTGGTTGAAGCCCTCGCCCTGCCCCGCGCCGCGCTCGTCGGCATGGCCCAGGTAATACGGGTAGTCGGTCAGCGGGTCGCCGTGCAGGCTCGCGAAGTGCACGTCGCTGCGCTCATAGAAGATGGCCTGCGTGCCGTTGCCGTGGTGGTAGTCCACGTCGAGCACGGCCACGCGTTCGACGCCCGCGTCGCGCAGCGCCTGCGCCGCGACGGCGGCGTTGTTGAGGAAGCAGTAGCCGCCGAAGAAATCGGCGCCGGCATGGTGGCCCGGCGGCCGCGAGAGCGAGAAGGCAGCGCGCTCGCCGCCAATGACGCGCTGCGCCGCGGTCCACGCACAGGCCGCGCCATGCCGCGCCGCCGCCCAGCTGCCTGCCATCAGCGGCGTGCCCGCATCGAACGAGAACAGCCCCATGCGCGCCGGAAAGCTCTTCGGCAGCACGTCGGTGCGCATGCCGCGCGTGGGCCAGTACGAAGGCAGCGCATCACGCGAGACGTTGGTCGGGTCCAGCGCGACCCACTCGTCCCATGCATGCGCGATGAAGTCCAGGTAGCGCGGTGCATGCACCTTGGCCAGCAGCGCCTCGTCGAATGCATCGGGTGCCTGCAGCGTGCCGAAGCCCCTGCGCTCCAGCTCATGCTTCACATGATCGACGCGGGCGGGCACCTCGAAGCACGGCACGAGTTCGCCGCGGAACATCTCGACTTTGCCCTGGTGAAGAACGTGCTGGTCGTTGTAGATGGTGAGCATGGAGAAAAGCAGGATCGGCGGTGATGAAGCCGCCCATCATGCCGCACGCCGCAGCACCGCCCGTCGCCGGCCCGAGGCCGTGAGGCCGAACAGGTCCTTCGGGTCGTCGAGCTCGGGCACCAGCGCGATCTGCTGGCCGATGCCGCGCTCCGTGGCAAGGCGCTGGATGTAGCGCAGCGCCGTGTAGTCCTCCAGCGCGAAGCCCACCGAATCGAACAGCGTGACTTGTGCGGGGGTCTCGCGGCCGGGCACTTCGCCGAGCAGCACGCGCCACAGTTCGTGCACCGGGAAGTCGGCGGGCATCTGCTGGATCTCGCCCTCGACGCGGGTCTGCGGCTCGTACTCGACGAACACGCGCGCCTTGCGCAGCACGTCGGGGTGCAGCTCGGTCTTGCCGGGCGAATCGCCGCCCACGGCGTTGATGTGCATGCCCGGCTCGATCATGTCGGGCGTGAGCACGGTCGCGCGCCCCTGGCAGGCGGTAACGGTGGTGACGATGTCGGCGCCGCGCACCGCATCGGCCACGGAGTGCGCGCGCACGATGTCCAGCGACGTGCAGGCCGACAGGTGGCGCACCAGCTTGTCGGTGGCGTGCGGGTCGGTGTCGAACACGCGCACTTCCTCGATGCCGAGCAGCGCATGGAAGGCCAGCGCCTGGAATTCGCTCTGCGAGCCGTTGCCGATCAGCGCGAGGCTGCGCGAATCGGGCCGCGCCAAGGCCTGCGCCGCCATCGCCGAGGTAGCAGCCGTGCGCAACGCGGTGGTGAGCGTAAGTTCTGACAGCAGCACCGGATAGCCCGTATCGACTTCCGCCAGCACGCCGAAAGCCATGACTGTCGGCAGCCCGACCTGCGTGTTGTGCGGATGCCCGTTGACGTACTTGAAGGCATAGGCGCCGTCGTCGGCCACGGGCATCAGCTCGATCACGCCCAGGTGCGAATGGCTGGCCACGCGCGCCTTCTTGTCGAACTCGCGCCACCGCAGGAAGTCGTCGCGCAGCGCGTCGGCCAGCGCGGTGAGGAACTGGGGAATGCCGGTCTCGTCCACCAGGCGGACCAGGCTGTGAACATCGATGAAGCGGGTCATGGCGCGGCTCCTTGCGTAGCCCCCGGCACGGCGCTTCATCCCCTCACATGTTCACTCCACCATGGCTGATTCAGGATGCGCCTGCGCCAAGGGTTCGAGCCATTGTGCGCCTGCTTGCTGGCCTTTGCGAGCCCCGGCCGTGCCAGCAGTCAGTCGTGCCTGTGCTCTTCGATGTTGCGCTCAAGAAAGCGCCACAGCCGCTCGTCTTCGCTGAAGGCCACGTTGAACCGGAGCCAGCCGGTGGGATGCGGGTTGACCAGGAACAGCTGGCCCGGGCCGAGCATGATTCCCTCCGCCGCGGCGCGCCGCGAAAGCTCGGCGCTGTCGGCAATGTCCGGGTGCCGGGCCCACAGGTACATGCCGGCCGCGGCTTCATGGAACAGCTCGAAGCCAAGCCCGTCCAGCCGCCTCGCGACACTGCCTTGCGCCTGCGCGAGCCTGTCGCGCAGGGCCTTGAGATGCTTGCGCCAGCGGCCGTCGGTCACGGTGCCGAAGGCCAGGCGCTCGGTGATGTCGGACGAGGTGAGGCCCGAAACCATCTTGAGCTGCGCCAGCTCTTCGAGCAGCTCCGGCTGGGCGACCACATAGCCGACGCGGATGTTCGGCGAGATGGTCTTCGAGTAGCTGCCCACGTAGACCACGCGGCGCAGTTGCCCCAGGCTGGCGAGCGAGGGGCGCATCGACGCGTCCATCTCGGCGTAGATGTCGTTCTCTACCAGCGTGAAGTCGTGCGTCTGGGCCAGCTGGAGCAGTTGCACCAGTTGCGGCAGCGAAGCCATCGAGCAGGTCGGGCTCTGCAGCCGGGGCTGGGTGAAGAAGGCCTTGGGCCGGTGCACCGCGAGCAGCGCCTCGAGCGCGGGCATGTCGTAGCCCGTTGGGGTGCGCGGCACGCCGATGATCTCCACGCCCAGGAAGCGCAGCATGAACATCAGGTTCGGATAACCCGGGTCGTCCACCAGCACCGAATCGCCCGGCTTGAGCAGGCGGCGCGCGACCAGGTCCAGCGCCTGGCTGGAACCCTGGGTCAGCAGGACCTGCGCGGCCTCGACCACGATCTGCTGCTCCGACAGCGCCTCGGCCGTTGCCATGCGCAGCGCCATGTGGCCGAAGGGCAGGCCGTAGCCGCCGATGTCGGTGCCTTCGGAGGCCAGGTGGCGCAGGCTGCGGCGCATGCCGTCCTCGAACAGCCAGTCGTGTGGCAGCCAGCCGCAGCCGGGCTTGAGCGGGAGGTTGCGGTTCTCGAAGATCTGCTGCAGATACCAGCGGGCGTCGAAGCGGGGGTCCGGGCGGGGCACGCTGGCCGCACCGGCGGCGCTGTCTTCGCTGCGCCGCTTGACGAAGAAGCCCGCGTTGGCGCGCGAGACCAGCAGGCCCTGCGCCACCAGCCGGTCGTAGGCCTCGACCACCGTGAAGACACTGACGCCGTGGGCCGCGGCAAAGGCGCGGATCGACGGCAGCTTGCTGTCGGCCTTGAGCTTCTGGGCGCCTATCAGTCCGCGCAGCCCTTCCACGATCTGGCTTACCAGCGGCGTCGGCTGTTCGGGGCGAAGAATGAGCATCGGGGGTGTCTCCGGCAGTCCGGCCTGCACCATATTGAGGAAAGTATGTACAGGATACAAGACCAGTACAGTCTTCCGGGCGATCACTTCCGGTGTACATGGCTGGATCGAATCGCGCGACCTAGAGTGCCGGGATTCCTTCTTCACAGCACCAAAGCACAGGTCGTACCATGCAACGCGAACCCCACCTCAGCAACGCCGCCCTCATGGCCCGCCGCAACGCGGCCGTCGCCCGCGGCGTCGGCCAGGCCCATGAAATCTTCGTCAGCCGGGCCGCCAACGCCGAACTGTGGGACGTCGAGGGCCGCCGCTACATCGACTTCGCCGGCGGCATCGCGGTGCTCAACACCGGCCACTGCCATCCGGAGATCAGCGCCGCCGTCAAGGCGCAGGTAGATCTTTATTCGCACACCTGCTTCCAGGTGGTGGCCTACGAGCCCTATGTGGAGCTGGCCGAGCGCCTGAATGCACTGGCACCGGGCGCGTTCGCGAAGAAGTCGATCTTCCTGAGCACCGGCGCCGAGGCGGTGGAGAACGCCGTCAAGATCGCCCGCGCCCACACCCGGCGCCCCGGCGTCATTGCCTTCACCGGCGGCTACCACGGCCGCACGATGATGACGCTCGGCCTCACCGGCAAGGTGGCTCCCTACAAGATCGGCTTCGGCCCCTTCCCGGGCGAGGTGTTCCATGCGCTGTACCCGAATGCGCTGCACGGCGTGAGCGTGGACGATGCACTGCATTCGGTCGAGCTGCTGTTCAAGAACGACATCGAGCCCGAGCGCGTGGCGGCCTTCATCCTGGAGCCAGTGCAGGGCGAGGGCGGCTTCTACGTGGCGCCCAACGACTTCGTCGAAGGCCTGCGCGCGCTGGCGGACCGCCACGGCATCCTGATCATTGCCGACGAGGTGCAGACCGGCGCGGGCCGCACCGGCACCTGGTTCGCCAGCGAGCAGTGGCCCGTGGCACCCGACCTGATCACCACCGCCAAGTCGATGGCGGGCGGCTTCCCCATCTCCGGCGTGGTGGGCCGCGCCGAGGTAATGGACGCCCCCGCGCCCGGCGGCCTGGGCGGCACCTATGCCGGCAGCCCCATCGGCTGCGCCGCGGCGCTCGCGGTGCTGAAAGTGTTCGACGACGAGCAACTGCTGGCGCGCAGCCGGGCGCTGGGCGAGCGGCTCACGGCCGGCCTGCGCCGCATCGCGGCCGACGTGCCGGCCATCGGCGACGTGCGCGGGCTCGGCGCCATGGTGGCCGTCGAGCTGTTCGAGCAGGGCGACACGTCGCGCCCCGATGCCGCGCTGACCCGCAAGGTGGTCGCGGAGGCGGCACGGCGCGGGTTAATCCTGCTGTCATGCGGCACCTACGGCAATGTAATTCGCGTACTGGTGCCGCTCACGGCATCCGACTTGCTTGTGGACGAAGGCCTGGCGCTTCTCGCGGACAGCTTCGCCGCACTGCGCTGATCGACAGATCCTTTCCTTAATTCCTCCTCCATGACAGCAGAACCCTTGGTGCGCTTCCAGCGCGTCCAGAAAACCTACGACGGCGAACACCTGGTGGTGCGCCAGCTCGATCTGGACATTCACCGTGGCGAGTTCCTGAGCCTGCTCGGGCCTTCGGGGTCGGGCAAGACCACCACGCTGATGATGCTGGCGGGCTTCGAATCGCCGACCTCGGGCGAGATCCTGCTCGACGGCAAGCAGATCACCGGCACGCCGCCGCACAAGCGGAACTTCGGCATGGTCTTCCAGAACTACGCGCTGTTTCCGCACCTGAGCGTGGGCCAGAACGTGGCCTATCCGCTCACCGTGCGCAAGGTGCCCAAGGACGAGCAGCAGCGCCGCGTGCAGCGCGCGCTCGACATGGTGCAGCTGCGCGGCATGACCGACCGCCTGCCCGGCCAGCTCTCTGGCGGCCAGCAGCAGCGCGTGGCGCTGGCGCGTGCGCTGGTGTTCGAGCCCCAGCTCGTGCTGATGGACGAGCCGCTCGGCGCGCTCGACAAGCAGCTGCGCGAGCACATGCAGATCGAGCTCAAGGACCTGCACCGCCAGCTGGGCGTGACCTTCGTCTACGTGACGCACGACCAGGGCGAGGCGCTCACCATGAGCGACCGCGTGGCGGTGTTCAACGAAGGCGTGATCCAGCAGCTGGACACGGTCGACCGGCTGTACGAGACGCCTTCCAACCGCTTCGTGGCCGGCTTCGTCGGCGACAACACCGTGCTCAAGGGCCAGCTGGGCCAACAGGGCCACAGTGGCGAACACGCCGAGATGAAGCTGCCCGATGGCCGCGTGCTGCACGGGCTCAACGTCAGCGGCGCTGCCGCGGGCGCGACCGTCGAGGCCTGCATCCGCCCCGAGCGGGTGGTGCTGCACCGCAGTCCCCCCGCGCCGCGCGACAACATGCTCGCCGCCCAGGTGGCGCGCGTCATCTACTTCGGCGACCACCTGCGGCTGCTGTGCAGCGTCGGCGGCGACCAGGCCGAAGCCACCGTGAAGCTGCCGCTGAACGGCCTCGAAGGTGCCGCCGCGCCGCAGGCCGGCGAAGCGGTGGTGCTCGAATTTCCGACGGCGCATGCGCGCATCTATGCCTCCTGAATCCGGCTTGTTGTTCCCTCGTTTCCTTTCTTTGCTTTCATCACCCAGGAAGACTTCCACCATGAAAAAGACTCTCCTCGCCTGCACCGTCGCCGCCAGCTTCGCACTGCCGGCCTTTGCCCAGCAGCAGCTCACCGTGGTCAACTTCGGCGGCGCCAACGCCAATGCCCAGAAGAAGGCCTACTACGAGCCCTTCGAGAAGACCGGCACCAAGATCATCCCGGTCGAATACAACGGCGAGCAGGCCAAGATCAAGGCCATGGTCGAGACGAAGAAGGTCACCTGGGACGTGGTCGAGGTCGAGTCGCCCGACGCGGCACGCGGCTGCGACGAGGGCCTGTTCGAGAAGCTCGACTATTCCAAGATCGGCAGCAAGGCAGACTTCCTGCCAGCCGCCGTCACCGACTGCGGCGTGGGCCTCTTCGTGTGGTCGACCGTCATGGCCTACAACGGTGAGAAGCTCAAGACCGCGCCCAGCAGCTGGGCCGATTTCTGGGATGTGAAGAAGATCCCCGGCAAGCGCGGCATGCGCAAGGGCGCGCGCTACAACCTCGAGTTCGCGCTCATGGCCGACGGCGTGAAGCCGGCCGATGTCTACAAGGTGCTCGGCACCAAGGAAGGCGCCGACCGCGCATTCAAGAAGCTCACCGAACTCAAGCCGAACATCCAGTGGTGGGAGGCCGGCGCGCAGCCGCCGCAGTTCCTGGTGGCCGGCGACGTGGTGCTGACCACCGTCTACAACGGCCGCATCGACGCGGCCAACCGCGAAGGCCGCGACCTCAAGATCTACTGGCCGGGCGGCATCTACGACCTCGACTACCTGGTGATCCCGAAGGGCGCGCCGAACAAGGAAGCCTCGCTGAAGTACATCCAGTTCGCGATGCAACCGGCCAACCAGGCGGTCTATGCCCAGAACATCGCCTACGGCCCCACCAACACCAAGGCGCTGACTTCGCTGAGCAGCAAGGTGCTGGCCGACCTGCCGACCTCGTCGACCAACGCCAAGGATGCGCTGCAGTTCAACGTCGGCTTCTGGGCCGACCAGGGCGAGGCGCTCGAGAAGCGCTTCGCATCCTGGGCCACGCAGTAAACGGGCAAACGAGCGAGCGCGAAAGAGTCCATGCACGCGGCAACGTCTGTCCCCCTGGTTCCAGCAGAAGCGCCGCCCGGCGAACTGCGGCGTGCGCTGGCGCGCGCCGAAGCCCGCCGAAAGTGGCGCGCGTTTGCGCTCACGGTGCCGCTGCTGGTGTTTCTGCTGCTGACGCTGCTGGTGCCCATCGTGGCGCTGCTGCAGCGTGCGGTAGAAAACCCCGAGGTGGCCAACGCGCTGCCGCGCACCGTGCGCGCGCTCGACGGCTGGAACCGCAAGGAGGCGCCCGCGCCGGCGGCCTTTGCAGCCATCGCGGCCGATCTCGCCCAGCTGCCCGACAGCTCCGACGCCGGCGCCCTGGCGCGCCGCCTCAACACCGAGATCGCCGGCGCCCGCTCGCTGGTGATGGGCACCTTCCGTGCGCTGCCGATCGCCGGCACGCCGGAAGAGGTCAAGGCGCGCATGCTGGAGCTCGACCCGCGCTGGGGCGAGGCGCCGTACTGGCAGGCGATTGCCAAGAACGGCTCGCGCTGGACGCCCGACTACCTGCTCGCCTCGGTCGACCTGCGGCGCGACGTGGCCGGCGAGGTCGAGCGCATGCCCGCCGACCAGCGCGCCTTTGCCGGCATCCTGCTGCGCACCTTCCAGATCAGCGCCGTCGTCACCTTCTTCTGCCTGCTGCTGGCCTATCCGCTGGCCTGGTGGCTGTCGACGCTGCCGGCGCGCAAGGCCAACGTGCTGATGATCCTGGTGCTGGTGCCGTTCTGGACTTCCATCCTGGTGCGCGTGGCGGCGTGGATCGTGCTGCTGCAGTCCGAGGGGCTGGTCAACCGGGGCCTCATGGGCATCGGCCTGATCGATCATCCGCTGGCGCTGCTGTTCAACCGCACCGGCGTGATCATCGCGATGGTGCACATCCTGCTGCCCTTCATGATCCTGCCGCTGTACAGCGTCATGAAGAGCGTGCCGCCCACCTACCTGCGCGCGGCCGTCTCGCTGGGCAGCTCGCCGCTGGCGGCCTTCTTCCGCGTTTACGTGCCGCAGACCTACCCGGGCATCGGCGCCGGCGCGCTGCTGGTCTTCATCCTGGCGATCGGCTACTACGTGACGCCGGCGCTGCTCGGCGGCGCGGACGACCAGATGCTGAGCTACTACATCGCGCGCTACACCAACGTCGAAATCAACTGGGGCATGGCGTGCGCGCTGGGCTCCGTACTGCTGGTCGCCACGCTGATTCTGTATGCCGTGTACCGCCGCATCGGCAAGGCCGAGCTGAGCCTCGGATGAGCCGCACGAAAAGCCGCACGAAAGACAGACAAGCATGTTGAAGCTTCCCCAATTCCCGGCCTATGCCACCTTCGCCGACAAGCTCGGCTGGTGGCTGGTGCGCGGCGGCTGTGTCGCGGTGCTGGCCTTCTTGCTGGCGCCGATCCTGGTGGTGATTCCGCTGTCGTTCTCCGACAGTTCGTTCCTGGCCTACCCGATTCCCGGCTGGTCGCTGCGGTGGTATCGCAACCTCTTCGAATCGCCCGAGTGGGCACGCGCGGCGCGCAACAGCTTCATCGTCGCGCCGGCCGCCACGGTGCTGGCCACCGTGCTGGGCACGCTGGCGGCGGTGGGGTTGTCGCGCACGAGCTTCGCCTTCAAGGGCCTGCTCATGAGCGTGCTGATCTCGCCGATGGTGGTGCCGATCGTGGTGGTGGGCGTCGCCACGTATCTCTACTTCGCCCCCATCGGCCTGGCCGACACCTACTTCGGGCTGATCGTGGTGCATGCGGCGCTGGGTGCGCCCTTCGTGCTGACCACCGTGCTCGCCACACTGGCCGGCTTCAACCAGAACCTGGTGCGCGCATCGCTGAGCCTGGGGGAGACACCGTTCAGGACCTTCATGCGCGTCACGCTGCCGGTGATTGCGCCGGGCGTGATCTCGGGCGCGCTGTTCGCCTTTGCCACTTCATTCGACGAGGTGGTGGTCACGCTGTTCCTCGCGGGGCCGGACCAGGTCACGCTGCCGCGCCAGATGTTCACCGGCATCCGCGAGAACATCTCGCCCACCATCGCCGCCGTGGCGACGCTGCTGATCATCTTCACCACCACGCTGCTGCTTGCGCTCGAATGGCTGCGCGGCCGGCGGCGTTGAACCCGCACACGCACGATGCCCACCAACACAACACCGAACCAGCCGCTGGGCGGCAACACGATGCCGCGCTTCGCCGGCCCCGGCACGATGATGCGGCTGCCCGCTGCAACGTCTCCGGCAGGGCTGGACGCGGCATTCATCGGCGTGCCGCTGGACATCGGCACTTCCAACCGGCCGGGGGCGCGCTTCGGGCCGCGCCAGATCCGTGCGGAGTCGGCATTGCTGCGGCCCTACAACATGGCCACCGGCGCGGCGCCCTTCGACAAGCTGAACGTGGCCGACCTGGGCGATGTGCCGATCAATACCTATTCGCTCGAAAAATCGATCGACATCATCTCGGACTTCTACGACACGGTGCTGGCCGCCGGCTGCGCGCCGCTGACGCTGGGCGGCGACCACACCATCGCGCTGCCGATCCTGCGCGCATTGGCGCGGAGGCACGGCCCGGTGGCGCTGGTGCATGTGGATGCGCATGCGGACGTGAACGACGACATGTTCGGCGAGCGCATCGCGCACGGCACACCTTTCCGGCGCGCCGTCGAAGAGGGCCTGCTGGCCTGCGACAAGGTCTGGCAGATCGGCCTGCGCGGCACCGGCTATGCGGCGGACGATTTCGACTGGCCGCGTGAACAGGGCTTCACAGTGGTGCAGGCGCACGAGGTCTGGTACCAGTCGCTGGCGCCGCTGATGGCGCAGGTGCGCGAGCGCATCGGGCCGACGCATCCGGTGTACATCAGCTTCGACATCGACGGCATCGACCCCTCGTTCGCCGGTGGCACCGGCACGCCGGAGATCGGTGGCCTTACCGTGCCGCAGGTGCTGGAAATCGTGCGCGGCTGCCGCGGGCTGAACGTGGTGGGCGCCGACCTGGTAGAGGTCAGCCCGCCGTACGACACGAGCGGAAACACTGCGCTGCTCGGGGCCAATCTGCTTTACGAAATGCTCTGCGTGCTTCCGGGCGTACCTTTTCGCTGACACCGGGTGCTTGCACCGGCTACTCACTTCTTTAGAGACAACACGACACCATGGACACGAAGACATCTCCCCTCGCGCTGCTGAACGACCCGACCCTGCTCAAGACCGATGCGCTGATCGCAGGCGAGTGGATTGCGGGCGCGAGCCGCTTCGACGTGAACGACCCGGCCACCGGCCGGAAGCTGGTCGACGTGGCCAACCTCACGCGCACAGACGCCGCGCACGCCATCGCCGCCGCCAACAAGGCGCTTGCCGCCTGGCGCGGCAAGACCGGCAAGGAGCGCAGCATCGTGCTGCGCAAGTGGTTCGATCTGCTGATCGCCAACACCGAAGACCTGGGCCGCCTGATGACCGCCGAGCAGGGCAAGCCTTTTGCCGAAGCCAAGGGCGAGGTTGCCTACGGCGCGAGCTTCATCGAGTGGTTTGCCGAGGAAGCCAAGCGCGTGAACGGCGAGGTGCTGCCGCAGTTCGACAACAACCGCCGCCTGATGGTGATGAAGCAGCCCATCGGCGTGTGCGCGGCGATCACGCCGTGGAATTTTCCGCTGGCCATGATCACCCGCAAGGTGGCGCCGGCACTGGCCGCGGGCTGCACGGTCGTCATCAAGCCGGCCGAACTCACGCCGCTGACCGCGCTGGCCGCTGCGGAGCTGGCCGTGCGGGCCGGCATTCCGGCGGGCGTGCTCAACGTGCTCACGGCCGACAGCCAGAACAGCATCGCGATCGGCAAGGAGCTGTGCGAGAGCGACGTCGTGCGCCACCTGAGCTTCACGGGCTCCACCGAAGTGGGCCGCATCCTGATGAGCCAGTGCGCGCCGACGGTCAAGAAGCTTTCGCTGGAGCTGGGCGGCAACGCGCCTTTCCTGGTGTTCGACGACGCGGATGTGGATTCGGCTGTCGAAGGCGCCATCGCGAGCAAATACCGCAACGCCGGCCAGACCTGCGTGTGCGCCAACCGGCTGTATGTGCAGGAAGGCATCTATGACGCCTTCGTCGAGAAGTTCGCGGCCAAGGTCAGGGCGCTCAAGGTCGGCAACGGCTTCGAGGACGGCGTGACGCAGGGCCCGCTGATCGAGGATGCGGCCATCGACAAGGTGCAGCGCCATGTAGCCGACGCCATCGCCAAGGGCGGCAAGGTGCTGGCGGGCGGCCACAGGATGCAGGGCCAGTTCTTCGAGCCGACCGTGATTGCCGAAGCCACGCCCGACATGCTGTGCGCGCGCGAAGAAACCTTCGGCCCCTTCGCGCCCGTGTTCCGCTTCAAGACCGAGCAGGACGGCATCGACGCGGCAAACAACACCGAGTTCGGCCTCGCGAGCTACTTCTACACACGCGACGTGGGCCGGATCTTTCGCGTGGCGGAAGCGCTGGAATACGGCATGGTCGGCATCAACGCCGGCGTGATCGCCACCGAGCACGTGCCCTTCGGCGGCGTGAAGCAGTCGGGCCTGGGGCGCGAAGGCTCGCACCACGGCATGGACGATTACGTGGAGATCAAGTACCTCTGCCTGGGCGATATCCAGAAATAAGAGGAGGAGGAGGAAGAAGGCGGGGCAAGCCCCGCCCTGCCCTGTCTATCGCGCCAGCACTGGCGCCAAGGCCACGCCGGTGTGCGTGCCAAGCCGCACCACCTCTTCCGGCGGCGCCGCCGCGACGATGCGCCCACCGGCGTTGCCGCCCTCGGGCCCGAGGTCGAGGATCCAGTCGGCCTCGGCGATCAGGTCGAGGTCGTGCTCGATCACCACCACGCTGTGGCCGCCGTTCACCAGCCGGTGCAGCACGTGGATCAGCTTCTCGACGTCGGCCATGTGCAGGCCCACGGTCGGCTCATCGAGCACGTACAGCGTGTGCGGCGCCTTCTGGCCGCGGCGGGTGATGTCGTCGCGCACCTTGCTCAGCTCGGTCACCAGCTTGATGCGCTGCGCTTCGCCGCCCGACAGCGTGGGCGAGGGTTGCCCCAGCGTGAGGTAGCCGAGCCCCACGTCCTTCAGCAGCTGCAGCGGGTGGGCGATGTTGGGCATGCTCGCGAAGAACTCGACGGCCTCGTCGACTTCCATCTTCAGCACGTCGCCGATGCTCTTGCCGCGCCAGCTCACGGCCAGCGTCTCGGGGTTGAAGCGCGCGCCGTGGCACACCTCGCAGGGCACCTTCACGTCGGGCAGGAAGCTCATCTCGATGGTGCGCACGCCCGCACCGTCGCAACCGGGGCAGCGACCTTCGCCGGTGTTGAAGCTGAAGCGCGCCGGGCCGTAGCCGCGCGCCTTGGCTTCGAGCGTGTCGGCGAAGAGCTTGCGGATGGTGTCCCAGAAGCCGATGTAGGTGGCCGGGCAGCTGCGCGGCGTCTTGCCGATGGGCGTCTGGTCGACTTCGAGCACGCGGTCGATGGTCTCGTAGCCCTCGACCTTGCTGCAGCCGGCCCAGGCCGGGCGCTTGCCGGCGGCGTCGGCGTCGCGGCCCGCCTTGGTCATGCGCTGCACCACGATGCCGTGCACGTTGGCCAGCAGCACGTCGCGCGCGAGCGTCGACTTGCCCGAGCCGCTGACGCCCGTGACCACCACCAGGCGGTGCAGCGGCAGCGCGGCGGTCACGTCCTGCAGGTTGTGCAGGTCGGCGCCGTGCACGGTGAGCCATTCGCCGTTGTCCGTGGCCTTGGGGTTGGGCGAAGGCACGAGGCGGCGCGCCTGCAGCGGGTGCTTGATGGCATCGCGCAGGTAGCGGCCGGTCTGCGAATCGCCGGCGTTCTGGATGTCGGCCACCGAGCCCTCGGCCACCAGCCGGCCGCCGCGCTTGCCCGCGCTCGGGCCGATGTCGATGATGTGGTCGGCGCGGCGGATTGTGTCTTCGTCGTGCTCCACCACCACCAGCGTGTTGCCCTTGTCGCCGAGCTTGTGCAGCGCGTCGAGCAGGATCTGGTTGTCGCGCGCGTGCAGGCCGATGGTCGGCTCGTCGAGCACGTAGCACACTCCCTGCAGGTTGCTGCCGAGCTGCGCCGCCAGGCGGATGCGCTGCGCCTCGCCGCCTGAAAGCGTGGGCGCGCCACGGTCGAGCGTGAGGTAGCCCAGGCCCACTTCTTCGAGGAATTCGAGCCGGCTCTTGATCTCGGGCACGAGATCGCGCGCGATCTCCGCTTCGCGGCCCGTGAGCGACAGCCCCTCGAACCACTGCCGCACCTCGGTCACGCTCATGCGCGCCAACTCGGTGATGCCGATGCCGCCCGAGCCGTCGGCCGCGGTGCCGAAGCCCACGGCGCGGGCCGTGGCGTTCAGGCGCGTGCCCTCGCAGGTCGGGCAGACCACGTCGGCCAAGTCCTCGACCTCGGGTTCGGCAAAGGTCTGCTCGCGGCCCTTGTTGTCGTCGGCCAGCACGGAGTCGTCGAACACCTTCCGCTGGTCCTTGCTGAGCTTGACGCCCGTGCCCACGCAATCGGGGCACCAGCCGTGCTTGCTGTTGTAGCTGAACAGGCGCGGGTCGAGTTCGGCGTAGCTGGTGCTGCACACCGGGCAGGCGCGCAGCGTGGAGAACACGTTCACGCGGCCGATGCCGGCGGCGGACACGCCCGCCATCATCGCGGCGCGCAGGCCGTCGAGCTGGCTCAGCACGTGCACAACGCCCTTGCCGTGTTCGAGCGCCTTGGTCAACGCCTCGCGCAGCTCGGTCTCCTTCGATGGCAGCACGTCGAGGCTGGCCACGGGCAGCTCGATGCTGTGCTCCTTGAAGCGGTCGATGCGCGGGAAGCCGGTGGTCGGCAGGAAGTCGCCGTCCACGCGCAGGTGCGTGAAGCCGCGCGGGCGCGCCCAGTCGGCCAGCTCGGTGTACACGCCCTTGCGGTTGCTCACCAGCGGCGCGAGCAGGCCGATGTGCTGGCCCTTGAAGTTGCGCATGAGCTGCGCGGCGATGCTGTCGGGCGTCTGCGGCTGCACGGCCGCGCCGTCGTGAATGCAGTGCTGGATGCCCAGCTTCACGTACAGCAGCCGCAGGAAGTGCCACACCTCGGTGGTGGTGCCCACCGTGCTCTTGCGGCCGCCACGCGACAGGCGCTGCTCGATGGCCACGGTCGGCGGAATGCCGTACACCGCGTCCACCTCGGGCCGGCCTGCCGGCTGCACGATGCTGCGCGCATAGGCGTTGAGCGATTCGAGGTACCGGCGCTGCCCTTCGTTGAAAAGAATGTCGAAGGCCAGCGTCGACTTGCCCGAGCCGCTCACGCCGGTCACCACGCTGAACTTGCCGCGCGGAATGTCGACGCTGAGGTTCTTCAGGTTGTGCTCGCGCGCGTTGACGATCTCGATCGCGTTGCTGCCCGGCGCCGTCTTCGCATTGGCGATGTAGCGGCGCGCGGCGCGCTCGGCCACCTTGTAGGCGTCGGGGCCGATGGCCAATTCATAGTCGGCCAGCGCGGCGCCGGTGAGCGAGGCGCGGTTCTCGCGCAGCTGCTCCGGCGTGCCTTCTGCCACCACCTGGCCACCGCCCTCGCCGCCTTCGGGGCCGAGGTCGATGAGCCAGTCGCTCGCGCGGATCACGTCGAGGTTGTGCTCGATGACGATCAGCGAATGGCCGGCGTCGAGCAGCTTGCGCAGCGCGCGCATCAGCCGCGCGATGTCGTCGAAGTGCAGGCCGGTGGTCGGCTCGTCGAACAGGAAGAGCGTGCCCTTGCGCGCCACCGACTGCTTGCTCGAGGTCGCGCTCTTGGCGGCCTCGGCCAGGAAACCCGCGAGCTTCAGGCGCTGCGCCTCGCCGCCGCTCAGCGTGGGCACGGGCTGGCCGAGCTTGACGTAGTCCAGGCCCACGTCGGAAATCGGCTGCAGCACGCGCAGCACGTCGCGGTCGGCCTCGAACACGGTGGCCGCTTCGGCCACGGTGAGGTCGAGCACGTCGGCCACGTTGTAGCTCTTGCCCTTGCGCTCCACGCGTACTTCGAGGATTTCGGGGCGGTAGCGCTTGCCGTCGCAATCGGGGCAGCGAAGGTACACGTCGGACAGGAACTGCATCTCGACGTGCTCGAAGCCCGAGCCGCCGCAGGTCGGGCAGCGCCCGTCGCCGGAGTTGAAGCTGAACTTGCTCGCGGTGTAGCCGCGCTGGCGCGACAGCGCCGCGGTGGCGAATATTTCGCGGATGGCGTCCCACGCGCCCACGTAGCTCGCGGGGTTGGAACGCGCGGTCTTGCCGATGGGCGACTGGTCGACGAACACCACGTCGCCCAGGTGGTCGGCGCCGAGCATGCGGTCGTGCGCGCCGGGCGTTTCGGTGGCCTTGCCGAAGTGGCGCATCAGCGCAGGCGCCAGCACGTCCTGGATCAGCGTGGACTTGCCCGAGCCGCTGACGCCGGTGACGCACACCAGGCGCGCCAGCGGGAACTCGACCGCGATGTTCTTGAGGTTGTGCTCGCGCACGCCTTCGAGAATGAGGCGGTGCGTGTTCTCGCTCACGAGCCGCTTGAAGCCCATGCCGATCTTCTTGCGCCCGCCCAGGTACTGGCCGGTGAGCGTGTCGGCGTCGCGCAGCTGGTCGGTGGTGCCGTCGAACACGATCTGCCCGCCGCGCGCGCCGGGGCCGGGGCCCATGTCGATCACACGGTCGGCGGCGAGCATCACGGCCGGGTCGTGCTCGACCACCACCAGCGTGTTGCCGGCGTCGCGCAGGCGCAGCATGGCCTCGGTGATGCGGTTCATGTCGCGCGGGTGCAGGCCGATGCTGGGCTCGTCGAGCACGAAGAGCGTATTGACCAGCGAGGTGCCAAGCGCCGTCGTGAGGTTGATGCGCTGCACTTCGCCGCCGCTCAGCGTGCGGCTCTGGCGGTCGAGCGTGAGGTAGCCGATGCCGACGTCGTGCAGGTAGCGCAGGCGCGTGGTGATTTCTTCGAACAGCAGCTTCAGCGCCTGCGTTTCGCCTTCGCTCACCGTGTGGCCGTTGCCGTGATGCTCGACGCGGTCGAAGAGCCTGCGCAGCCGCTCGATGGGCAGCAGCATCAGGTCGTGCAGGCACAGGCCCGGCAGGGCTTCGAGCTGCGCGCGCGTCCACTTGGCGCCCGTGGGCATGAAGCGCTTTTCGGGCGGCAGCACCGCGTCGGCGTCTTCCTTGCTGCCGATGCGCCACAGCAGGCTGTCGAGCTTCAGGCGCGCGCCGCTGCAGGTGGGGCACGGCGTGTAGCTGCGGTATTTGGACAAGAGCACGCGGATGTGCATCTTGTAGGCCTTGCTCTCCAGGTAGCCGAAGAAGCGCCGCACGCCGTACCACTGCTTGTTCCAGTTGCCTTCCTTGTAGTTGGGCGTGCCTTCGATCACCCAGTGCTTCTGCTCGTCGGTGAGCTTGTTCCAGGGGGTGTCGCGCGGAATGCCGGCGGTTTCGGCATGGCGCATGAGGTCGTCCTGCGCTTCCTTCCAGGCGGGCGTCTGGATGGTCTTGATGGCGCCGGCTCGCAGCGTGAGCTTGTCGTTCGGAATCACCAGGCCCAGGTCGACGCCGATCACGCGGCCAAAGCCGCGGCAGGTTTCGCAGGCGCCCACGGCCGAGTTGAACGAGAACATCGACGGGATGGGGTCGGCGTAGCGGATGTCGCTCTCGGGGCAGTGCAGGCCGGTGGAGAACTTCCACACATCGGTCGGTGCGTTTTCCTCTGAACCGGTGGCATGCACGGTGACGCGCCCGCTGCCGCGCTTGAGCGCCACCTCGATGGCCTCGACCACGCGCGAGCGCTCGGCGCTCGAGGCGCGGAAGCGGTCGGCCACCACGTCGAGCACCTTGCGCGGCCCGGTGGGCGTGGCCACCTCGCGCTCGGCCTGCACGCGCGTGAAGCCGCTGGCCGACAGCCACTGCGTGACTTCCTCGGCCGTGGTGCTCGCGGGCAGCTCAACCGGAAAGGTGACCACGAGGCGCGGATCTCCCGCCGCGGCCGCGCGCTCGACGATCTGCGCGTAGATGCTGTCGGGCGAATCGTGGCGCACCGGCAGCGCGGTTTCGCGGTCGAACAGGTTGGCCGCGCGCGCGAAGAGCAGCTTCAGGTGGTCGTTCAGCTCGGTCATCGTGCCGACCGTGGAGCGCGAGGAGCGCACCGGGTTGGTCTGGTCGATGGCGATGGCGGGCGGCACGCCCTCCACCTTGTCGACGGCCGGCTTGTCCATGCGGTCCAGGAACTGGCGGGCGTAGGCGGAGAAGGTCTCCACGTAGCGCCGCTGGCCTTCGGCGTAGAGGGTGTCGAAAACGAGGCTGGACTTGCCCGAGCCGCTGGGCCCGGTGACCACCGTCATCTCGCCGGTGCGGATGTCGAGGTCGAGGTTCTGGAGGTTGTGCTGGCGCGCGCCGCGAATCCGGATGGAGCCCTGTGTCATGAGTGCCTTGGGGGGTGGGGCAAACATTCTAGGGAGTGCTCCATGACGGGTTTGCGCACTGCGTCACAAGGTCGGTGGCCGCGCAGGGGTTTGTCCGGATGGAGTTTCAGACACTTTCAGAAACAAATACGACATTTGTTTTCACATGTTCCCGGGCCAGTTCCTGCATTCCCTCGAAAGACTTCCATGACAAAGACGCGCATGCTTTGCGCCGCCGCCCTGCTGGCCCTCAGCGCCGTGGGTGCGTCGGCCCAGATCCTGATCGGCCAGACCACCGGCGTGACCGGCTCGGTGGCCGCGAGCGTGAACGAGACCATCGGCGGCGCGCAGCTGCTGATCGACTCAGTCAACGCCCAGGGCGGCATCCACGGCGAGAAGATCGAAATACTGCGCATGGACGACGGCTTCGACGTGAAACGCGCCAGCGAAAACGCTCGCGTGCTGATCGAAGACAAGAAAGTGCTGGCGCTGTTCATGAGCCGCGGCACGCCGCATTCGCAGGCCATCATCCCGTGGCTCGACAAGTACGACGTGGCGCTCATCGGCCCCTCCACCGGCGCGATGGTGCTGCACAAGCCGCTGCAGAAGCACGTGTTCAACGTGCGCGCCACCTACCAGCGCGAGGCCGAGAAGGCGGTGCAGCACCTGCTGACCATCGGCCTCACGCGGATCGCGGTGGTGCACGTGACCGACTCGTTCGGCACGGACGCACTCGAAGGCGCGATGACCGGCTTCGCCAAGGGCAAGGCCAAGCCGGTCGTGACCATTCCGGCCGACCGCGACAAGCCCGACTACAAGGTCATCGTGCCGGCCATCAAGGACGCCAATGCGCAGGCCGTGGTGTGGATCGGCTCGGGCGTTGCCGTGGTCGATGGCATCAAGGCGCTGCGCGCGGGCGGCTCGGCGGCGCAGGTGGTCACGCTGTCGAACAACGCCTCCTCGGGCTTCATCAAGCAGCTGGGCGACGCGAGCAAGGGCGTGATCGTGACGCAGGTGTTCCCGAACGAGCGCTCGCTCGGCCAGCCGATGGTGAAGGAAGCCCAGGCACTCGCACAGGCCAAGGGCCAGGCGGAGCTGTCGCCAGCAATGCTCGAAGGCTTCGCCTCGGCCAAGGTGCTGGTGGAGGCGCTGCGCCGCGCGGGCCCCAAGCCCACGCGCGCGAAGATGGTCACTGCGCTCGAAGGCCTCAAGGGCTACGACCTGGGCGGCGGGCTTGAAGTGAGCTATTCGCCGCAGGACCACAGCGGCATCGACTTCGCGGACCTTTCGATCATCAGCGACGGGCGCTTCAAGCGCTGAGCCCCGCCCCTCGACTACGCCTTTCGAACCAACAGCCCGCCGGCAAAACCGGCGGGCCGTTGGCCCTGGGCATTCTGCAAACCTTGGTTTGACAGGGTTTCCGCGAACTGGCGGCAAGTGACGTTCAGCAACACATTACACACCTGCTGACAGAAGCACTCCGCTTCGTGGAAAGGCTTTGCTCGATGAAAAAGACGTTCACGTCCTGCGCCGTGGCGCTGCTCCTGGCCATGGCGGCCCCGGGCGCATCGGCCCAGATCCTGATCGGCCAGTCGGCCGACCTTTCGGGGCCGGTGGCGGCCAGCGTCAAGGAAACCATCATGGGCTCGCAACTGGTCATCGACCAGGTCAACGCCCAGGGCGGCATCAACGGCGAGCAGATCGAGGTGATCCGCATGGACGACGGCCTCGACGCCAAGCGCTCGCTGGAGAACACGCGCGTGCTCATCGAAGACAAGAAGGTCGTCGCGCTGCTGCTCAACCGCGGCACGCCCAACACGCTCGCGGTGATTCCGCTGCTCGACAAGTACGGCGTGGCGTTGGTCGGCCCTTCGACGGGTGCGATGGCGCTGCACAAGCCGCTGCAGAAGAACATCTTCAACGTGCGCTCGACCTATCAGCGCGAGGCCGAGAAGGCCGTGCAGCACCTGCAGACCACCGGCATCCAGCGCATCGCCGTGGTGCAGGCCGACGACTCCTTCGGCAAGGACGCGATGGAAGGCGCGAACAAGGGCTTCGAGAAGGCCAACCTGAAGCCGGCCGTGGTCGCGCTGGCCGACCGCAACAAGCCCGACTTCGCGGCGATCGTTCCGCAGCTGACCAAGGCCAACGCGCAGGCGGTGCTGTGGATCGGCTCGGGCACTGCCGTGACCGACGGCATCAAGGCGCTGCGCGCCGCGGGCTCGGCGGCGCAGATCATCACGCTGTCGAACAACGCGGCCTCGGGCTTCATCAAGGAACTGGGCTCGGCGAGTGCCGGCGTGATCATCACGCAGGTGCTGCCCTACGAGCGCTCCTTCGGCCACCCGCTCATCAAGGAAGCGCTGGCGCTGGCCAAGGCCAAGGGCCAGAACGACCTGTCGCCCGCGCTGCTCGAAGGCTTCGTCGCCACCAAGGTGATGGTGGAGGCGCTGCGCCGCACGGGCCCGAAGCCCACGCGCGCAAAGCTCATCGCCACGCTCAACAACTTCCAGTACGACGTGGGCGGCGGGCTCGACGTGAGCTACTCGCCGACGGACCACACGGGCATCGACTTCGTAGACCTGTCGATCGTCAGCGACGGCAAATTCAAGAGATAAGGCTGCGCCTTACTTGGGCGCAGCGGCGGGCGCAGGCTCGTGCGTGGTGGTATCGCCACCGTGCTTCTCGCCCGACATGTCGACCTTGTCGCCGGCCTTGGAGATCACGTACAGAGCAATGGCGGCAAAGATGACGAAGCCGACGACGAGTTTCCACATGGGTGTTGTCTCCTGACGAGGTTGATTGATTCGAGGGGTTCAAGAAAAAGGCCTCATGCGGTTGGCATGAAGCCTCTTTGTTGAACGGAGGGCATGGCGCCCTCCTGTGCGAGCGACGCTCAGTCGTTCGCGTAGATGTCCACGTTCTTGGTTTCGCGGATGAAGATCGTGCCCACCACCAGCGTGATGCCGGCAATGATGATCGGATACCAAAGCCCGTTGTACATGTTGCCGGTGGAGGCCACGATGGCGAAGGCCGTGGTCGGCAGCAGGCCGCCGAACCAGCCGTTGCCGATGTGGTACGGCAGGCTCATCGAGGTGTAGCGGATGCGCGTGGGGAACAGCTCGACCAGCATCGCGGCGATCGGGCCGTAGACCATGGTCACCAGCAACACCAGCCAGAACAGCAGCAGCACCGTCATCACCTTGTTGATCTTGGCTGGGTCGGCCTTGGCCGGGTAGCCCGCAACCTTCAGGTCTTCGGCCACGCCCTTCTTGAAGGCAGCGATTTCCTTGGCGGAGTTCTCGTCGAACTTGGAGTTCGCGACGTTGCCGACCGGCGCCTCGACCGACTTGTCGCCGATCTTCACGATGGCCTTCGAACCCGGCGCGCCGGCCACGTTCTCATAGCTCACCGAGTTCTGCACGAGGTAGCGCTTGGCGATGTCGCACGAGCTGCGGAAGTCGATCTCGCGAGCCACCGGATTGCCCTGGAACGAGCAGGTCGCCGGGTCGGCCGTCACCGTGACGGCGGCCGTGGCCTGTGCGCGGGCCAGGTCGGGGTTGGCGGCTTCGGTCAGCATCTTGAAGACCGGGAAGTAGGTGACCACGGCCAGCAGGCAGCCGGCCATGATGATCGGCTTGCGGCCGATCTTGTCCGACAGCGTGCCGAACACCACGAAGAACGGCGTACCGAGCAGCAGCGCGGCGGCAATCATCAGGTTGGCCGTGGTCGCATCGACCTTCAGCTGCGCCGTCAGGAAGAAGAGCGCGTAGAACTGGCCCGAATACCAGACCACCGCCTGGCCTGCCGTGAGGCCGACCAGCGCCAGGATGACGATCTTCAGGTTCTTCCACTCGCCGAACGACTCGGACAGCGGCGCCTTCGAGGTCTTGCCCTCGGCCTTCATCTTCTGGAAGGCCGGCGATTCGCTCAGCGACAGGCGGATCCACACCGAGATGCCCAGCAGCAGGATCGACACCAGGAACGGAATGCGCCAGCCCCAGTCGTTGAACACCGCTTCGCCGAGCCATTCGCGCACGCCCAGGATCACCAGCAGGCTCAGGAACAGGCCGAGCGTTGCCGTGGTCTGGATCCACGAGGTGTAGGCGCCGCGCTTGCCGTGCGGCGAGTGCTCGGCCACGTAAGTGGCGGCACCGCCGTATTCACCGCCGAGCGCCAGGCCCTGCAGCATGCGCAGCGCGATCAGGATCACCGGCGCCGCGACGCCGATGGTCGCGTAGCTGGGCAGCAGGCCGACGATGAAGGTCGACAGGCCCATGATCAGGATCGTGACCAGGAAGGTGTACTTGCGCCCGATCATGTCGCCCAGGCGGCCGAACACGATGGCGCCGAACGGACGCACCAGGAAGCCGGCGGCGAACGCCAGCAGCGCGAAGATGAAGGCCGCGCCCGCATCCAGGCCACTGAAGAACTGCTTCGCGATGATCGCGGCCAGCGAACCGTAGAGGTAGAAGTCGTACCACTCGAACACGGTGCCGAGCGAGGAGGCGAAGATGACTTTCTTCTCCTCCGCTGACATGGGCCGGGGGGCCGGATGCGGCACTCCCCTCGAATCTAGTGTGGCTGCCATTGGTCATCTCCTGTGTATGCGTTCGTTGCGGTTCCCGGCATTCGGGACCGTGAGGCATTCTTGGAGGCGCGACTGACCCGAGCCTTGCGCGAAACTGAACCGACGCTTACGGATTAGGGTGAAACCCGCGCAGCGCGTTTCAGCCTGTAAGAAATTCGGCCCTTACCGGGTTTTACCTAGGTGCCTGGTTCTTGCTGCTGCGCAGCAGGGATGGGCGCTGGTCCGCAGACGCCCATTGCGGGCCGTCGAACCATGCGTCGCCCATCAGATAGGCACGCAGCATCTGCAGGCCGTCGAAGCCCCAGAACAGGCGGCCATCGACCACATAGGCCGGCGTGCCAAACACGCCGAGCTGCAGGGCCTCGTCGGTGTTGCGCTTGAGCAGGGCCTTGCTCTCGTCGCTGCTCGCTTCGCGCTTCGGCTTCAGCTGCGCGGTGAGCGCAGCAAGGCGCGTGGCGTCGCCAGGCTCTTCACCGCCGCGCCACACGTGGCGGAAGACGGTCTCTGCCACGAGGCGGCTGATGCTGCCGTCGTCACTGGTCGACAGCGCGAGCCGCAGGTGAGCAAGCGGGTTGTAAGGATGCGAGGCCGGCATCTCGATCTCGATGCCGTTCGCATGGCCCAGCCAGAGCACGTGGCGATACGTCCAGCTGCGCTTCGACGGAATCTCCGCCGGGCCGAGTTGCCCGTGCTGCTTGAGCAGCGCGCCCAGCAGCACCGGCTTGTACGCCACGCTGTAGTTCAGGCCTTCGAGCGCCTCGGGCAGGTGTTCGAACGCGAGATGCGCGTAGGGCGAGATGAAGTCGAGATAGAAGTCGATGTGCTTCATGCGTGCCTGTCTCCTGTGTCGGCTGGAGCCCGCCAGATGCCGGCCTTGGCCCGCAACTCTATCGCTCGCCACACATGGCGCCGCGTTTCGTCTTCCATCTTGCTCCAGCCCGCGATCTCGGGAATGGTGCGCAGGCAGCCTTCGCAGAAGCCGCTGAGGCGGTCCATGCGGCACACCGAGGAGCACGGCGAGGGCACGTCTTGCGCCATGGCCTGCACGGCCACGGCGCGTTCGGCGAGCGTTTCCGCCTCGTCGAAATTCACACCACGTCCGCCACCGGCGCGCCGGTGAGCTTTTCGAGGTCATGCGGGCGCAGCTGGAACACCGCATGCGGATGGCCCGCGGCCGCCCAGATTTCCTCGAAGCGGAACAGCTCGCGGTCGATCAGCACCACGGGCTTGGTCACATGCCCCACGGGCGAGACGCCGCCGATGGTGAAGCCGGTGCGCGCCTTCACGAAGTCGGCATCGGCACGGCCGGTCTTGCCGACCAGCGCATCGACCTTCTTCTCGTCCACGCGCTTGTCGCCCGAGGTGATGACCAGCACCGCCACTTCGTCGCTCTTGCGGCGGAAGATGATGCTCTTGGCGATCTGCCCCACGGAGATGCCGAGCGCATCGGCCGCCTGCTGCGCGGTGCGGCAGGCGTCGTCGAGCATGCGTGGCGAATGGGGGTGGCCGGCGTCCTGCAGCACGCGGGAGACGCGCTGGACGCCTTCGGGGAGGGAGTGGAGTTCAGAGCCGCACATGGACATGGATTCGAATCTATCAGGCACCGTGGTGCCGGGGGAATGAGGAAACGGGTCCGCAGCCTCTACGCGCTGCGCTTGAATGCAAACAGGAATGCGCCCATCGCCATCAGCACGCCGCCGAAGACGCGGTTCTGCGCACGCCGGGCGCGCACGCTGCGAAGCACGCCCTGCAGCCGCGCGGCCAGCCAGGCGTAACCGTGCATCACAGTCACGTCGACCATCACCGTCGTGGCCAGCAGCACCAGCAGCTGCAGCCACAGCGGCCGTGTCGGCTGGATGAACTGCGGCAGCACGGCCGCCATGAAGACGATGCCCTTGGGGTTGGTCACGTTGGTCAGGAAGCCCCGCAGCACGCGCTGCGGCGCAGTGAGGTCGGGCTCGGAGGCCGCCTCCTGCGCGTTGCCGTCGATCTTCGCAACGGGCGCGCGCCACTGGCGCCAGCCCAGCCACAGAAGGTAGCAAGCGCCGACCACTTTGATGACCGTGAACGCGGTGGCCGAGGCGGTAAGCACCGCGCCCACGCCGAGCCCGGCCACCAGCAGGATCACGGCGAGCCCCAGCTGGAGCCCGACGATGGTCGCCGTGGTGCGCCGCACGCCGTAGCTGAGCCCATGGCTCATGCTGAGCACCGCGCCCGAACCGGGCGACACGGCGATGACGCAGCTCGCCACCAGGAATGCGAGCCAGACTTGCAAGTCCATGCTTCAACCCGCCCGCTTGGTGCGGATGGCCTTCGAGGCACGCGAGTTCGGCTCGCGGCCCAGCGCCTCGCTGATGTACACGCCCGCGTCGATCAGCCTGTCGAGATCGATGCCGGTCTCGATGCCCATGCCGTGCAGCATGTAGACCACGTCTTCGGTCGCCACGTTGCCGGTCGCGCCCTTGGCGTACGGGCAGCCGCCCAGGCCGGCCGAGGACGATTGGAAGTTCCACACGCCCATCTCGAGCGCCGCCAGCGTGTTGACCAGCGCCTGCCCGTAGGTGTCGTGAAAGTGGCCGGAAATGGCGTCGACATCGAAGTGCGCCAGCGTGGCCTCCATCGCCGCCTGCACCTTGCGCGGCGTGCCCACGCCGATGGTGTCGGCCACGTCCACGCGCTGCACGCCGATGCCCTTCATCAGCTGCGCGAGGTAGCCGACCTTGGCCGGCGCAATCTCGCCTTCATAGGGGCAGCCCACGGTGCACGACATGGCGCCGCGCACACGGATGCCCTTCTCGAGCGCCGCGGCCACCACGGGCGCGAAGCGCTCGATGCTCTCGGCAATGGAGCAGTTGATGTTCTTCTGGCTGAAGGCTTCGCTCGCGGCGCCGAACACGACGATCTCGTCGGGCCACTCTTCGCGCGGCGCAGCGATGGCGGCCTCGAAGCCTTTCATGTTGGGCGTCAGCACCGAATAGCGCACGCCGGGCTTGCGCCTGATGCCGTGCATCACCTCGGCGTTGTCTGCCATCTGCGGCACCCACTTGGGACTGACGAAGCTGGTGACCTCGATCTCCTTGAGCCCCGCGTCCTGCAGGCGGTGCACGAGGCCGATCTTGATTTCGGCGGAGACCGGCTGCTTTTCGTTCTGCAGGCCGTCGCGCGGGCCGACGTCGACGATCTTGACTTTGGTTGGGAGTTTCATGGGATGTCTCTTGTGTCGCGGGAGGATGAGAAACCGCCTTCGATTGTCCGACACATGCAATTGCCCTGCTTGGTACACAAGCCGCGGAAGGTAGCAATGCCCGCCTGCGGGGTTGCAAATGGCGCCAGCCGGCGGGTACTAGGCGGTTTCGCGCTGCTCGAAGCCCTCGGGCACGCCGTGCGTAGCCGCATCGCTCACGTCGACCGTTTCCACGCGCGCACCGTCCGGCCCCTGGTGCGCCCAGCGGATCAACGCCTCCACCGCCGCAGCCTCGCCAGCCGCGAGCGCCTCCACGCTGCCGTCGCGCCGGTTGCGCACCCAGCCGCGCACGCCGAGCCGCTTCGCCGCCTGCACCATCGACCAGCGGTAACCCACGCCCTGCACGCGGCCGCGGATGGCGAGGTGGCGGGTGACGACGGCGTCGTTGTTCATGGCGTGGTGGTGCAGATCAGTACGACTTGGGCAGCCCCAGCGCCTTCTCGGCGATGAAGTTCAGGATCATCTGCGGGCTCACGGGTGCGATGCGCGGAATGTAGCTCTCGCGCAGCAGGCGCTCAACGTGATATTCCTTCGCATAGCCCATGCCGCCCAGCGTAAGCACGGCGTTCTGGCAGGCGTCGTGCGCCGCCTCGGCCGCAAGGTACTTGGCGGCATTGGCTTCGATGCCGCAGGGCTCGCCCGCGTCGTACAGCGTGGCGGCCTTCAGCATCATCAGGTCGGCCGCCTCCAGGTTGGCCCAGGCGCGCGCCAGCGGATGCGCCACGCCCTGGTTCTGGCCGATGGGCCGGCCGAACACGACGCGCTCCTGCGCGTACTGCGAGGCGATGCGCAGCGCCGCGCGGCCGATGCCGATGGCTTCCGCCGCGATCAATATGCGCTCGGGGTTGAGGCCGTGCAGGAGGTACTCGAAGCCGCGCCCTTCCTCGCCGATGCGGTCTTCTTCCGGCACTGCGAGCCCGTCGATGAAGAGCATGTTCGAGTCGACTGCCGCACGGCCCAGCTTGTGGATCTCGCGCACCTCGACCTTGCTGCGGTCCAGCGGCGTGTAGAACAACGTGAGGCCCTGCGTGGGCTTCTTCACCTGGTCCAGCGGCGTGGTGCGCGTGAGGATCAGCATGCGGTCGGCCACCTGCGCGGTCGATATCCAGATCTTGCGGCCGTGCAGCAGGTAGCCGCCATCGGGCTGTCGCACCGCCTGCGTCTTGAGGCTGGTGGTGTCGAGCCCCGCATCGGGCTCGGTCACGGCGAAGCAGGCTTTCTCCTTGCCGGCGATCAGCGGCGGCAGAAAGCGCTGGCGCTGCTCCTCGCTGCCGAACACCACCACCGGGTTGAGCCCGAAGATGTTCATGTGCACCGACGACGCGCCCGACATACCCGCGCCCGATGCGCTGATGGCGCGCATCATCAGCGCCGCCTCGGTGATGCCGAGCCCCGCGCCGCCCTGCGCCTCGGGCATGGCGATGCCGAGCCAGCCGCTCTCGGCCACGGCGCGGTGGAACTCGTGCGGGAACACGGCGCGGTCGTCGTGGTCGCGCCAGTAGTCGGCGGGAAAGTCTTCGCAAAGGCGTTCGATGGCCGCGACGAGCGAGCGCTGGTCTTCATTCAGGGAGAAATTCATTCTTCGCCGTCTTTCTTCAATGAGTCCGGTTGCAGCGTGACGCCGCGCTCAAGCATGCGTTCGATGGCCTCGTCGCCGTAGCCCGCTTCGCGCAGCAACTCCACGCTCTGCTCGCCGATGCGCGGCGTGGGACGGCGGATGGCGGTGGGCGTGGCGCTGTAGCGGCCGACCGGCGCGAGGGTGCGGATGCGGCCCTCGGTCGGATGGTCGAGCTCGGGGTAGAAACCGACGGCGCGCAGGTGCGGGTCGTCGAGCAGGCTGTCGGTGCTGTGCAGCCGCGCGACGGGAATGTCCGCGGCATCGAGCGCGGCAAACCATTCGTCGCTGGTGCGCGTGGCCATCACCTCGGCCACGAAGGCATAGACCGCGCCGATGTTCGCGGCGCGCGCCGTATGGGTGCCGAACATCGGCGAGCTGCGCAGCTCGGGCCGGCCGATCACGTCGAAGAAGGCCTGCCAGTGCTTGTCGTTGTAGATGAGCACGCTGAGGTAGCCGTCGGCCGTGGCGTAGGGCTTGCGATGCGGTGCGAGCAGGCGCGCATAGCCGGTGGGGCCGAGCGGCGGCTCGAAGCTGTGGCCGCCGAGGTGGTCGCCCATGACGAACTGCGACAGGGCTTCGAACATGGGCACTTCGACGGCCTGGCCCTTGCCGGTGCGCTGGGCATGCAGCACGGCGGCGAGCAATGCGATGGCGGCTTGCAGGCCGACGGCGCGGTCGGCCAGCGTGACGGGTGCGTAGCGCGGCGCGCCGCCGCTTTGCTGCGCGAACAGCGAGGCAACGCCTGCTGCACCTTGGATGAGGTCGTCGTAGGCGGGCTTGCCGGCATAGGGCCCCTGCTCGCCATAGCCAAAGGCGCCGAGGTAGACGATCTTCGGGTTGACCGCAGCCACGGCTTCGTAGCCCAGCCCGAGCCGCGCCATCGCCTGCGGCCGCGTGTTGTAGATCAGCGCATCGCACCCCGCCGCCAGCTTCAGGCAGGCCTCGCGCCCCTCGGGCTGCTTGAGGTCGAGCACGATGGAGCGCTTGTTGCGGTTGAGGTGCATCGCCATCGCGCCCATGCCCGGGTGGCGCATCGGGCCGACGGCACGCAGGTTGTCGCCGCCGGGCGGCTCGACCTTGATGATGTCGGCGCCAAGGTCGCCGAGCGTCTGCGTCGCATACGGCCCCATCACCACGGCCGTGAGGTCGAGGATGCGGATGCCCTCCAGAGGTCCGGTCGCACTCATTCGGGCTGGATCCCCGCGGCCTGGATCAGCTTCTTCCACTTCGCAAGCTCCGACACGGTGAACGCGCCCAGCTCTTCCGGCGTGCTGCCGAAGGCATCGAAGCCCAGCTTCGCCACACGCTCCCGGAAGGCCGCGCCGTTGGCCATCTCGGACAGCGCCTTGTTGAGCTTCAGCACGATGTCGCGCGGCGTGCCGGCCGGTGCGAACACGCCGTTCCACGAAGTGATGTCGAAGCCTTTCAGCTCCGGCGTGTCGGCCAGCGGCGGCAGCTCGGGAAAGAGCTTGGTGCGCTCCTGCGTGGTGACGGCAATCGCGCGCATCTTGCCGGCCTTCACCGTGGCAAGGCCCGCGGCGAGGTCGACCACCATCATCGACACCTGCCCGCCGATCAGGTCGGCAATTGCAGGCGGCGTGCTCTTGTAGGGCACGTGCAGCATCGGCACGCCGCTCATGCGCGACAGCGTGGCGCCGCTCACGATGCCGGTGCTGTTGCCGCTCGCATAGGTCAGCTTGCCGGGGTGCGCGCGGCCCCAGGCCAGCAGCTCGGCCACGCTTTTGACGGGCAGGTCGTTGTTGACCACCAGCATGAACGGCAGGTTGCCCATGCGGCTGACGGGCGCGAAGTCTTTCACCGGGTCGTAGGGCAGCGACTTCATCAGGCTCGGGTTGGCCGAGTGCGTGGTGTTGGTCGTCATGAACAGCGTGTAGCCGTCGGGCGGCGCCTTGGCGACGAACTCGGCCGCGATGACGCCGTTGGCGCCGGCCTTGTTGTCGACGATGACCGAAGCCTTGAGCGCCTCGCCGAGCATCTGCCCGGTGATGCGCGCCACTGCATCGGTGCCGCTGCCGGCCGCGAAGGGCACGACGAGCCTGATCGGCTGCTTCGGGTAGCCGTCCTGCGCGAAGGCCCATGGCACGGTGCCGGCAAGCCCCGCGGCCGCGCCGATGGAAATGAAACGGCGGCGGTTCGCCACCGCGACCGTTTGACCTGTCGCGTTCTTCGTCGTCTGCATGTGGTTTGTCTCCGGTTGTTGTGTCGGTTCAGGGCCGGATCACGCGCTCCGGCGATTCCTCGTACGGCGGGCTGTAGATCACCAGCACGCGCACCGGCTCGTCGCTCACCACCGTGAAGGTGTGCATCGCGTCGGCCGGAAAAAAGCAGCTGTCGCCGGGGTGCAGCTCCTGCCGCTGGCCGCCCACCTCGGCGACCGCGCGGCCTTCGAGCATGTAGCAGACCTGCTCGATGCCCGGGTGCGCATGCGGCAGCGCGCCCTTGCCCTTCTGGATGTGGCCGACCAGCACTTCGAGCTGCCTGGCGCCCACGGTCTCGGGGCCGATCAGGCGCTTGTTCAGCGTGCCGGTGTGGTTGGCGGGGTGGTAGCCGGCGATCTCGTCCTCGCGGATGAAGTAGCGTGGGACAGCGGTCGTTGCAGTCATCGGGGGCTTTCTGTCTTGGGTTCGATGGCGAGGCAGGCCGAGCGCAGCATTGCGGCGATCTCCTCGATGCGCGCCTCCATGCGGTAGCGCGGGCCTGCAACCGAGATGGCATAGGCCTCGCCGCCGATGCGCAGCGGCCAAGCCAGGCCGATCAGGTCGGGAATGCTTTCGCCGAGGTTGCCGTACCAGCCGCGCGCGGCGGAGCGCTGCAGCTCGGCCTCGATGGCGTCGGCGGTGGTGAGCGTGGCATCGGTCAGCGGCGCGAGCGTCATGCCATCCAGCAGCTTGCGGCGCGCTTCGGCGTCGAGCGTTGACAGCAGCGCGCGGCCCAGCGAATTGGCGTAGGCCGGGCGCGTTTCGCCCGACTCGGCCGTGTAGCGGATGCTCTGCGGCGCGCTCAGCACCTCCAGGTAGACCACCAGGCCCGCATCGCGGAACTTGGCGAAGACCACCGTCTCGCGCGCCGCGTCGCGCAGCTCTTCGAGCGTGGCCTTCACCCGGTCGAGCACCGGGTCGTGGGCGGCGATGACCTGCGCCATCGCAAGCAGCCGGCCCGTCGGGTAGTAGCCCTGGCGGCGGCCGGTCTCGTACATGTAGCCCTGCTCTTCGAGCGTGCGGATCAGGCCCAGGCAGCTCGACACCGGCATGTCGAGCAGGCGCGCCATTTCTGACAGCGCCAGCGGCTGTTTCTCGCGAGCGAAGAGCTCGACGATCTCGATCACCCGAAACGCAGTTTTCACAGTCATGAAAAGATTTTCATACTTGTGAAAAACTTGCGCTTCGGGGTTTCCCCTGCCCGCACCCTATTCCGGCGGGCCCGACGTAGCTTGTGCCGTCAGTAGCCGCGCGCGGGATCGACCACGCCGGCAACCGGCAGGCCCTGCTCCATCGCGCGGATCTTCGCGGCGATCTGGGTGATGGACTCCTCGCGCAGCGTGCGCGCCGAGCCGTGCGGTGTCACGGTGATCTTGGGATGCCGCCAGAAGGCATGCTCCGCCGGCAGCGGCTCGACCTGGAACACGTCGAGCGTCGCGCCCGCGAGCTGGCCCGCGTCGAGCATCGGAATGAGGTCGTCTTCGACCAGATGGCCACCGCGCGCGATGCTGATGAGATAGCCCTCGGGCCGCAGCTTGCCCAGCGTGTTGCGATTGAGGATGCCGCGCGTCGCCTCGGTCAGCGGCAGCAGGTTGACCAGCACGCGCGTGGACGACAGGAACTCGTCGAACTGCGCCTCGCCGCTGAACACGCGCACGCCGTCGATCTCTTTTGGCGAACGGCTCCAGCCCAGCACCGGAAACTCGAACTGCGCCACGGCCTTGGCCACGCGCTCGCCGAGCACGCCCAGGCCCATGATGCCGACCGGAAAGTCACGCCGAAGCTTCGGCTTGCGGTAGCTCCACTTGCCCTCGCGCGCATCGGCCTCGTAGGCGTCGAACTCGCGGAAGTGGCGAATGAGCGTGTGGCAGACGTACTCGGCCATCTGCACCGACATGCCAGCGTCGTCGAGCCGCACGATGCGCGTGTGCGCCGGCACCTTGAGCTTGAGCAGCGCGTCGACGCCCGCGCCGATGTTGAAGATGCCGCGCAGCTTGGGCTGCTCATCGAGAAACGCCTGCGGCGGCGCCCAGACCACGGCATGGTCGGCCTGCGGCGCGCCGGGCTTCCATGCTTCGATGACGGCGTCGGGGAGTTCGGCCTTCAGGCCTTCGATCCAGGGGTCTGGGCGGTTGTCGGTGAGGTAGACGGTGATTCGCATGGGCACGCATCTTAGGTTGCGCCCGCGTCGCCCTCGGCTTGTGCGGGCACTGGCCATCTCCTATCCTCGAACGCTCACTTCAGGAGACCCCTACATGATCAAATTCAGCGTGATGTATCCCCACGCCCCCGGCGCACGGTTCGATCACGACTACTACCGCGAAAAGCACATGCCCCTGATCAAGGCCCGCATGGGCGACGCATGCCTCTCGTACACCATCGACAAGGGCCTTACCGGCGGCGCACCGGACTCCGCGCCCACCTACGTCGCCATGTGCCACGTGTTCGCCGAATCGGTCGAGGCCTTCCAGAATGCGTTCGGTCCGCACGCGAAGGAGATCAGGGGCGACGTGAAGAACTACACCGACATCGCGCCAGTGATACAGATCAGCGAAGTGGTGGTGGGCTGACGGGCCGCCTCGCCCTCAGCGCAGCGGCCGCTCCAGCGCCACCCAGCTCTGGACGGACGGCCGCTGCCACTGCCGGTCCGCGTACGACGCCAGCCGCTGCGGCACGGCGTCTCCGTTCATGACCAGGCGATTCAGCATCAGCGCCAGGTCGACGTCGGCGATGGACCACTCGCCGAACAGGTTCTCCGCGTCATCGGGAAGCAGCGCCTGCGCCACCTGGAAGAGCGTCTTCGCCGACTGATGCGCCACCGCCGACAGCGGTGCGCTCGCCGGGCCGTAGAAGATCACCTCGGTCGAGCGCTCCTGGCGGATCGGCATCAGGTCGCTGCGAAGCCAGGCCTGCAGCTGGCGCGCGCGGGCTCGGGCACGCGGCTCGGCCGGGTACAGCGCCGTTCCCTGCGCGAAGGTCTCGTCGATGTACTCGGTGATCGCGGACGACTCCGACAGGGAGAAGTCGCCGTGCACCAGCGTCGGCACGCGCTGCGTCAGCGAGAGCTGCGAGAAGCCGGCCGCCCGGTGCTCCAGCGCCCCAAGGTCGACGGGGGACAAGTCGAAGTCCAGCTGCTTTTCATGCAGCGCCACGAACACCGACATGGCATAGGGGCTGGTGAACTGGGCATCCACGTAGAGACGTAGCGGATCCGGCATCGAGAAAGGCTCCTGCGTAAGAAAAAGGGCCTCAAACCGACCCTCCCGCGATCTTACTTACTTGGCTTCCCTGGCTGTGGCGCGGCGACGACGCCACAGCACGCGCACCAGCCATCCCATCGGCAGCACCACCAGCACCAGCCACGGCAGCACCGCCGCGATGAAGGTGATCAGCGAGCCCACGCTTTCCGCCAGCACCGAGCCCGCGTTGCGCAGCGCATGCCCCATCGGGCTGTACCCATCGCTGCCACTCACCAGCGCGCGCCTGGGCGTGAACTGGATCTGGATGTGCTGCTTGCTGGTCTGCTGCGCCAGCACCTTGCGCTGCGTGGCGATGGCGTCGAGCTCGGCCTGCGTGTCCGACAGCGTGCGCTGGATGGCCAGCAGGTCGGCCATGGTGCGCTTGGTGACGGTGTCGCGCAGCATCGTACGCAGGCTGTCGCGGAACTCGGTACGGTTCTTGATGCGGGCCTCGACGTCGATCACCTCGGCGGTCTTGTCCTCGCTGGTGGTGGTGTGCGAGACCACGTTCGCCACGCCGGCCAGGCCGCCGAGCAGCTTGTCGACATCGGCGGGTTCCACGCGCATCTCGAGCATGGCGTTGCCGGGCTGCTGCGGCGTCTCGCGCAACAGGGAAGACGACAGCAGCTCGCACTTCAGCGAACCGCACAGGTCGCGCACCTTGCCCCAGGCATCGGCCAGCTGCTCGGCCGGCACCTCGACGTTCAAGTCCTGCCGCACGGCCAGGAAGCGCTGCAGCGGCGTGTTGTCCTGCGACTGGTCGGTGGCCGACGGTGCGGAGGCCGGTTCCGCGGAACGCATCCGCGCCTCCTTCCTCATGGCCATGCCACCGGCATAGCCAGCTGCAGCCTGCATGGGCGCGGGCGGCGGCGAGGCCGGCTCGGCAAGCGCGGCAGTCTCGTTGTTCCTGCGGTCGCAACCGGCGAGCGACAGCGCGGCCGCCAAGGCCAGCAGGACGATGCCCGCGCGGTGGCGGGCAGAGAGGAAACGGGGCGAACCGGAAGGCGTGCGATAGGTCATGGAGAGTTCCCTTGAATGATGACTACCGCAGCTGATACGGGCAGGCGCCCGGAACGGGGTTAAGTTTTTTCAGGCGGCCGCGGCACCCATTCGCAACAACTCGTCGCCTTCGGCCACCTGCTCGCCCGGCGCGAACATCAGCTCTTCCACCGTCCCGTCGGCCGGCGCTGCGATGGTGTGCTCCATCTTCATGGCCTCCATCACCGCAAGCGGCTGGCCGCGGCTGACCTTGTCGCCGGCCTTGACCGCGAAGGACACGACCTTGCCCGGCATAGGCGCAGTGAGCCGGCCGCCTTCGGCCTGCGTGTCGCCAGCGTGGGCGAGGCGATCGATGGCGGTGATCTTCGTGGCGCCCTTCGAGGCGAAGATGTGGGCGGTGGCGCCATCGACGTGCACGTCCAGCGTCTGGCGGTTGCCCGCGAACTCGACCTCGAACTCACCCGACGGGAACTGCCCGACCACCAGCGGGCCTTCGGCGCCGCCGGCTTCGAGCCACAGGCTGCCGTCGCGCTTGTAGGTCAGCAGGGCGATCTGTTCGGCGCCGCGAAATTCGAAGTCGAAGCGGCGCAGGTACTCGCCGTGCGAACGCCAGCCGTCGCGGCGTTCGAACGGGTCGGGCACGCCAACCGGCCGTTCAGTGACCAGCGTGCGCGTGATCGCGGCAGCGGCTGCCAGTGGCAGGCCCAGCGCTTCGCGGTCGAACAGCACGGCGCGCTCGCGCTCGATCAGCGCGGTGTCGAGGTTGGCCTTCGAGAACGACTCCGTCGCCAGAATGCCGCGCAGGAACTGCACGTTGGTCGACACGCCCACGATCTGCACCTGCGCCAGCGCGGCGTCGAGCCGGGCCAGCGCCTCTTCGCGTGTAGTGCCGTGCACGATGAGCTTGGCGATCATCGAGTCGTAGAAGGGCGAGATCTCGCCGCCCTCGCGCACGCCATCGTCGATGCGCACGCGACTGCGCTGGAAGGCCGTGGCTTGCGGCTTGCGATACACGCGCAAAGTGCCGGTGGCGGGCAGGAAGTTGTTGTCGGGGTTCTCGGCGCAGATGCGTGCCTCGATGGCATGGCCGTGGATCTGCAGCTCTTGCTGCTTCGCGGGTAGCGTCTCGCCCGATGCCACGCGCAGTTGCCATTCGACGAGGTCGAGGCCGGTGATTGCTTCGGTCACAGGGTGTTCAACCTGCAGGCGCGTATTCATCTCCATGAAGAAGAAGTTCATCTCGCCGCCCTCGCGCTGCTCGACGATGAATTCCACCGTGCCCGCGCCCACGTAGTTCACCGCACGTGCCGCGGCCACGGCGGCATCGCCCATCTGCTTGCGCATCGCCTCGGTCATGCCGGGCGCGGGCGCTTCTTCGAGCACCTTCTGGTGGCGCCGCTGCACCGAGCAGTCGCGCTCGAACAGGTAGACGTAGTTGCCGTGCGTGTCGCCGAACACCTGGATCTCGATGTGGCGCGGGCGCTGCACGTACTTTTCGATCAGCACCGCATCGTCGCCGAAGCTGTTGATGGCCTCGCGCTGGCACGAGGCCAACGCGACGGCGAAGTCTTCGGCCTTGTCGACCGCGCGCATGCCCTTGCCGCCGCCACCCGCGCTGGCCTTGATGAGCACCGGGTAGCCGATGCGATCGGCCTCGCGCTGCAGCAGCTGCGGGTTCTGGTCATGGCCGTGATAGCCCGGCACCAGCGGCACGCCGGCCTTTTCCATCAGCTGCTTCGACTCGGCCTTCAGGCCCATCGCCTTGATGGCCGAGGGCGGCGGGCCGATGAAGACCAGGCCCGCGTCGGCGCAGGCCTGCGCGAACTCTTCGTTCTCGCTGAGGAAACCGTAGCCCGGATGCACGGCCTCGGCGCCCGTGGCCTTGGCGGCTTCGAGGATCTTTTCCCAGCGCAGGTAGCTGTCCTTCGGGGCGCTGCCGCCGAGGTGCACCGACTCGTCGCAGGCGCGAACGTGGTTGGCATGCGCGTCGGCATCGGAGTACACGGCGACCGTGCGAATGGCCATGCGGCGCGCCGTCGCGGCAACCCGGCAAGCGATTTCGCCGCGATTGGCGATCAGGATCTTCTTAAACATTCGGAGTGTCTCCCGGAGGATTCTTTTTCAGTTGGAATGCGGGCACCACGCCCGGATCGGGTCGGCCGCTGAAGATGCGGGCCACGCGGGCGAACAGCGCCTTGAGGAAACGCCAGCTCTTGCGGATGAGCCACACGCTCAGCACAAGCACCAGCACGAACAGCACGAGAAAGACGAAGGGATGCGCCACCGCGAGCCACAGGCCCGCCGGCACCATCGTGTCTTCGACCAGCGAAGCGCCCACGTTAGAAAACGGCTCGGGCGATGTGTTGATGGCCGCGCGCGTCGTGGCCTTGGCCGCATGCGCCGTGGCCGCGAAGCTGCCGCCCACCAGCGCCGCGACGACGGCCATCGCGCCATGGTCAGCGCCGAACACGCTGGCCGCGAGCGCCGCGCCGGCCGGGATGCGGATGGCCGTGTGCACCACGTCCCACAGCGAATCGAGGCCGGGAATCTTGTCCGCGAAGAATTCGATGAACACCATGAAGCCGCTGGCCGCGATCACGACCGGATGCGCCAGCAGTTGCAGCCCGCTCGGCAGCGGCACCCAGCCGAAATAGCCCACCACGCCGGTCAGCAGCACGACCAGGTAGAGCCGCACGCCGCTGGCCCAGCCGATGGCGGCGGTCAGTGCGATCAGCTGGGGCATGTCGAGGCTGGTGTTCATGGCGATCAGTCCTCAGTCGAATTCGATGGTGCCGGCTTCCATGGAAGCCACGAGGTCCGCGAGCCATGCCTCGACGGACGCATGCTCGACGGGGCGGTCTTCGTCCGCCTTCCAGAAGGCGATCAGCTGGCCCGGCTCGCCGCCGCCCTCGGCATCGATGTCCACGCACAAGTGGCTGCCGCCGCCGTTCGACAGAAACGGCACCCAGCCACGCCGCCACGTGGACGGGTCTTCGAAGTCGGAGCCGATCATGTCGTCGAGCATCTCCTTGGTGTCGGCGATGTCCTCGAGCGCGCTGAACATGCGGTTGTCCTGCAGGCTGTCGAAGCTGCTGTTCGGCTGGCCGTTGCGCCAGCGGTAGAGCGCGCGAAAGGCTTCCGGCAGCTCCAGCGAGAACTTCGCCTCGAAGGCATCGAGGTCAGCGTCGCTCACACCGGGTTGCAGCACCGCGTGGTAGTCCGCGCGATGGGCAGCCAGCCACGCGTCCATGCGTTCGATGAGGGCGTCATGCGTCATGGTGTTCAGGCCTTGTTCGTTTCCAGCCACGAGGGCTTGCGCTTCTGCAGGAAGGCCTGCACGCCCTCGCGGCCTTCGTCGCTCGCACGAATGTCGGCGATGCCCTCGACGGTCTTCGCGATCAGCACATCGTCGATCTCGCGGCCGGCCACGTCGGCAATCAGTTGCTTGCAGGCGCGCACGGCAGCAGGGCTTGCGCCGGTCAGCGCCTTCAAGAGCTCGTCGACCTTGGCATCGAGCGCATCGGCTGCGACCACTTCATGCACGAAGCCGATACGGTGGGCCTCGGCGGCCGTGAAACGCTCGGCCGTGAGAAAGTAGCGCTGCGAGGCGCGCGTGCCCATCGCGCGCAGCACGTAAGGGCTGATGGTCGCGGGCACCAGGCCGATCTTCACTTCGCTCAGGCAGTACCACGCGGTGTCCACACTCACGGCCATGTCGCACGCGGCCACCAGCCCCATGCCACCCGCATACACATCGCCTTGCACGCGCGCAATGGTGGGCTTAGGGCACTCGGCAATCGTGCGCAGCATGGCGGCCAGCTTGCCCGCGTCGGCGATGTTCTCGCCGCGCGTGTAGTCGGCCATGCGGCGCATCCAGTTGAGGTTCGCGCCCGCGCAGAAGGCCGGGCCGTTGGCACCGAGCACGATGGCTTTTACTTGTGGCGCGGCGCCGGCTTCGGTGAAGGCCTGCGTCAGCTCGGCGATGACGGCGTCGTCGAAAGCGTTGCGTGCGTCGGGCTGGTCGAGCCAGATGCGGGCGATGGCGCCTTCGAGGGTCAGTTTCAGCTTGGTGTATGCGCTCATGTTGCTTGTCTTTTCGTTCATTGCAAGTGCCGGGGCAGGCCGAGCTTCGCGAGGAACTGATCCACCATCGGCCCCCAGATGGCGGCGTTGTCGCGGCCTTCGAAGAAGGCATGGCCGTCACTGCCGTAGGGCGGCACGCCCTCGAAACGCACGTCGACGCCCTTGGCTTTGTAGGCCTCCAGCAGCCGCTTCGCCAATGCGGGGCCGAAGAAGTGGTCGTTCTCCGAATAGACCCACAACATCGGCACCTTGGTGGTCGACGCGTAGCGGCCGAAGGCATCGACCAGCTTCGCTTCGTTGCATACGTCGTCCGGCCCGCGCGAGCCGCGCCCGCCCGCAAAGTTGATGGTGCCGACCACGCCCTCGGGGTTCAGGCTCGACAACGCCAGCACACCGAAGCCACCGGCCGATTTGCCGAGCAGCACCATGTGCTGCGCGTCGGCATACGGCAGCGTGCGCGCGTAGTCGAGCGCGGCGCTGATGTCCTTCGCAGTTTCGAGGCCCGCCTGCACGTAGTCGGGGTTGGCGCAGCTGAAGTAGTTCTCGGCCCACGGCCCATCGGACTTGCCGTAGCCGCGCCGCAGCGGGTTGAGAACCAGGAAGCCGTGCTTCGCGAACATCTCGGCCTGCCGCGCGTAGCGGTCCTGCGTCTTGGGAAAGTCGGCGGGCGAGCGCGGCGTGCCGTGGTTGATCACCAGCACCGGGAACGGTCCGTCGCCCTCGGGCCTGTATTCGGTGGCGGCCAGCTTGATGTGCGACTCGCCGAAGAAGCCCTTGACCGTCATCGGTATCTCGATGTCGCGGCGCGCCACGCTTTGCGCGTGCGCGCCCAACGCTGAGCAAAGCAAGGCGGCGATGAGTGTGAGTCGGCGCAGCGTCATGAGAGCGTTTCCGTCCCGAGCCTTACATGCGGAAGATGCCGAATTTCGGCTCTGGAATCGGCGCATTCCGTGCCGCAGCCAACCCCAGCGCCAGCACGCGCCGCGTATCCGCCGGATCGATGATCCCGTCATCCCAGATCCGCGCGGTGGCGTAGTAAGGGTGCCCCTGGTCTTCGTACTGCTGGCGGATCGGCGCCTTGAAGGCTTCTTCCTCTTCCTTGCTCCAGCTTCCGCCCTTCAGTTCGATGCCGTCGCGCTTCACGGTGGCCAGCACGCTCGCGGCCTGCTCGCCGCCCATCACGCTGATGCGCGCGTTGGGCCACATCCAGAGAAAGCGCGGGCTGTACGCGCGGCCGCACATGCCGTAGTTGCCGGCGCCGAAGCTGCCGCCGATGATGATGGTGAACTTGGGCACGTTGGCGGTAGCCACGGCCGTCACCATCTTGGCGCCGTGGCGCGCGATACCCTCGTTCTCGTACTTGCGGCCCACCATGAAGCCGGTGATGTTCTGCAGGAACACCAGCGGAATCTTGCGCTGGCAGCACAGCTCGATGAAGTGCGCGCCCTTCTGCGCCGACTCGCTGAACAGGATGCCGTTGTTGGCGACGATGCCCACGGGCATGCCCTCGATCTCGGCAAAACCGCAGACCAGCGTGGCGCCGAAGCGCGCCTTGAACTCGTGGAACTCGCTGCCGTCGACAACGCGCGCGATGATCTCGCGCACGTCGAAGGGCTTGCGCGTGTCGGTGGGGATCACGCCGTAGAGCTCCTCGCGCGGGAAAGCGGGCGCGCGCACCTCGGCCTTGGCCGGGGCCTCGGCCGCCTTCGCATTGAGGTTGGCCACCGCCGAGCGCGCGAGCGCCAGCGCATGCAGGTCGTTCTGCGCGAGGTGGTCGACCACGCCCGACAGGCGCGTGTGCACGTCGCCGCCGCCCAGGTCTTCAGCCGTCACGACCTCGCCCGTGGCCGCCTTCACGAGCGGCGGGCCGCCCAGGAAGATGGTGCCCTGGTTCTTCACGATGATCGATTCGTCGCTCATCGCCGGCACGTACGCGCCGCCGGCCGTGCACGAGCCCATGACCACCGCGATCTGCGGAATGCCCTGGGCGCTCATGTTGGCCTGGTTGTAGAAGATGCGGCCGAAGTGCTCGCGGTCGGGGAACACCTCGTCCTGGTTCGGCAGGTTGGCACCGCCCGAGTCGACGAGGTAGATGCAGGGCAGGCGGTTCTGCTCGGCGATCTCCTGCGCGCGCAGGTGCTTCTTCACCGTCATCGGATAGTAGGTGCCGCCCTTCACCGTCGCGTCGTTGCACACGATCATGCAGTCGACACCATTCACGCGGCCGATGCCCGCGATGATGCCGGCGCCCGGCGCCGACTCGGCCCCCTTGGCGTCGAGGTACATCGCATGCGCGGCCAGCGGCGCGATCTCGAGGAAGGGCGTGCCCGGGTCGAGCAGCTCGGCCACGCGATCGCGCGGCAGCAGCTTGCCGCGTGCGGTGTGCTTGGCACGCGCGGCCTCGCCGCCGCCCTGCTCTACCTTCGCGAACTGCGTGCGCAGGTCATCGACCAGCGCGCGCATGGCTGCTGCATTGGCCTGGAAGTCCGCCGAGCGGGCGTTGAGTTTGGTTTCGAGTTGGCTCATGCTGTTTTTTCTTGGCTAAGGCCGAGTTGCTCGGTCATGGCATCGCGGATCTTGAATTTCTGGATCTTGCCGGTCACCGTCATCGGGAACTCGCTGACGAAGCGGATGTACTTGGGCACCTTGTAGTGCGCGATCTGGCCCTTGCAGAACTCGCGCACTTCTTCTTCGGTGGCGCTCTGGCCGGGCTTGACGATGATCCAGGCGCACAGCTCCTCGCCGTATTTCTTGTCGGGCAGGCCGACGACCTGCACGTCCTGCACCTTCGGGTGGCGGTACAAAAATTCTTCGATCTCGCGCGGGTAGATGTTCTCGCCGCCGCGGATCACCATGTCCTTGATGCGGCCGACGATGTTGACGTAACCCTCGCCGTCCATGGTCGCGAGGTCGCCGGTGTGCATCCAGTGCTCGGCGTCGATGGCCTCGCGGGTCTTGGCCTCGTCGTCCCAGTAGCCGTGCATGACGGAGTAGCCGCGCGTGCACAGCTCGCCCGACTGGCCGGCCGGCATGACGGCACCGGTCTCGGGGTCGACGATCTTCACTTCGAGGTGCGGCTGCACCGTGCCCACGGTCGATACGCGGCGGTCCAGCGGCGTGTCGGTGCTGCTCTGGCAGCTCACGGGGCTGGTCTCGGTCATGCCGTAGGCGATGGTGATCTCGCTCAGGTGCATCTCGCTGACCACGCGCTTCATCACCTCGATAGGGCATGGCGAGCCGGCCATGATGCCGGTTCGCAGCGTCGACAGGTCGAACTCCTTGAAGCGCGGATGGTCGAGCTCGGCGATGAACATGGTGGGCACGCCGTGCAGGCCGGTGCACTTCTCTGCCTGCACGGTCTCGAGCACGGTGAGCGGGTCGAAGCCGTCGTTCGGGTACACGATGGCCGAGCCGTGCGTGAGGCAGGCCAGGTTGCCCAGCACCATGCCGAAGCAGTGATACAGCGGCACCGGAATGCACAGCCTGTCGGCGGGCGAGAGCTTCATGCACTCGCCGATGAAGAAGCCGTTGTTCAGGATGTTGCGGTGCGTGAGCGTCGCGCCCTTGGGAAAGCCTGTGGTGCCGCTGGTGAACTGGATGTTGATCGGGTCGGTGGCTTTCAGCGTCTTCTGCACCTGTTCGATGCGCGGGTCGCTGGCATCGCCGCTCGCGAGCAGCTGCGAAAAGCGCTGCATGCCGGGCTGCTCGTCACCCTGCCCGGCCTTGTCGATCCAGAAGGTGTGGGCCAGTTGCGGCACACGCTTCGGGCCCAGTTCGCGCAGCATGCCGAGGTAGTCGCTGGTCTTGAACTGCGCCATCGTCACCAGCGCCTTGCAGCCGACCTTGTTGAGCGCGTACTCGAGCTCTGAAGTGCGGTAAGCGGGATTGATGTTGACGAGGATCAGGCCGACCTTGGCGGTGGCGATCTGCATCAGCACCCACGCCACGTTGTTGTGCGACCAGATGCCCACGCGGTCGCCGGTCGCAAGGCCGAGGTTCAGCAACGCGCTGGCGAGTTTGTTCGATTCGGCCTGCAGCTCGCGGTAGGTGTAGCGCTGGCCTTCGTGGCGACTGACGAGCGCCTCGCGGTCGGGCTGCTTGCCGACCATGTCGTCGAAGAAGTCGCCGATGGGTTGTTCGATGAGGGGGACATCGGTGGCGCCTTGCGCCATGCTTTGGGTCAAGAGCGCCATGGCGATGCGTCCTTATTTCAGGCGGTTTCGGAGAACAGCTCGCGGCCGATCAGCATGCGGCGGATTTCGCTGGTGCCCGCGCCGATCTCGTACAGCTTGGCATCGCGCCACAGCCGCTCGACCGGAAAGTCCTTCGTGTAGCCAACGCCGCCCAGCGCCTGGATCGCCTCGCCGGCCATCCACGTTGCCTTCTCGGCCGAGTACAGGATGGCGCCGGCCGCATCCTTGCGGAAGGTGCGCGCATGGTCGTTGCGGTCGCAGGCCTTGCCCACGGCATACACGTACGCACGCGTGGCCTGCCAGGTCGAATACATGTCAGCCAGCTTGCCCTGCATGAGCTGGAACTCGCCGATGCTCTGGCCGAACTGCTTGCGCTCGTGGATGAAGGGCAGCACCGCGTCCATGCACGCAGCCATGATGCCCAGCGGGCCACCCGAGAGCACTGCGCGTTCGTAGTCGAGGCCGCTCATCAGCACCCTTGCGCCCTGGCCTTCTCCGCCGAGCACGTTCTCTTCGGGTACTTCGCAGTTGTCGAAGAACAGCGGGAAGGTGTTGGAGCCGCGCATGCCGAGCTTGTCGAGCTTGGTACCGGCGGAAAAGCCCTTGAAGTTCTTCTCGACGATGAAGGCCGTCATGCCGCGTGCGCCCATCTCGGGCTCGGTCTTGGCGTAGATGACCAGCGTGTCGGCGTCGCCGCCGTTGGTGATCCACATCTTGCCGCCGTTGAGCACGTAGTAGCCGTTCTTCTTCTCGGCCTTGAGCTTCATGCTCACCACGTCGGAGCCGGCGTTGGGCTCGCTCATGGCCAGCGCGCCGACGTGCTCGCCGCTCACCAGCTTGGGCAGGTATTTCTTCTTCTGCGCGTCGCTGCCGTTTCGATGGATCTGGTTCACGCACAGGTTGGAGTGCGCGCCGTAAGACAGGCCCACCGAGGCCGAGGCGCGCGAGACTTCTTCCATGGCCACGATGTGCGCCAGGTAGCCCAGCTCGGTGCCGCCGAATTCCTCTTTCACCGTCATGCCGTGCAGGCCGAGGTCGCCGAGCTTCTTCCACAGGTCGTGCGGGAACAGGTTGTCGCGGTCGATGTCGGCGGCGCGCGGCGCGATTTCGTTGGCGGCGAAGTCCTGGATCGCGCTGCGCAGCGAGTCGATGGTGTCGCCCAGGTCGAAGTTCAGGCCGGGATCGTGCATGGGGTTTGTCTCCTCTGAAGGGGTCTGCGCGCAATGCCACCCGCGCTGGATGGCGCTTGCGAAAGATCGCAGCTTACGCCTCGCCGTGCCGCAATTGGCGCCACAATGGTTGCAAATCACGCCACGACCGATCCGCTGCACCATGTCGCCCCCGTCGTTCCTCAGACCCGCCCGCGCCGTAACGCCGATGGCCTTCGTGAGAGCTATCGTGCAGGGCTACGAGCGCTACGGCATGGACCCTGCCGAGGCCCTGAAGGCGGCACAGATCACGCCGCGCGAACTGGCCCGGCCGGGCGCGCGGGTGACGGCCGCGCAGTTCGAGGTGCTGTCGGGCCACGCCATGCAGGAGCTCGACGACGAAACACTCGGCTGGTTCTCGCGGCGCCTGCCCTGGGGTACCTACGGCCTGCTGTGCCGCGCCTCCCTGAGCTCGCCCGACCTGGGCGTGGCCATCAAGCGCTGGTGCCGCCACCACCGGCTGCTGACCGAGGACATCGGCCTGTCGCTCGAAGTGGCCGGCGGCATGGCCACGCTGCGCATCGCCGAGAACGTCCCGCTGGACGACGCCTTCCGCGAGTTCTGCCTGGTGACCACCCTGCGCTTCGTGCACGGCTACATGTGCTGGGCCATCGACTCGCGCATCTCGCTGCGACACGCGAGCTTTCCGTTTGCCGCGCCACCGCACAGCGACGCCTATCCGCTGATGTTCACGCCAGACGTGCGCTTCGACGCGCCGCAGGCGGGCATCAGTTTCGACGAACGCTATCTCGCTCTGCCCTTGCAGCGAGACGAACGCGCGCTGCGCACCATGCTCAGGCGCGCACTGCCGCTCACAATCCTGCAGTACCGGCGCGACCGCCTGCTGGGTCAGCGCGTGCGCGAGCTGCTGCGCTCACGCGCCAGCGAGGCCACCACGGCCGAGGCGCTGGCCGGGCTGCTCAACGTATCGAGCCGCACGCTGCACCGGCAGCTGCACGAGGAAGGCACCTCGCTGCAGGCGCTGAAGAACGAGGTGCGCCACGAGATGGCTGTCGACCTGTTGCGCCGCACCACGCGGCCTGTCAAGCAGGTGGCGCTGGCCGTGGGGTTTCGCAACGAGAAGAGTTTTTCGCGGGCGTTCCTGCAGTGGACGGGGCATGCGCCTCGCGACTTTCGGCAGCAGGGGCTGTAGCGGAGGGCGTTCGGGGCACGTTCGGGGTGCGTGCGAATGACACCGGGTACTTCCCTCCGGGAATGACGCGTCAGCTAGGCTGTGCGATCAACGCAAGCGCGTCGGCAATCGACTGACTGTCCTCAGGCCGCACCAGCTTCGCGACCTGCTTGCCGTCACGCATGAACACCAGCGTGGGCCACAGCCGCACGTTGAACGAACGCCCCAGTGGACGCCCGCTGCCGTCTTCGACCTTGATGCGGCGAATGTCCGGGTACTTGGCAAAGGCCTCGGCGATGTTCGGCTGGGCGGCCTTGCAGATGCCGCACCAGTTGGTGCCGAACTCGACCACGGCAGGGCCGGTGAGCGCGTCGATCTCGCTGCGGTCGGGCTGCTCGGTTTTGTATTCGGAAGTCATGGGAAGTGGTTCCTGCGGCTCGGGAGTTGCGCCCTGCATTCCACCAGAAACTCAGGCCGCCTGCAGCCCGTAGCCCGAAAGCAGCGCCGGCAGTTCGGCCATGTCGCTGAACACCTTCACCGCGCCCACGCTCAGCAGCGGTCCGGGGCCGCTGTGGCCCGATTCGCCGGTGCTGTAGCCGAACACCGTGGCTCCTGCAGCCACGCCGGCCATTGCGCCGGTGACGGTGTCTTCGACGATGGCGCAGCGCTTCGGGTCGACACCGAGGGCTTCCGCCGCAGCGAGATACACGTCGGGGTGCGGCTTGGAGCGCGGCATCTCGTGTCCGCTGAAGATGCGGCCCTGGAAATAGTCGAGCATGCCGACCTTGGCGAGTTGCAGTTCGACCTTGTGGCGGTCTGCTCCCGATGCGCAGGCGATGCGGCCCTTGAGCCTTGAATGGATTTCGCGAATGGCGGCGGGCGCGTGGGGAATGGCGACGAGGTCGCGCTCCAGCGCCTCATTGCGGCGGGCGCGGAAGGTCTTGAGCCAGTCGTCGGTGATCCTGACGCCGGTCTTCGTCTCGATGAGCGCCGCCTCGTCCTTCACCGCCTTGCCGGTGAAGGTGTTCATCGATTCCTCGGTCGTGATGTGCCAGCCGAGCTCGCCGAGCATTTCGGCGAGCACGCGGTTGGTGATGGGTTCGGAATCGACGAGCACGCCGTCGCAGTCGAAGAGAACGGCGGAAAAAGGAAAGGGGGTCATTGCGGTGCCGGAGTTCGGTGATTGGCCCCATGGTAGCAACGCCCCCTTTTCGCAGGAGGAAGCTCAGGCTATCGGACGGATCGGGATGTACATCTCGCCGCCACCGGCCATGAATTCCTTCGACTTCTCTTCCATGCCCTCGGCCATGGCGGCGGCCTCGGCGACGCCCTTCTTCGCTGCGTATTCGCGCACTTCCTGCGTGATCTTCATCGAGCAGAACTTGGGCCCGCACATCGAACAGAAATGCGCCACCTTGCTCGAATCCTTCGGCAGCGTCTCGTCATGGAATTCGCGCGCGGTGTCGGGGTCGAGGCCCAGGTTGAACTGGTCTTGCCAGCGGAATTCGAAGCGCGCCTTGCTCAGCGCATCGTCGCGCGAGCGGGCCCCAGGGTGCCCCTTGGCCACATCCGCCGCATGCGCGGCGATCTTGTAGGCAATGATCCCCTGCTTCACGTCGTCGCGGTCCGGCAGCCCCAGGTGTTCCTTCGGAGTCACGTAGCAAAGCATCGCGGTGCCGGCCCAGCCGATCATGGCCGCGCCGATGGCGCTGGCAATGTGGTCGTAGCCCGGCGCGATGTCGATCGTCAGCGGCCCGAGCGTGTAGAACGGCGCCTCGTGGCAGTGCTTGAGCTGCTCGTCCATGTTCGACTGGATCATGTGCATCGGCACGTGGCCCGGCCCTTCGATCATGGTCTGCACGTCGTGCTTCCATGCGATCTGCGTGAGCTCGCCCAGCGTGCGCAGCTCGGCGAACTGCGCCTCGTCGTTGGCATCGGCGCCTGAGCCGGGACGCAGGCCGTCGCCGAGCGAGAAGCTCACGTCGTAGGCCTTCATGATGTCGCAGATGTCTTCGAAGTGCGTGTAGAGAAAGCTCTCCTTGTGGTGCGCGATGCACCACTTGGCCATGATCGAGCCGCCGCGCGACACGATGCCCGTCATGCGGTCGGCCGTGAGGTGGATGAACGGCAGGCGCAGGCCGGCGTGGATGGTGAAGTAGTCGACGCCCTGCTCGGCCTGCTCGATCAGCGTGTCGCGGTAGATCTCCCAGGTCAGGTCTTCGGCCACGCCGCCCACCTTCTCGAGCGCCTGGTAGATGGGCACCGTGCCGATGGGCACCGGCGAGTTGCGCACGATCCAGTCGCGCGTGGTGTGGATGTTCTTGCCGGTCGACAGGTCCATCACGTTGTCGGCGCCCCAGCGAATGGCCCACACCAGCTTCTCGACTTCTTCCTCGATGCTCGAGGTGACGGCCGAGTTGCCGATGTTGGCGTTGATCTTCACCTTGAAGTTGCGGCCGATGGCCATCGGCTCGACTTCGGGGTGGTTGATGTTCGCGGGAATGATCGCGCGGCCGCGGGCCACTTCGTCGCGCACGAACTCGGGCGTGATGATGCGCGGAATGGTCGCGCCCATCGGGTTGCCCATCACGCGCCTGGCGCGCTCTTCGTTGGCAAGGTATTCGGCCATCCACTCGCGCTTGCCGTTCTCGCGCAAGGCCACGTACTCCATTTCGGGCGTGACGATGCCGCGGCGCGCGTAGTGCATCTGCGTGACGTTGGCGCCCGACTTCGCGCGGCGCGGCGTGCGCTGCAGTGCCGAGGCGCCGGCGCGCAGTTCGGCCAGGCGTTGCGCGTCGCGGTCTTCGTTCTTGGCGCCGTCGTCCAGCGCGTGATGCGAGCGGCCTTCGTAACTTTCGGTGTCGTTGCGCTCCAGCACCCAGGCGCCGCGCACGTCGGGCAGGCCGCGGCGCACGTCGATCTCGACCTTCGGGTCTGTGTACGGGCCCGAGGTGTCGTAGAGCGACACGGTCTCGCCGTTGGTCAGCGCAACGTCGCGCACGGGCACGAACAGGTCGGGCCGGCTGCCCGGAATGACGCACTTGTGCGACGCGGGAAAAGGCTCGCGCGTCAGCGAAAGCAGCGTGGTGAACTTGTCGGGGGCATTCATCGGAGGCACTCCTTGTTAAGGAAAGGGTGCTCCGCAATCGCTCGGTGGGCTTCGGGAAGCCCGTCACGGAAGGGGGAGTGACGGACCGAAGTCAGGGAGTGCAGCTCTTCTTACGCCGGTATGACCCGGATCAAGTTCGCGGGTCGGCTGCTTTGCCATCTCAGCACGCCACATGCGTGCACCCCGGAGCGGGGCCGATTGTGCGGGCCCCGGCCCGGGGCGTCAACCCAGGGGTACTTGCAGGTCGCCGTCCAGGTAGTACCAGCGATCGCCTTCGCGCACGAAGCGGCTGCGCTCGTGCAGGCGCGTGGCGGCACCGGTCGCCGCGCTGCGCTGGCGCGCGACGAACTCGATTTCGGCATGGTCCGCGTCGAGCACCGAGCGCGAGCGGATGTCCAGTCCCAGCCATTTGACGCCCGGCTCGAACTCGATCGAGGCCGGCCGCTTCGACGCATGCCAGGTGGCGAGCAGGTATTCGCCGCGCTCCAGCACAAAGGCCGAATAGCGCGAACGCATCAGCGATTCGGCGTCGGGCGCGGGCGCGTTCCCGAAATCGTCGAGATAGCGGCCACAGCACAGGGCGTAGCCGATGGGCTTGTCGCGGCGGTCTGTACGGCCGCAGGGGCAAGGTCCGGTGGTGGGATCGTTGGCGCTCATGAAGACCGCTATTGGAACACCTTGCGGGCCGGGCGCGGACAGGGCAAGCCCCGAGGCTAGGCAGGCCGGCTTGCGGCAATGGCTTCCTGCAGGGCCTGCGCGCCCGCCGGCTTGTAGATCAGCGCATAGCCCGCGCGCTCGACCTCGGCCCGCGTCGCATGCGCGGTTTCGCCGGTGAGGATGACGACGTTGCGCGCCTTGCCGACCGCCTGCAGGGCCTGCGCGGCGGCCAGGCCCGAGAGGCCGCTGCCCAGGCGCAGGTCGCTCAGCATCAGGTCGAACACGCCGCCGTGCTGCAGCGCCTCGCGCGGGTTTGCGGCCACCGCAACCTCGTGGCCCCAGCCGAAGAGCAGCGAACGCATGGCTTCGCGCACGGGCTGCTCGTCGTCGAGCACGAGGATGCGGATCGGCGCCAGCGGTGCATTGCCGACAGGCTCCGGCAGCGCCTCGCCGGCCTGTACCTCGGATCCCGGCAGCGCGGCCGCCTCTTCCAGTACCAGCGAGAAGGTGCTGCCGCGGCCCGGCGCGGTGCGCACCTCGATGCGCGAACCCATCACGTGCGCCATGCTCGCCACCAGCGACAGGCCCAGCCCGAGGCCGCGGCTGCGGTCGCGGCCCGGGTTGTCGACCTGGAAGAACTCCTCGAACACATGCGTCTGGTGCTGCGCCTCGATGCCCACGCCCGAGTCGCGCACCTCGATGCGCCACGCGGGCACACCGCTGGGCGGGCGCTGCAGCCGCCGCGCGAAGACGAAGACGGTGCCCGCCGGCGTGTACTTGATGGCGTTGTCCACCAAGTTGCCGAGCAGCCGCACGAGCATGCGCGCATCGGCGCGCACGACGGCCTCGGTCGGGCGAACGCGCAGATCGAGCCCCTTGGCATCGGCCAGCGCGGCGAAGCGGCCGTTCAGCGCCTCGAAGATCGGGTCCAGGTGCAGGGGCTCCAGCCGCACCGGGGCCACGCCGCCGTCGAGCTGCGCGATGTCGAGCAGGGCATCGACCGAAGCGCGCAACGCATCGACGCTGTCGCGCATGAAGCGCAGGTTGTCGGCGCTCGGCGCGCTGCGGGTGTTGAGCGCGTCGACGAAGATCGCCAGCGCATGCATCGGCTGGCGCAGGTCGTGGTTGGCTGCCGCGAAGATGCGCGCGCGCTGCGCCGCGAGCTGGGCCACGTGGTCGAGCTGGCGCGCGAGCGCATCGGCCAGACGCGCGTTCTCGAAGCCGTGCTCGATGGAACGCACGATCAGCCGGTTCTGCTTGCGCGCGTAGTACAGCGCGGCAAACATCTGCGAGACCACCAGGCAGCCCATGAGGATGGTCACGCTGCCCGGCTCCACCACCAGCCGCAGCGCCATGCCGAGGAACATCGGCACGCTGAAGCACAGCGCGGCCAGCCACCACTGCGCGAGCGCCGCGATGACGACGCTCGATACACCGCTGATGAAGAAATACATCAGCAAAATCAGCGTGAGGTTGTCGTGCGGAAAGAAGAGCCACGGCGCCAGCCCCCAGATCAGCCCCGGCACCAGCATGCGCACCTCCAGCCGCCGGCGCGTGCGCACTGCCGTGGCCACGTCGATGCTGGCCGGATCCACGCGGCGAAGGTGGCGGTGCCGCTGCCACTGCGAGGTGTGCACCAGCAGGCCCCACACCATCGCACCGGGGTTGCGCGTGAGTACGAGAAAAGTAATCCAGAAGATGGCCGCGACGGTGGCTGCCATCAGCGGTGTGTCGTAGGTGTCGTCCACGTAGGCCCGCGCGAGGCTCTGGTCGACCAGTGGATTGGGGTTGGGCGACTCGACCCAGTAGTCGCGCAGGCGGCGCAGCATTTGCCCCGGAAAAGGGGTGCGGCTGGAGCTGGAGGAAGACGACTGCATGGGCGAAGAAACCGGCTTTCGATTCTGCGCGCATTGCCTGCCAGAGCGCATCCCCTGCGGGCATCCACCCTTGGCGCGGCGCTTGCTAAACGTTAGCGTTACAACGGCTCCCTCGAGAAAGTCGGCGATGTATGTACCTCACAGGCTCTGAACAGCACGCACTGCGCGGCGTTTTCACGCTGCTGGCGGAAGACCGCGGCGAGCAGGAGATCCGCGAGCGCCTGGGCTGGGCGCTGCTCGACCTGCTGCATGCGGACCAGTTCGCCTCGTTCGTGTGGGACGCCGCCAGCGGCAGCTTCGGCGCGCGCGTGGCGCTGCACATGGACCCCGCGAATCTCGACAGCTATGCGCAGTGGCACCAGCACCACGACCCGATCACATTCGTGCTGCAGTCGCGGCGCCGCGCCACACGCGTGACCGAAGTGATGCCGCAGCGCGAGCTGATGCGCACCGCATTCTTCAACGACTTTCTCGCGCGCGACGGGCTGCACTGGGGCATGAACCTGCATGCCTTCGAGGGCGAACGCGCGCTGGGAGACCTGCGCATCTGGCGCCGCAAGGGGCGCAGCGATTTCGGCGATCACGAGAAGGCGTTGCTCGACCTGATCGAGCCGGCGTTCGCGGGCGCTCTGCAACGGGCGCAGCGCGCGACTGCTCCGGCGTCCGGGGCGCGCGAAGCCGCGTGGGCCTTGCTGAGCGTGCGCGAGCAGGAAGTGGCCCGCTGCGTGCGCGAAGGGCTCACCGACAAGGAGATCGCGCGACGCCTCGCGGTGGGCGTGCCCACCGTGCGCACCTACCTGCGGCGCATCTTCGACAAGCTGGGCATCGAGCGCCGCTCGGCGCTCGCAGGCTGGGCCATGCCGCCCGCGCTCACTTAGGCGCCGGCAGCCGGCCGAGCACCTGCTCCACCGCCATGCCCACGGCCAGCAGCTTGCGGTCGCTGCCGGCAGGGCCGTCCAGCTCCAGGCCCACGGGCAGGCCGCTGGTTGCGCCGAGGCCCGATGGCAACTGCACGCCCGGTATGCCGGCGTTGCTGCCCGGGTCGGTGTTCTGGATCAGCGAGCCGAAGTTCTCGGGGCTGCTGGCTTCGGCCCCCGCGGCCAGTGCCACGCGCGGCACCGTCGGGAACACAAGTGCGTCGAGCCTGTTCTTCGCGAAGGTGTCGCGGTAGAGCTTCTGCAGCGCCGGGCGCGCGACGCGCATCGCGTTCTCGTAGACCGGCTTCGCATCGACCACGCCACTGGCTGCGGGCAGCTTGCGCGGGATGACGAAGGTCTCGAAGGTGCCCTTGACGTCGGGGCTGGCGATGCCGGCCGTGAGCTGCGCAATGTCGATGCCCGTGCGGTACTTCGCGAGGTAGGTCACCATGTCGTCGTGCGCCTCGTAGAGTGCCAGCGGAAAGCCGACCGCGCCGTTGAGCTCCATCAGCTTCGGCATCTCCACATCGACCAGCGTGACGCCGGCCGCGCGCAGCTTCGCAAACGCGGCGTCGGTGGCGGCGCGCGTGTCGGCGTCGAGATTGGCCTGCATGGCCGGCACCACGCCAAGGCGCACGCGCTTCAGGTCGGCGGGCTTGAGCGGCTTGCCGCCCGCGATGACGCCGTCGAGCAGCGCCACGTCGGCCATCGATTGCGCCATCGGCCCCGCCGTGTCGCGCGTGTGCGAGATCGGCGCAATGCCCTGCTGCGGATAGCGCCCCACTGTCGGACGCAGCGACGCACAGCCGTTGAACGCACACGGAATGCGCACCGACCCGCCCGTGTCGGTGCCCAGCGCGGCCGGCGCCATGCGCGCACCCAGCGCGGTGCCGTTGCCCGACGACGAGCCGCCCGCGATGCGCGTCGCGTCGTAGGCATTGCGCACGCCCACCTCGGGGCCGGTCTGGAACGCGGGGTTGTAGCCGGTGACACCGAAGGCCAGTTCGTGCATGTTCGTCTTGCCGAGCACCACCGCACCGGCCGCACGCAGCCTGGCCACCACCGGGGCGTCGGCGGAGGGCACGAAGCCCTTGAGCGCGGGTGTGCCGGCCGTCGCGGGCAGGCCCTGCACCTGGATGTTGTCCTTGATGGCCACCGGCAGACCGGCCAGCGGCTTGCAGGCGCCACCGCGCTTGCGCAGTGCATCGGCGGCGCGCGCGGCCTTCAGCGCGCCGGCTTCGTCTAGCGTGATGAAGGCGTTGAGGTTGGCTTTGGCCCTGGCTTGGGCGAGATACGCCGTCACCAACTGCTCGCTGGTGACGGTGCCGGCGCACAGTTGCTGCACGGCTTCGGTCGCGGTCAGCGTGGAAATATCAGGGGCTGCGAGCTGCGCGCGCGCCGGCAGGGCCACGGCACCGATGCACAGGAGTGCCAATGCGGGGGAAGCGGTTCTGAAGATGGACATGGCAAAGACCTCCGACAAAGAGGCCACCATGCTGCGCCTGCTGCGCGTATCTGTCTGTCATCCAAACCGATGACAGACGGGTGGGGTTGTGGCGCTACCGGAACATCACCCGCCCCGGCCGCATGTCGCTCACGCCAGCGCGCGTTGAATCAGCAGCTTCTGGATGTCCGAGGTGCCTTCATAGATCTGGCACACGCGCACGTCGCGGTAGATGCGCTCCAGCGGAAAGTCGTTCACGTAGCCGTAGCCGCCCAGCGTCTGGATGGCTGCGCTGCACACGCGCTCGGCCATCTCGCTGGCGAACAGCTTGGCCATGGCGGCTTCCTTCAGGCAGGGCAAGCCGGCGTCGCGCAGGCTCGCGGCATGCCAGATCAGCTGACGCGCGGCTTCAAGCTGCGTCGCGCATTCGGCCAGGCGAAAGCCCACGGCCTGCTGGTCGAAGATCGAGCCGCCGAAAGCCTGGCGTTCCTTGGCATAGGCCAGTGCTACGTCGAAGGCGCTGCGTGCCATGCCCACGCTCTGCGCGGCAATGCCGATGCGGCCGCCTTCGAGCGCGCCGAGCGCGATCTTGTAGCCCTCGCCTTCCGCGCCGATCAGGTTCTCGCGCGGGATGCGGCAGCCGTCGAAGTTGATCTGCGCTGTGTCGCTGCTGTGCTGGCCCAGCTTGTCTTCCAGGCGCGCCACGTTGTAGCCCGGCGCATCGGTCGGCACGATGAACGCGCTCATGCCGCGCTTGCCCGCGCCCTTGTCCGTTACCGCGATGACGATGGCCACCTGGCCGTTCTTGCCGCTGGTGATGAACTGCTTCACACCGTCGATCACGTAGGCGTCGCCGTCCTTGCGCGCCGTGGTGCGCAGGCTCGAGGCATCGCTGCCTGCCTGCGGCTCGGTGAGACAGAAGGCGCCGAGCATCTGGCCCTGCGCCAGCGGTTCGAGCCACTGCTTCTTCTGCTGCGCGTTGCCGTAGCGCATGAGGATGGCGTTGACCGGGCAGTTGGTCACGCTGATGGCGGTGCTGGTGCCGCCGTCGCCGGCCGCGATTTCTTCCAGCACCAGCGCGAGAGTGAGGTAGTCGAGGCCGGCGCCGCCGTTCTCTTCGGGCACGCAGATGCCGTAGGCGCCCAGCGCCGCGAGGCCCTGGTGGGCTTCCTTCGGAAAGCTGTGCTCGCGGTCCCACTTGGGCGCATTGGGCCAGAGTTCGGCTTGCGAGAAATCGCGCACCGCGTCGCGAATGGCTTCCTGGTCGGCGCTGAGCAGCATGGCGTTGTCTCCTGTCTTTTCTTCTGTTCGTGCTTATTTGCCGGCGCCCAGATCCATGATCAGGCGCGCAGCCATGTACAGGCGGCGCGGAATGGCGCTGATGTCCACGTACTCGGCCTTATCGCTGTGGTAGCCGAAGCCCGGCAGGCCCAGGCTCTCGATCACGGGCTTGCCCGAGAGCGCCGCATAGGCTGCGTCGGTGCCGCCGCCGGTGCGCTCTTCCACGCCCAGCGTGCCGCCGGCTTCCTTGTAGTAGCCCACGGCCTTGTCGACCAGCTTCTTGCCGCCTTCGCCGGCATTGAAGGCCGGGCGGCCGCGCGTGACGATCACCTTGACGTCAGCCTCGGGCAGTTTCTTCTGCTGCGCGCGTTCTTCCAGCGTCTTCATCGCGGCATCGAAGTCTTCGTTGCGCGCATAGCGCACGTCGGCATTCAGCGTGGCGCTGGCGGGAATGATGTTCGACACGTTGCCGGCCTTGGCAATGGTCCAGTTGAAGCGCAGGTTCTTCGACTTGTCGTCGATGCTCATGGTGCGCAGCACGAGGTCGGAGGCCTCGACCAGCGCGTTCACGCCCAGCTCGGGCGCCGCGCCCGCATGCGAGGCCTTGCCGGTGATGTTGACCTGCACATAGGCGATGCCCGAGGTACCGAGCGAGAGCTTCTCGTCGCCGGCGCTGGTGGGCTCGAAGGAGAGCACGTAGTCGGCCAGCTTGGCTTCTTCCTGGATCAGGTCGCGCGAGCCGAAGGAGCCTTTTTCTTCATCAGTGTTGAACAGCACGGTGATGGTGCCGTAGTCGCGCACGCCGTAGTCCTTCAGCAGCTTGAGCGTGTGCAGGATGACGGCGTTGCCGCCCTTGTCGTCGGCGATGCCGGGGCCGTAGGCCTTGTCGCCTTCGATCTTGAACGGCGCCTTCGCGAGGATGCCCTTCAGGTACACGGTGTCCATGTGCGAGAGCAGCAACAGGTTCTTTCCGCCGCGGCCCTTGATCTTGCCCACGATGTTGTCGCCCACCACGATGCCGGCCGACTTGCTGCGCGTGACGGTGAAGCCCAGGTTCTTGAGTTCGCCCTCGAGGTAGCTGCCGGCGGCGGCGATGCCTTCGGCGTCACCGGTACCGGTCTCGATGTTGACCAGCTTTTCCAGCGTCTTGATCACCGCGGGCTGCTCGTCGGTGGCAGCCTGGAACAGCACGTTGTCGCGCTTCTGGGCCCAGGTGGCGCCCGCCACGAAGGCGGTGGCCAGCACGGCGGCGATGGCGGTACGGTGGATGGATGGGCGCATGAAATCTCCTGCTCTACGCATTGTTTGAAGTGTCTGAATGAAAAAGCCGGCAAACGCCCATCCCTCGGACGCCCCCGGCCATTGTTTTTATAGCAATTCGAGTGCCACCGCGGTGCCTTCGCCCCCACCGATGCAAAGCGTCGCCACGCCGCGCTTCTTGCCGCGCGCCTTCAGCGCATGGATCAGCGTGACCATGATTCGAGCGCCGCTGGCGCCGATCGGGTGGCCCAGCGCGCAGGCGCCGCCGTGCACGTTGACGATCTCGTGCGACACGTCGAGCTCGTGCATCAGCGCCATCGGCACCACGGCGAAGGCTTCGTTCACCTCCCACAGATCGACGTCTTTCACCTTCCAGCCGGTCTTCTGGAACAGCTTGGCGACGGCGCCGACCGGGGCGGTCGAGAACCACTCGGGCTGCTGCGCGTGCGTGGCGTGGCCGACGATGCGGGCGATGGGCCTGGCGCCGATCTTCTTCGCGTGCGACTCGGTCATCATGATCAGCGCGGCCGCGCCGTCGTTGATCGACGAGCTCGATGCGGCGGTGATAGTGCCGTTTTCTTTCTTGAACGCGGGCTTCAGCGTGGGAATCTTGTCGAGCTTGACCTTGCCCGGGCCTTCGTCGATCGAAATGACGGTGTCGCCGCCGCGGCCCTTGACCGTGACGGGCACGATCTCGTCCTTGAAGAGGCCGGTATCGGTGGCCTTCTTGGCGCGCTCGACACTGGCGATGGCAAACGCATCCTGCTGCTCGCGCGTGAACTTGTACTTGGCCGCGCAGTCTTCGCCGAAGGTGCCCATCGAGCGGCCCGGCTGGTAGGCGTCTTCGAGGCCGTCGAGCATCATGTGGTCGAAGATGCGGTCGTGGCCCATGCGGTAGCCGCCGCGGCCCTTGAGCATGAGGTAGGGCGCGTTGGTCATGCTTTCCATGCCGCCGGCCACCATCACGTCGTGCGTGCCGGCCAGCAGCAGGTCGTGCGCGAGCATCGCGGCCTTCATGGCCGATCCGCACATCTTGCTGAGCGTGACCGCGCCGGCGCTGTCGGGCAGGCCGCCCTTGTAGGCCGCCTGGCGCGCCGGGGCCTGGCCCTGGCCTGCCATCAGGCAGTTGCCGAACAGCACTTCGCCCACGCTGTCGGGCGCGATGCCGGCGCGCTCGACGGCGGCCTTGATGGCTGCGCCGCCGAGGTCGTGCGCGGAGAGGGACGAGAAGTCGCCCTGGAAGCCACCCATGGGGGTGCGGGCGGCGCCGACGATGACGATGGATTCGGACATGGAGGTCTCCTTCAGAAGTGTGAAAGCGGAATCAAGAAGCGATCGGTCAGAAATGCGTCGCGTGCCCTTCGTGCTGGAAGCGCTGCGATTCTTCGTACGGGAACACATCGAGCATCTGCCCGGCCTGGATGCGTTCCTTGTGGTGCTGCCAGAAGGCGGCGTCGAGCAAGTCGGCGTGGTGCGCCATGAAGGCTTCGCGCACATCCTTGTTGCCCAGCAGGAAGGGCTCGAAGGTTTCGGGGAACACGTCCTTCGGCCCCACCGAGTACCAGACCTCGCCGCTCATCTCGTCTTCATCGTTGCGCGGCGTGGGAACCTTGCGGAACTTGCAGTCGGTGACGTATTCGATTTCGTCGTAGTCGTAGAACACGACCTTGCCGCCGCGCGTGACACCGAAGTTCTTCCACAGCATGTCGCCAGGGAAGATGTTGGCTGCGACCATGTCCTTGATGGCGTTGCCGTACTCGATCACCGCGTGCTCCAGCTGGTCTTTCGCGCGCCTGGCATGCGCCGGGCTCTCGGGGTGGGCCAGCGTGTCGAAGGCTTCCTGCAGGTAGATGTTGAGCGGGATCATCCGCCGCTCGATGTAGACGTGCTTGACCACGACTTCCATTTCCCCGTTGCCGTCGCGGTCGCCGATCTCGAGCTGGCTGGGCGCGAACTTGCGGATTTCCTCGATCAGCTCGGGCTCGAAGCGATCGAGCGGAAAACCCACGTCGCTGTACTCCAGCGTGTCGGCCATGCGGCCCACGCGGTCGTGCTGCTTCACGAGCATGTACTTGCCCTTGATCTGCTCGCGCGTGGTGTCTTTCTGCGGCGGATAGAAGTCCTTGATGACCTTGAACACGAAGGGGAACGACGGCAGGTCGAACACCAGCATCACCATGCCCTTGATGCCAGGCGCGATGCGAAAGCGGTCGCTCGAATAGTTCAGGTGCGAGAGGAAGTCTCGGTAGAACAGCGTCTTGCCCTGCTTGGCAAGGCCGAGCGCGTTGTAGATCTCGGCGCGCGGCTTGCGCGGCATGAGCGAGCGTAAAAACTGCACCCAGGCCGAGGGCACCTCCATGTCGACCATGAAGTACGCGCGCGCAAAGCTGAACAGCATCTGCAGGTCGTCTTCGCCGAACAGCGCCGCGTCGATGTAGAACTTGCCGTGGCTGTCGTGCAGGATCGGCAGCGAGAAAGGAATCTCGGTGAAGCCGTTCATGATCTTGCCGACCACGTACGCGCCCTTGTTGCGAAAGAACAGGCCCGACAGCACCTGCAGCTGGAAGTTGGCGCGCAGCTTGACCTGGTGGAAGCGGTTCAGGATGACGTGCGCCACGCGCTCCGCATCGCGCCGCTTGTTGGCAAAGCTGCCGAGCAGAGCGAAGTCGTCGAGCATCTGCTCGAGGGTGTCGGCCAGCGTGTCGGGCTCCGGGTAGTACGGTCGGTAGGTGGGCGCGCCGCGCGGCTCGATGTACTCGGTGCTGATGGCCGGGCGCACGAAGATGAAGTCGTTCTGGAAGTACGCGCGGTGCAGGATCTTCGTGGTCACCGAGTTGAAGAAGCTCTCGGCCAGCTCGGGCTGGTGGTGGTCCACCAGCAGCCCGATGTAGTGCAGCTTGATCTGGTGCCACACGTCCATGGGCTGGTCGCCGGCCTTGAACTCTTTTTCGAGCCGGGCCACGGCCTCGCTCACGCGCAGGTCGTAGAACTCGATGCGCTCGCGCTGCGCTCGCTGCTGGCCGTGCCAGTCAGCGGTTTCGAAACGGTGCTTGGCGCGCGCCGACTCGGCGCGGAACAACCGGTAGTGCCGGTTGAAGCCGTCCATCATCGCCTTCGCGATGTCGTAGGCCAGCGGCGAATCGAGGCGCTGCGGGAACATGGGCGGGCAGGCAGTTGGAGGCGCCCGGGCCGCTCAGGCAGCGGCGGCGTCTGTCGTGCCGTCGGCCTCGGGCTGCGGCGTCATGGCCTGCGCCTCCTGCACCGACTGGTTCACCTGCGTGCCCTGCAGCGTCAGCGACTGGATCACTTCGCCGGGCTTGCTCCACTTGTAGCGGATGCGCTGCACCGCAGCCTTGTACACCGCGTCGAGCGGCTTGGCGCCGTCGACGCTCAGGCCCAGGTCCTGCAGCAGGCCGTCGTGCACGCCGAAGGTCCAGCCGTGGATGCGCACCTTCTGGCCGCGCGCCCAGGCGTCGACCATGACGGTGCTGACGGCCACGTTGACCACCTGCTCGGCCACGTTGAGTTCGCACAGCGCATCGACGCGCGCTTCTTCGGGCAGGCTTTCGAGCATCACGCTGTGGCGGTCGCGCACGTCCTGGATGTGGCGGATCCAGTTGTCTGCCAGGCCGATGCGCTTGCCGCTGAGCGCGGCCTTGACGCCGGCGCAGCCGTAGTGGCCGACCACCATGATGTGCTCGACCTTCAGGTGCTCCACCGCGAACTGGATCGCCGAGAGCGCATTGAGGTCGGAGTGCACCACGATGTTGGCGACGTTGCGGTGCACGAACACTTCACCCGGCTCCAGGCCGGTGATCTGGTTGGCGGGCACGCGGCTGTCGGAACAGCCGATCCACATGTAGCGCGGCGTCTGCTGCTTCACCAGGCTGGTGAAGAAACCGGGCCGGTCGCGCTCCATCTGGGCAGACCAGGCGCGGTTGTGGGCAAAGAGGTCGTCGAGGTTATCGGTGTTGTCGGGCATAGGCGGCTATTGTCGATGAGTCGTGTTTTTCAGGCTCTGGCTTCGGCGGGCTTGCGCGTCTTGTTCGTCTCTTTCGCTTTTTGCGCCTTGGCAAGGGTGGCCCGCCCCTTCTTTTCGTGCTCCCGCACCTCCGCGAGATTGGCTTGCAGCTCGGCCAGCTGCGCCTCGAGCTGGGCCCGGTGGGCACCCAGCACGCCGAGGAATTTTTCCAGCTGCGGCACGGTGTCGCGCGGGCTGTCGTACATGTCGAGGATGTCCTTCGCCTCCGTCAGGCTCAGGCCGAGGCGCTTGGCGCGCAGCGTGAGCGTGAGCCGGGCGCGGTCGCGCGCGCTGTAGATGCGCTGCAGGCCGGCCCGCTCGGGCGTGAGCAGGCCCATGTCCTCGTAGAAGCGGATGGCCCGCGTCGTGAGGTCGAATTCCTTCGCGAGCTGGCTGATGGTGAAGGTTTGCGCAGGCATGACGGGGGTCTGGAGAAAGGGCGTTACGGGCGCGACAGCAGGTTTGCGCCGCGATCCCTACAATGGTGCCACTACTCCATGACGTTTACGTAAACGTCAATCTTACATGAACCTCCTCGAACGCGAACTCCACTACCCCCTCGGCGACACGCTCCCCGAGCCCGGCGAAACCCTGGAAGTGGCGCCTGGCGTGCGCTGGATTCGAATGCGGCTGCCCTTTGCGCTCGACCACATCAACCTCTGGCTGCTGCGCGACACCCTCGACGGCGTCGAGGGCTGGACGGTGGTCGACTGCTGCATCGCCCGCGACGAGGCGCGCGCGCAGTGGGAGCAGGTGTTCGAGACGCAGCTGCAGGGCATGCCGATCCTGCGCGTCATCGTCACACACATGCATCCCGACCACATCGGACTGGCCGACTGGCTCTGCACGCGCTGGAACGCACCGCTGTGGATCAGCTCGACCGACTACCACGTGGCCCGCGTGCTCAGCACCGCCGGCGACACCCTGGCGGGCGGCGAACCGGCGGCGCGCTTCTTTGCCTCGCACGGCCTGACCGACCCCGAATCCATCGCCAAGATCCGCGCGCGCACCAACTACTACGCGAACATGGTGCCCTCGGTGCCCGAGAGCTTCGTGCGCATGCTCGACGGCGACATCGTCACCATTGGCGGCCACGACTGGCGCTGCATCAGCGGCTACGGCCACGCTCCCGAGCACATCGCGCTGTATTGCGACGACCTGAAGCTGCTGCTTGGCGGCGACATGATGCTGCCGCGCATTTCCACCAACGTGAGCGTGCACGCGGGCGAGCCCGAGGCAAATTCGCTGCGCCTCTTTCTCGACAGCATCGACAAGTTCAAGGCGCTGCCGGCCGACACGCTGGGCCTGCCTTCGCACGGCAAGCCCTTCCGGGGCATCCACCGCCGCGTCGACCAGCTGCAGGAGCACCACCGCGACCGGCTGGCAGAGCTGCTCGAAGCCTGCACGGCACGCGCGCTGACGGCAGCCGAAGGCCTGCCGATTCTGTTCAAGCGCGAGCTCGACCTGCACCAGATGACCTTCGCCATGGGCGAAACGGTGGCTCACCTGCACCTGCTGTGGTTCTCCGGCCAGGTGAAGCGCGAACTGGGCAAGGACGGCATCTACCGCTTCGGCGCGAAGGCCGCCTAAACTCCCCGGATGGACGACATGCTGGCTCAGCTGCGCGCGGGCCGGCTGGCAGGCGCAAAAAGAATCGATCTCTCGTGCGGACTCACCGAGTTTCCGCGCGAGCTTTTCGACCTCGCGGATTCGCTCGAGGTGCTGAACCTGTCGGGCAATGCACTCGACACGCTGCCCGACGACCTGAACCGCCTGCACAGGCTGCGCGTGCTGTTCTGCTCGGACAACCGCTTCACCACGCTGCCCGAGTCGATCGGCCGGTGCCACGACCTCGACATCGTCGGCTTCAAGGCCAACCAGATCCGCACGGTGCCGGCCGCAGCGTTGCCGGCCTCGTTGCGCTGGCTGATCCTCACCGACAACCAGATCGAAGAACTGCCCGACTCCCTCGGCGAATGCACGCGGATGCAGAAGCTCATGCTGGCGGGCAACCGCCTGCGCGCGCTGCCGCAGTCGATGACCGCGTTCAAGCAGCTCGAACTGCTGCGCATCTCGGCCAACCGCTTCGAGACGCTGCCCGCATGGCTGCCCTCGCTGCCGCGCCTGTCATGGCTCGCCTGCGCGGGCAACCCCTTCGACACGCAGGCCGAAGACGCGGCGATCACCGCGCAGTCGGTGCCGCACATCGACTGGCGCGAACTGGCGCTGGGCAGAAAGCTCGGCGAAGGCGCTTCGGGTGTGATCCATCAAGCCACGCTCGGCAAAGCACAGCAGGTGGCGGTCAAGCTCTTCAAGGGTGCAGTCACCAGCGACGGCTGGCCGCACAGTGAAATGGCCGCCTGCATCGCGGCCGGCGTGCACCCCACGCTGATCGCTGCGCAGAGCCGCATCGACGGGCACCCCGAAGGCACGGAAGGCCTGGTGATGGGGCTGGTCGATCCGTCATTCGTCACCCTCGCGGGGCCACCGAGCCTTGCTTCATGCACGCGCGACGTCTATGCCGAAGAAGCGCGATGGACGCCCAACGTGGCGCTGCGCATCGCACGCGACATCGCCTCCGCCATGCAGCACCTGCATGCGCGAGGGATTCTTCACGGCGACCTCTACGCGCACAACATCCTGTGGCACGCACAGCGCGGCGGCCGGCTCGGCGACTTCGGCGCGGCCTGGATGACCGGCGCGCTCGACGCGGCACAGACGCGCGCGTTCCAGACGCTGGAAATGCGCGCCTTCGGCTGCCTGCTGGAAGAACTGCTCGAACGCTGCACCGACGCGGTGCCCGCATCGGTGACCACGCTGAAAGACCGCTGCCTGCAGCCCGACGCCGCCGCGCGCCCGACCTTCGCCCAAGCGCTGTCGTTACTGCAGCAGGCATCTTCATCGCCATGACCCGGCGCCGACCGCCGCAGCTGCCGCTACCCACGCGCGACGGCGTTGGCCCGAGCTGCGTCGGCCTGTCTTCCGGCCCCTGGCCGACCATTGCCGAATTCCTGATCGAGCGTTTTCCCGCGATCACGCGCCAGGCCTGGCTCGAGCGCATCGAAGCGAACGACGTCATCGACGAGCATGGCGTGCCCGTGACCGCCACGCGCCGCTACCAGTCGCCGCTGCGCGTGTACTACTACCGCACGCTCGACGACGAAGTGCCCATCCCATTCGAAGAGCAGATCGTGTTCCAGGACGACGATCTGCTGGTCGTGGACAAGCCCCCCTTCGTGCCCGTCACGCCCACCGGCAAGTACCTGCAGGAAAGCCTGCTGGTGCGCCTCAAGCGCAAGTTGAAGCTCGACGACCTCGTGCCGATGCACCGCATCGATCGCAGCACCTCGGGGCTGGTGCTGTTCTCTGTGCGGCACGCCACGCGCGGCGCGTACCAGGCGATGTTTCCCGAGCGCCGCATCGCCAAGCACTACGAGGCCGTCGTGCCGTGGCGCGAGGGCGTGTCGTCTGTGCCCGAGGTCTATCGCAGCCGCCTGGTCGACGACGAACATTTCATGCGCGTGCGAGAAGAGCCCGGCGAGCCCAACTCCGAGACCCGCATCGAGGTACAGGAGGTGCGCAATGGCCATGCGCTGTTGAAGCTCTCGCCGGTGACGGGCCGCAAGCACCAGCTGCGCGTGCACTGCATGGCACTGGGCATGCCGATCGTGAACGACCCGATCTACCCAGTGCTGCTGCCCGAGGGCGCGGACGACTTCGGCAAGCCCTTGCAGCTGCTGGCCCGGTCGCTGGCCTTCCTCGATCCGGTGACCGGCGACCTGCGCAGCTTCACGAGCCCCCGGAGCCTGTCGCTGACACCGAGGTGACGCGCGCGCGGCGCGGCGCGCACTAAGCTCGTTTCCTGAACTTGCATTGCCGATCTTTCATTCAGGAGACACCCGCACCATGGACACCACCCAACTCTTCTCGCTGAAGGGCCGCACGGCGCTGATCACCGGCGGCTCGCGCGGCATCGGCCGCATGATCGCCGAGGGCTTCCTGGCCCAAGGCGCGCGCGTGTACATCTCGGCTCGCAAGGCCGCAGCCTGCGACGAAACCGCGAAGGAGTTGTCGGCCTTTGGGCATTGCGTGTCGCTGCCTGCGGACGTGTCGACGCTCGAAGGTGCGCAGGCGCTGGTCGATGCCTATTCGAAGCACGAAGGCTCGCTGGACATTCTGGTGAACAACGCCGGTGCGGCCTGGGGGGCGCCTTATGAAGAGTTTCCCGAGAGTGGATGGGACAAGGTGGTGGACCTGAACCTGAAGACGCCGTTCTTTCTGACCAAGGCGTTGACGCCGATGCTTAAGAAGGCTGCGACGGACCACCTGGCGAAGGTGATCAACATCGCTTCTATCGACGGGATTTCGGTCAATCCGCAGGAGACTTATTCGTATGCGGCGAGCAAGGCTGGGCTGATTCAGTTGACTCGGCGGATGGCGCTTCGGTTGGCGCAGGATCGGATTGTGGTTAGTGCTATTGCGCCTGGTGCGTTTGCTTCTGACATGAACAAGCTGGCGCGGGATCACGGGGATGAGGTGAAGGGGCGGATTCCGGCTGGGCGCATCGGGGTGCCTGAAGATATGGCTGGGGCGGCTATCTACTTGGCCTCGCGTGCAGGGGACTATGTGATGGGGTCTACGTTGGTTGTGGATGGGGGGGTTACTCACGCTCGTTGAGTTTTTTCTTTCCGGGGCCGGGTCTCGCCCCGGCGAGCGAGCTACTTTCTTTTGCTTCGCCAAAAGAAAGTAGCCAAAGAAAAGGCGACCCTACTGTCTGCGTCCCTCCGCTTCGCTACGGGCAACCTGCGGTGCTCGACTCCGGAGGGGGTCCGCAGAACTCGCTGCACTTCGTTCCGCTCAGACAGCTGCGGCCCTGATCCCTCCTACGTCTGCGCTCCTCGACGCAGCCAGAAGGGATTGGGGAGCCCAACAGGCCATCGCTGCGCTCGGCCTCTGAACAGCCGATACCAAGCCGAGCGAAGCAAAGGCCCGTTCCGTTTCCCCTCCCCTCTGGCTGCGCCGAGGAGCGCAGCGTTTCGCGGATCAGGGCTCGCCCTTGTCTGAGCGAAGCGAGTTTGGGCGAGACCCCGCGAAACGCGAGCACCGCAGGTTGCCCCTTCGCTACGCGAAGGGGTCGCAGACAGTGGGGTCGCCTTTCTTTTGCCTGGCGATTTCAAATCCCAAGTGCAACGATGGGTTGAATGTCGACATTCTGGTTGAAGCAGTCCTCGAAGAGGACTTGAGCCGGTGTGCGGAAGCCC
>NZ_FNOL01000018.1:0-148038 GCF_900106655.1 Variovorax sp. YR634
CATCGCCCAGTTCTACGACGACGGGCAAGCCATCGACGAGATCAATGGTGTTTGACGCGGTATCCGCGTCAAGATGACATGACCGGTCGCTTACGATGCAGTCGCTGCGTGTTGCCCTAAGCAAAGTAAGTTCGCAATGAACACATTCAGCATCAACGGCAAGGACCTTCGCTGAGAAAAAACTGATCGAACGAGCATCCGACTAATGCCGTTCAGTGATCCAGGTTGCGATGTCGTATGCCATGACGACTTCGCCCGGAGTTTCTTGAAAAGCAAGGGGATCGTTGCGTTTCAATAGTTCTCTCTGCTTTGGTGGTAGAGACTCTTTGAGCCATGTCTCCAGCATCTCGTGCGTTTCTGTTTCAAGAGCAGAGCCCCTTTCCACAACCCGTCGCCACGGGAAGAACCAGAAAACGGCGTTGACCAAATACATCTTCTGTTGTGAGCGTTCTACTTCCAGGCTCCCAACTCGCTCAATGGCTAGCCTCTTGCCATTTGCTCCGCGAACTTCAAGCTGAATTGATCCACCATCCGCCCACGCTTGTGCGCCGAGGATCGTAAGTGGTTGCGTCAACTCGTGAGGATCAACACGAAATACAGGAAGGAGCGCAACCACGAACCCGATCATCAGAACTGCAATCAACAAGAGAGCTTGGCACTTTTTCAGCTTCATGTGTCACTTCTGTGGCGAGTGGGTGATCATCGATCCGGGAGACCCTTTGAAACCCCAAAGATACCAACTCCAAATGCCAGCGTATCCATAGCCTCCACGCAGCGTAGGCAGCATCGCCAGATAGCCATCTGGCCCTGTGACTTGCACGCCTAGCAACGCCGCCCGCCAACCCCAGTCTTAACGGCTAAGGAGTGGCAGGCGGCTTTTTTCTGTTGAAGATCAGGGGCAACGAGCAAGAACTGACCTTGACCCCCGCTAACTGCTGTATTCGAGAACTGGCTTCCCAAGTGCAGCAAGGTACAAATCGCAGTTGACTCGTAGCTCTTCAACGGTTTCGCCCGCAGGAACTGCCGGTTCCGCGCTGTGACCCCGCACCCTAGCGTCTTCATAGTAGTAGACCTCGTAGATAGCAACCGCGCCATCTCGGCTCATTACTCGATATTCCCAAGTCATAGAATTAGCGGGAGTCTGACTCCGATTACTACTTGAGACCGCCATCAATCCTCAGCCCAATAGCGCACCTTCTCATCAGAATCGCGGCTGAGCTTGTCGAGGCAAGCTATGGTTTTTTTGCTGCGAGGAAATCTGGCAAGAGCTGAGGCGACGCCCGCGCGAACTTCAGGGCTGCGATCAGTCGCTGCAGCGATCAGGGATTCAACGACCTCTATCGCTCTTAAATGCCCAAGAGCCGCAGCCGCCGACGCCCGCACGCAGGCCGCGGAATCTATCTTCAGTACCTCATTCAGCAACGGGATGCTTTGTTCTCGATATGGCAAGCTAGGTGTGCCAAGTTGACCAAGAATGAAGGCGCCCAATTCTCGGTCATGACGCTTTGCTGCTCTCAGCAAACCACGGGCAAGCTCAAACTCGGAGTCTCCGCCTTTCAATTGAATCGCTCTCGCCGCAGCCATTCGCACTCGGGTGCTTCCATCGGTGAGGAACTGGGGCAGCAAATCTACTGAATACAGTTCCAAAGCCTGCCAGATCAAGGTGTCAATTGCAGTGTTTGTCATATCAAGATGGGTGTGAATCTTAGCGACTCCTACCCCCTTTTCCATACCGAGAGCCTCGGCATCCCCATGCCTTTTGAGTGGCTTTTACTTGGTCTGGCCGGTACCTGCTCGCGTTTTGCGCGAGCCACGCGCATCGGTCCATCGGTACTCTCCCACAGAGCCGTTCATTCGCTGCATATGCTTCGTAGTCTTTGGCGATTTCAGTGTCCGCTTGATTGCCAGGGGCGGTCATCTGCGCCGGTTCAGATACAGACGGATCTGGCCAAGTTATTCCATTCCAATTCCACGTAGGCAACAGCGGGCTTGGCTTTGTCCAGCTCGATGGCACGGGACTTTGATTTTGAGTGGATCCGCCGCCAGGAACAACCGGCGGCCCAGGCATCGGACCAAAGGGTGTAGGCCACACCGTCTGCAATCCCAGCGGATCGGTCGCATTTAGCGGATCGCCATCCACATACCCGTATCTGTTGAATCCCCCATCAAGCCCAATGGGATCGGACTGGCTGTATCGGCCTGTCCTGCTGTCATAGCTGCGGAAATAGTTGTAGTTGAGCCCCGACTCCTCATCCGCATACTGCCCCGGATACCTCAGGTTGAACTTCACCTCCGAGAGGTTCGTGGTGCCCGGATTCGGCGTCGCCTCCAGATTGGCGAACCTGTTTCTTGCCGTGGTGGGCTTGTCCTCCCCGAACGCGCTGTAGCCCCACTGCCAGACAGCTTGCCCGTCTGCGTTGGTGAGCTTCCTCGGGGTGTTCAGGTGATCGCTGTGCACGGCATAGGTGCTGCCATTGATCACCGCCGCAACCGGCATCGGCCCATTGCCCGTCGGCAGATAGATGTACTGGCTCTGCCCCGCACTGTTCGTGCCCCCGCTGCCCACCTCCGCGATCAGCGTGCCCTGCTCGTTGTAGACGTAGGCATAGCCCAACTGCTCGGCCTGCGTCGTGCTCGGGCTCCACAGCTTCGTGAAGAACGCGATCAGGCTCTGCATGAAGCCCGGATCGGCCTCATCGCCCTGGCTGGGCGGGTACAGCGGCTCCGTCTTGAACACCCGCTGCCCCAGCGCGTTGTGCGCATAGCGCGTGGTCGGGCTGACATCGGTCGCACCCGTCGTCGCCGCGGCCAGCCGCCCTTCGGCGTCGTAGGCGTAGCTGCGCAGGCCGTCGCTCACCATGTCGCCGTTGGCGTTGTAGCCGTAGGTGACGCTCGTGCTGCTCGCGCCGTTGATGGTCTGGCTGAAGCCCGTGAGCTGGTTGCTTGTCGATCCCACCGTGTAGGTGCGGCTGGTGCTCGTGCCATCGACAGCGCGGGTGCTGCTGCTGCGGTTGCCGTTGGCGTCGTAGCCGAAGCCGGCCGTGTTGCCCGTGGCGTTGAAGCTGGTGATGCGCCCCACGCTGTTGTAGCCCACGCTCCAGGTGACGTTGGCATTGGCGATGGTGCTGTGGGTCGGGTCGGTGTCGCCGGGCTGGTAGAGGTTCTGCGTCAGGCTGGTGATGCGCCCGGCCGCGTCGTAGGTGTAGCTGCTGAACTCGGTGGCGGTCAGCCGGCCTGCGGTGTCGTAGGTGCGGCTGGCCGCGATGGAGGGGCTGGAGAACGCCCAGCTCCACGCCGTGGGCTGGCCCAGCGGGTTCCAGGCGATGCCGGTGACGAGCGGGTTGCCGTTCAGGCTCAGGCCTGTGAGGCGGCCGGTGCTGTCGTAGGTGTGCGTGAGCACGCCGCCGCCGTTGGGGTAGCCGATGCTCGCCAGCGTGCCATTGGGGTTGTAGGCGTAGCTGACCTGCTGGACGCTTCCATTGGCCAGGGTCTGCTTCTTGAGGGTGACCCGGCCGAAGGTGTCGCGGGTGTACTCGGTGGTGCCGCTGCGGTCGACGATCTCGGACAGATAGCCCTTGCTGGTGGCCGTGAGGTCGTAGCGCAGGGTGGTGGTTTTGCCGTCGGCGAAGACCAGGCCAGTTGGGCGGCCCAAGGCATCGCGCGTAATCGTTGTCGCCTGGCCGAGGGCGTCGGTGATCTGGCTGGGCAGGCCGAGGTTGTCGTACTGGGTGCTGGCGGTGCCTGTATCGGCGCTGGCTTCGACGGTGGCGTTGCCCTGGGCGTCGCGGGTGTAGGCGGTGGCCACGCCCTTGAAGTCCTTGGCTTCGGTGACGGCGTCGAGGGCGTTGTACTTCAGGGTGGCGTTGGCGTTGGCTGCGTCGGTTACCGCCTTGACGCGACGCAGATTGTCCAAGCCGTACTGGGTGCTCTGGCTCAGGCCGTTGGTCGAGCTGATTAGTTCGCCGTTGGCGTCGTAGCCGAAGGTGTTGGACTGATTGGGGCCTTCGGTCTTTGAGGACAACCGGTTGATGTTGTTGACCGTGCGGGCCACGCTCCAGGCCACGTTGCCAGCGCTGTCCTTGATCTGCTCGGCGGTGCGGTTGCCCATGCCGTCCAGGGTGTAGGTGCCGCTCTCGCCTCGGTTGTTGCTCCAGCCAGTCAGGCGATGGGCTGCGTCGTAGGTGTAGGTCAGGACGAGGCCGGCGGGCAACGTGACTGTCTCGACCGTGCCGTAGGGCTTGTAGGTCAGGACCGTGGTCAGACCGCCGACGGATTGGGTCAGCAGGCGGTCGCGCAAGTCGTAGGTGTAGGTGCTGACGAGGCCATTGGAGGCAGTCGAGCTGACGACGCGGTTGGCTGTGTCGTAGGCGTAGCTGGTGACGTGGCCCAGGGCGTTCGTGACGGTGAGAACGTTGCCTCGGGTGTCGTAGGTGTATGTCGTCACCGCGCCGCTGGGATCGGTGGCGGTATCGACCAACTGCGAAGAGTTGTAGGTCCACTGCCAGAGCTGGGCCTTGTTGGTCGCGGTGTCGGTCACCGTCTTCGACAGGGCATTGCCGACAGCGTCGTAGGTGTAGGCGGTGGTGCGGCCGGGCTCCATCACCAGCACGGGTAGCGAGAAGGTCGCATGCCATTGCGTCGTTACCGTACGCTCGTCGGGAGTGCCAGAGGCGTAGACCACGGTGATGGGCAAGCGGCGGGCAACGTCCCACGTCGTGGTAGTCGTTACCCCATTGAAATCAGTCTCCGAAGTGATCAGGCCGTTGGCATCCTGAACGCGGTTGGCGGCATCGCTCTTGCCTTCGCCCGAGGGCAACGAGCCACCGGTGACAGCCAACTTTCCTGCGTTGGAACCATAGCTATATGTGCGGCTTGTACCAAGTGGGTCGGTAACCGTGGCTGAGCCCTTGCTGGGATAACCAACCTCGTATCGATCGATTGAACTTGCGAGTTCGGAACTGACCGCTCGGCCCTGACTGTCATAAACAAAGGTGCCCCAACGTGCGCTGGATTCGTCGTCGATACCGGTCAGCGCGTGAGGGAATGCCGTGTTCTCATAAGAGAAGGTGCGCGTCTTGCCATCAGGATAGGTAACCGTTCGGAGGCGCCATTGAGAGTCGTAGCCATAGGTGACAGTTCGACCATCGTTGGTAGTGACGGTAAGGACCTGGCCAATTCCGTTGTAAGTGAGCGCAAGACTCCTGCCGAAAGCATTGCTGATCGTGCTCAGCTGACCCGAGACGTTGTAGGAGTACGTGGTGGTCCAGCCATTGCGGGTGACTTCCCCGAGAAGCTTGCCGGCACCATTGAAGGTTTGCGTCGTGTCGGTGCTCGCTCGGCGGTATGCCCAGCCATCAACGACTTGGGTGAGCGAATCTGCAGAGCCTGCACCGGCATACCAAACCGAGGTTCCAACTTGTCGCGTGAATGAACGGAAGTAGCCTTTGGAATCGATGATCGCGACCCCTGTCGCGGCTCCATTCGACTCCGTGCTGGTCACCTTGAGGCTAGTGCCATGGTTATGAGCCCAGACCTTGGCCATGGTTCCTTGAGTGCGCGAAGGATCGACGCCCCAACTGCTGCGGTAGGTCCGAGAGAACTCGAGCGGCGCAGCTCCGACATCGATCAAGTCAATTTCGCTTCGATATTTCTCACCGGTTGCAGGAAGAATGGGGTGCCCAGCTTGTCCGCCATCTGGTTGCGAAGCGTCAATGACACACATTGGACCCGTGACTCTTTCCGGCTCTGGCGGCTTAATACAAGCCGTGCGTGATGGATCTTCGAAAAATTGATCGGCGCACAGGCAGCCGCCAGACGTGGGGAGTGAATTGGCTGGACACGCATAACTCAGATAAGAGCGCACCTCCAAGCCTCCTCCCGCGCAGCCGCCAAATCCTTCGCCGACGTATTTGTATGTACTCGTGATGCCGCTGTATGGGGTGTAAGTCCAGCAGTTAGGTGACAAATAGCCGCGCACGGCGAGAGACTGAAGCTTCGCTTCCGCGAGGGAGTGAAGCGCGTTCACCCCCTCGGTAGAGGTTGTCCAGTTTGTGCCGGCTGGAGGCTGGTAGTTGTACTGCGAAGAATCCCAGTTCCATGGAGACCACGTACTCCACGTACCGACCATCGGCACCAGAGCCCAGGAAGGTGCTCCGATCACAACAAGAATGGCGATCAACAGCTGACGGAATCGTCTCGCCACGTGCAATCTCGTCGCCCTTGCGGGGCACGTCGTCGGTCCCATCAATCTTTCCTCCCTCGTGCTTACCCGTTTACGTGTTTGGACATCGACGGCTCGCTTTTCACGAGCCATGACTCTCATGGATTTCTTGAACGGACGGTCATCCTCCTCAGGTGACGCGCACCGCCACGCAGCGTACTCCGTACAAGTTGTTTCAGACTAGCTGAAAGACCACATGCAGACAACGACGGATCGATGGCTTGAGACGTTTTGATCGCGAGATGAACATGAAAGTACGCAGCCCATCGGGGCGCTGTTGTCGATGAGCGACTCCATGCGGGCCTGAGGCCGCGCCAGCCAAACACATGTCCATATGGTCATGGCGACCAGCGCCGACGCTCAAGAAGCATCGGCACATCGGCGCGAAGCGCCATGCATCCCAAGTGATGAGACCGCTTCCACTTTCTGGTCTAGGCTAAGGTCGTGTGCGCCAGCAGGGCGAAGGAGCGAAGCGACTGAGGTACAGCAGAGATAGACCTCGATGATGAATCTCAAAGAAGCATCACCCAAGGAATGCATGCCATTCGGGCCGAATGCTCGTGGCCCTGGGCTTCTCGGCCCGGATCGGCATGTAAATCACTGCCTCAGTTAACGGGGGGCTATCTATTAAAGAGAACCACCAGACCGACGACCCCCGTTAAGTCATGCCCGTGCCCAGCCCCTTGTGGTCGCTTTCCGGCCAGGGGCGAGGGCGGGAATCAACGGCTTCGCTTCCTTCTTCACATCTTCCGAAGAGATTCATGGTCAGATTTCATCTTCACCAAAGGACCTGAGAGAGGTTTCAACTGCCCCTAAACACAGCGGCGTCCCTCTACAAGTAGTTAAACAACGAAATGCTATTCAACTTAGCAAACGTCATCTGCGTCGCCTGCAACGAAGACTGCCGCTGATAAAACTCCGCAATCGCGCTGTACGGGTCCAGGTCTTCAATGGAAGACAGATAAGACTCTTCCTGCAGCTTGCGATCCCCACCACCCGAATCCAGCGCATCGATCTCGCTCTGCCTTGAGCCCACCGACGACAGCACCGTCAGCACGTTGTCGTGCGCATTCGTCACCTTCACGTTGGCTGTGGCCAGCGCGTTCTGCAGCTTCGCCTGCGCAGCCGCGCCACCACCGCTCAGCGGCGTGCGCAGCGCACTCACCAGTTCGCCGATCGCAGCGAACACATCGGTGCCGGCATTCTTCGCGGTAGACACATCAAAGCTGTCGCCAGCCGCCGGCGTGCCGGTGATCTTGATCTGCACGCCGCCGAAGTTGATGGGCGTGTCCGCCGAGATCGGGCCGGTGGCTGCGACTACGGGCGGCGTGTCCTTGGTCGTCACCGTGTAGTCGGTGGCGCTGAAGGTGATGGTGAAGTCCTTGCCGTAGTTGGGCGCGGTGGCGTCGGTCACGCTGACGGAGCCGAACACGCCGGTGCCGGTGTTGCCCGCGGCGCCTGACGCCACATAGCCCGCGCCGCCTTGCACCGACTGGAAGACGCTGCGGCCGTCGTCCGATGTGGACATCTGGCGCGCCACGTCGACCTGCATCAGCCGCTGGCCCTGGTCGCCGACGTACTGCACGCCGCCGCTGGTCGTGGCCACGAAGGGCGGGGAGCCGCTCTTGAAGCCTGCGAACAGGTACTGGCCGTTGCCGTCGTCGGAGTTGGCGATGCCCACCAGCTGGTCGTAGCTGCTCTGGATGGTGGTGGCGAGCGATGCGCGGTCGGCATCCGACAGCGTGCCGTTGCCGGCCTGCACGGTCAGGGCCTTGATGTTCTGCAGGATCGAGGTCACCGAGTTGAGCGCGTTCTCCTCGGTGGAGAGCGATCGCGACGCGCGCTGGCGGCTGGTGGCGTACTGCGAGATTTCCGACAGCGTCTGGCTGACGCCGAGTGCGCGGGCCGCGCCCACCGGGTCGTCGCCTGCCGAGAGAAATTTTGAATTGGTCGCCAGCTGCTGCTGGACCCTGAACAGTTTCTGCTGCTGCTGGCCCATGGCCAGTACGTTCTGTTCGTAGAAGGATTGGGTGCTGATGCGCATCGCTTTGCCTTGTTGAGTCTGCTTGACGTTGGGCAGGCTCAGCTGCCGATGCCGAGGATGGTGTCGAAGATGGTCGAGGCGGTCTGGATCACCTTCGCATTCGCCTGGTACATCTGCTGGAACATCAGCAGGTTGGCGGTTTCCTCGTCCTGGTTCACGCCCGAGATGGCCTGCTGGCTGGCCTTGATCTGGCTGGTAACGCTGTCTTGCGTGGTGGCTGCCACCTTGACGGCCATGGCGCGGTTGCCGACTTCGCTGACGATCTGCGAGTAGGCGCCGTTGAAGGTTGCCGTGCCGTTGGCCATGGTGGTCTTGCGCTGCAGTGCGCCCAGCAGCAGCGCGTTGCTGCCGTCGGATACGCCCGCGGTGTTCTTGCCAATGGTGAAGGTGTCGCCTTGCGCAGGCGCGCCGGTCATGGCAACGGTGATGCCGTCGAAGCTCATCTTCGCGCCGGCGGTGTAGGGCACGGGCGTGCCGGCCGCGTAGCTGGTGCTGGTGCCATCGGCCAGCGTGACGGTCACGGCCGAGGTGGCCGGAAAGCCGGTCAGGTTGCCGGTGGTCGCGTCGTAGCTCAGCGTGACGGTGCCGCCCAGCGGCGTTGCGGGGTAGCTCGCATCCACCGTGGCCGCGCCCAGCGCGCCGGAGCCCTTGTTGCCGACGGTATTGCCGGTGACGATGGGCGATGCCGCGGCCACCTTGGCGGGGTCGAGCGTCAGCACGTCGAGGTCGCGCGCGCCGGTGCGCGTGGGCTGCACCAAAAACGAGTCGCCGGCCTGCGCGGTACCGCTGACAGCCGTGAGGCTCACGCCGTCGAAGGTAATGGGGAAGGTGGTGAAGGAGCCCATCGACTGCTTGTCCGACAGGCGGGTGACCGAGTAGGTCAGCGTGCCGGCCACGTCGGTGACGCTCACGTTGTAGTCGCTGGTCGTGAGTTGCGACGTGTTCGAGAGCGTGCCGGTGAGTTCGAGGTTGCCCGCGTTCTTTGCGTTGGAGAGCACGCCCGGCACGGACTGCGTGAAAAAGTCTTTGCCCAGTGCGCCGCTGAGGTCCACGCCCAGCTTGCTCTGCGCGTTCACGGCGTCGGCCACCGACATGGCGAGCCGGCCGATGGAGTTTTGCGTGGGAATGAGCGTGTCGCGCCGAAAGCTCATGAGCCCGCCCAGCGTGCCGCCGGTGATGACGCCGTCCGACAGCTCGGTCGTGTTGCCGGCAAAGCCCTGCAGCGCCACGGCCTTGCGCGACGGGTCGGCGGCGGAGTTAACTGCCGCCATGGTGGCGGCGTAGTCGCCCGTCACCAAAGACTGGCCGGTGGCGATGAACACGTTGTACTTGCCGTTGTCCTGCTGCAGCACCTTCACGTCGACCACCTGGCTCAGCTCGCTCACGAGCTGGTCGCGCTGGTCGAGCAGGTCGTTGGGCGGCTGGCCGCCGGCCATGGCGCTGATCTGGCTGATCTGCTGGTTGAGGCTGGCGATCTTGCTGGCGTAGGTGTTGATCTGGTCCACGCTGCCGACGATCTGCTCATTGACGGAGGAGTTCAGGTCCGACAGGTACTGGTCGGTCGCGCGAAACTTGCTGGCCAGCGCCTGCGCCGAGCTGATCATCTGCTGGCGCGCCGCCGGGTCCGCCGGTGTGTTGGCCACGCCCTGCACGCTGGTGAAAAAGCTCTGCATCAGCGGCGCGATGCCCGAGGTCTTGTCGGCCAGCAGGGTATCGATGCGGTTGATCTGCGTGCTGTTGGTGGCAAGCGCGGCCGAGGCCGACTGCGCAATAGAGAGCTGCGCCGTCAGGTAGCGGTCGTAGCTGCGCGAGACGGTCGTGACGTTGGCGCCCGAGCCGATGAAGCCCGAGCCGGTGCCAGTGGCGTTGCCCGTGGCGATTTCTGCCACCTGGCGGCTGTAGCCGGCGGTATACACGTTGGCTGTGTTGTGGGCCGTGGTCATCAGCGCGGTGCGTGCAACGCCGAGGCCGCTCAGACCCGTGTAGAACAAACTTCCGGACATATGGCTTTACCTGTCGATGAGGTGTGTGAAATGAGGTGGCATCGCCTGGATGCCTCTGGGTCTATATCGGCAGCGCCGGCCGAAAGTTGAGGGCCGATCGGGTCAGAACTCGGTCCAGTCGCCCTTGGCGTCGTTGGCCATGGCGAGTTGCGGGGCGCCAGAAGGCTCGCGCCGGGTGGGCAAGGCCTTGGCGGGGCGCTTCGGCGCTGGCTTGGCGGGCTTCGGGATCGGCGTGATGCGCGTGAAGCCGGGGCGCGTGGTGGCGACTGCGTTGGCGTCGAGCTTGAAGACGCTTACTGCCTGTACGAGGCTGCCGGCTTGCTCCTGCAGCGATTGAGCGGCTGCCGAAGCCTCTTCGACCAGCGCGGCGTTCTGCTGCGTGACCTGATCCATCTGCGTGATGGCCTGGTTGATCTGCTCGATGCCTGACGTTTGCTCCTGGCTGGCAGCGGTGATCTCGCCCATGATGTCGGTCACGCGCTTCACGCTGCCGACGATTTCGTCCATCGTGCGGCCAGCCTCTTCCACCTGCTTGCTGCCTTCTTCGACCTTTTCTACCGAGTCGCCGATCAGGGTCTTGATCTCCTTGGCTGCTGCAGCGGAACGTTGAGCCAGGCTGCGAACTTCTGAAGCCACTACGGCAAAGCCTCGGCCTTGCTCACCTGCGCGGGCAGCTTCGACCGCTGCATTCAGCGCCAGGATGTTGGTCTGGAAGGCAATGCCGTCGATCACGCCGATGATGTCGACGATCTTCTTGGACGATGCATTGATCGAGCCCATCGTGTCCACCACTTGGGAGACGACGCTGCCGCCCTTCACTGCAACTTCAGAGGCAGACACAGCCAGCTGGTTGGCTTGACGCGCGTTGTCCGCGTTCTGCTTGACGGTGCTGGTCAGCTCTTCCATCGAAGCAGCCGTCTGCTCCAGCGAACTCGCCTGCTCTTCGGTGCGCGAAGACAGATCCTGATTCCCCGAAGCGATCTGCCCCGAAGCAGTAGCTATCGTCTCCGTGCCCGTACGCACCTCACCCACTACCTTCGCCAGGCTCGCATTCATCTCTCGCAGCGCATGCATCAGCTGCCCTGTCTCATCGCGGCTTTCCACCTCGATGTGCGTGCTCAAGTCGCCGGCGGCCACCGTCTCTGCCACTTCCACCGCATGCCCCAGCGGACGCACGATGCCCAGTGTCAGGCGCCATGCAAACAACGCCCCCAGCACCAGCGCAATGCCCGACAGCACCATCAACGTGGTCTCGCCGGTCGTATGGTTGGCTTCGATGTCTTGCGCCAGTCCGTCGATGCGGTCGCGCTGATACGCCGCGAGCTTGGCCACGGCCTCCTCGTAGACGGTGAGTGCGGGCGCGAACTGGTTGTCGGCCATTTCCATGGCCTCTTCGTTCTTCCCCTCGGTCTTGAGCTTGTTGATCTTCCCGATGGTCGCGAGCACGACGCCGCGAGCGTCAGCCACGCCGGCATACAGCTTCTTCTCTTCCGGAGAGGTCAGCAGTTCCTCGAGCTTCTTCTGCACCGGGTTGATCAGCGCCGACTTGTCGGCCCGGCCCTTCTCGAAGTAGGCGACCGCCTTGGGGTCTGTCGCCTTGACCATCGCGAACGAATTGACGATTGCCGGCCCGAGCAGGTTGGACCACTGGTTGGCCAGGCGCTCCTTGACCAGCGCGTTCTGCATCATGTCTTCCGTGGCCTTGCCCACACTCGCAAGGCGCTGCATGCCGGTGGCGGCAATGACCAACATCAGGAGCAGCACGACCGCAAAGCCGAGGCCCAGGCGGGTGCCGATTTTCAGGTTCTTCAAGTTCATTTGATTTCCTCCAGCAGACTCAGAATTCCGTCCAGTCGCCCTTCGCATCCCCAGCTACGGCGAGCTGTGGGGCTGCGGCGGGTTCGCGGCGGGTGGGCAAGGCCTTGGCGGGGCGCTTCGGTTCGGGCTTGACGGGCTTGGCGATCGGGGTGATGCGCGTGAAGCCGGGGCGTGTTGTGGCCGCGGCGTTGGCGTCGAGCTTGAAGATGCTGACGGACTGCACGAGGCTGCCGGCCTGCTCCTGCAGCGACTGGGCTGCGGCCGAAGCTTCTTCGACCAGCGCTGCGTTCTGTTGCGTGACCTGGTCCATCTGCGTGATGGCCTGATTGATCTGTTCGATGCCTGACGTTTGCTCCTGGCTCGCGGCGGTGATCTCGCCCATGATGTCCGTCACGCGGCGGACACTGCCGACGATTTCATCCATCGTGCGACCAGCCTCTGCAACCTGCTTGCTGCCCTCTTCGACCTTTTCTACCGAGTCGCCGATCAGGGTCTTGATCTCCTTGGCTGCAGCAGCGGAGCGTTGAGCCAGGCTGCGAACTTCTGAAGCGACGACAGCAAAGCCACGGCCTTGCTCGCCGGCGCGTGCCGCCTCGACTGCCGCGTTCAACGCGAGGATGTTGGTCTGGAATGCGATGCCATCGATCACGCCGATGATGTCGACGATCTTCTTGGACGATGCATTGATCGAACCCATGGTGTCGACCACTTGCGAGACAACGCTGCCGCCCTTCACTGCTACTTCCGAAGCAGAAACCGCAAGCTGGTTCGCCTGCCGCGCGTTGTCCGCGTTCTGCTTCACCGTCGAGGTCAGCTCTTCCATCGAGGCAGCCGTCTGCTCCAACGAGCTAGCCTGCTCTTCCGTGCGCGAAGACAGATCCTGATTCCCCGAAGCAATCTGGCTCGAAGCCGTGGCAATGGTGTCGGTCCCCGTGCGCACTTCACTCACGATCTTCACGAGGCTGTCGTTCATGCCCTTCAGGGCCTCGAGCAGTTGCCCGGTTTCGTCCGTCGTCCGCGCCTCGATGCGGCTGGTCAAGTCGCCTGCCGCCACCGACTGCGCCACCTTCACGGCTTCCGCCAGCGGCCGCGCGACGATGCGTGCAATCCACAGCGCCAGCCCCAGGCCGAGCGCGATGCTGCCCAGCAGCAGGCCCAGCACCCAGAGCCTGGCTCGCCCGTGCACCGCGTCGGCCGTCTGGCCCGCGCGAAGGGCGCCTGCCAGGTTCACCTGCGTCAGCTTGTCCAGCGTCGCGTTCATCTCGCGGCTCAAAGTCTGCGACTTTCCGCGAATCAGATTGGCCGCCTGGTCGATGTCCTGCGTATTGGAGATGGCGACGATCTTGTTGTGCTCGAGCGCGTATTGCGCCAGCAGCTTCTCGAACACCGGATAGAGCTCGCGCTCCTCGGGCTCCGAGATGAGCGTCGCATATTCGGCGCGCTTCTTCTGTAGCACCGCCCACGACTCGTCCATCGCCTTCTCGTGCGCAGTCATTTCGGTGAACGAACCCAACAAGGCATGCTCTGTCTCCTGCGCGCGGTAGCTCGCCACCAAAGTCTTCAGCTCCAGCAGCGAGCGCGTGGCGGGCAGCCAGTTGGTCGAGAGGTCCGTGGACATCTCGTGAACCTTGCCGAGCTGCATCACCGAAATCACACCGAGGCAGGCCGTCAGCACGAGGACGGCAATGAACGACGCAAGCAGCTTGGTCGCGATCTTGAGGTTGTAGAAAGACTTGATCATTTTTCAGGCCGAGAAGGCCAATACCGTGTGTTGCCGGCCTTCGCCGAGCTTGAAGATGCTGACGGCCTGCACGAGGCTGCCGGCCTGTTCCTGCAGCGACTGGGCTGCGGCCGAGGCTTCCTCGACCAGTGCCGCGTTCTGCTGCGTGACCTGGTCCATCTGCGTGATGGCCTGGTTGATCTGTTCGATGCCCGAGGTCTGCTCGTGGCTCGCGGCGCTGATCTCACCGATGATGTCGGTCACCCGCTTCACGCTGCCCACGATCTCTTCCATGGTCCTTCCGGCTTCGCCCACCAGGGCGGTGCCCGCATCGACCTTGCCTACCGAGTCATCGATCAGGCCCTTGATTTCCTTGGCCGCTGCTGCCGAGCGCTGCGCGAGGTTGCGCACCTCGGCGGCCACCACGGCGAAGCCCCTGCCCTGCTCGCCTGCGCGCGCGGCCTCCACCGCGGCGTTGAGCGCCAGGATGTTGGTCTGGAAGGCGATGCCGTCGATCACGCCGGTGATGTCCACGATCTTTTTTGACGAGGCATGGATCGAGGCCATGGTGTCCACCACCTGGCTGACCACATCGCCGCCCTTGAGCGCCACCTCGGAGGCCGACAACGCCAGCTGGTTGGCCTGCCGCGCGTTGTCTGCGTTCTGCTTGACGGTGCTGGTGAGCTCTTCCATCGATGCAGCGGTCTGCTGCAGCGAGCTCGCCTGTTCCTCCGTGCGCGTCGAAAGATCCTGGTTGCCGGCGGAGATCTGGCCCGACGCGGTGGCGATGGCATCGGTGCCTTCGCGCACGCCGCCCACAACGCCGGCCAGGCCCTCGCGCATGCTTTCCACGGCGCGGGTGATCACGCCCATCTCGTCACGGCGGGCCGAGTCCAATCGCTGCGACAGGTCGCCCTGGCCGAGAGCCTGCACATGCTCGCTCAGCAGGCTCAGTGGCCGCACGGTGCGGCGGATGAAGACGACCAGCGCCGCCCCCAAAACGAGGGCCGCCAGCGCAATGCAGGCGCCGATCCAGGCCATCTGGCGATAGAGCCCGGCGAGCACCTCCGAAGCGGGAAGCTCGGCCACCACCAGCCAGCCCGTCGCTTCGCTCCTGGCCACAGAGGCATAGCGCCGCTGCCCGTTCGCTGCGGATGCAAGCACCGCCCGCGCGTCGTCGATCCACATGGCGTCGGGCGCCGCGACCCGCGACAGCCAGGCGGTCGACTCGTCACCAGGCAGAAGCTCACTCAGCTTCTTGCCGGCCGCCGTCGGATGAAAGACCAGCGTCGCCGCATCGGCACCGCCGCTGGGGTTGACGATGTAGAGCCCGCCGGTCTCGAAGATCCGCGTCTTGCCCACGGCTTCGCCGAAGGAAGCCTGCTGTTGAGAAATGTCCAGCCCGATGTAGAGCACCGCGACGACGCGGCCGGCCGCATCGCGCACCGGCTCGTAGACCGTCATGTAGGGGCGCCCGAACAGCATGACGCGCCCCACGAAGCGCTTGCCCTCGCGCAGCACCGGATAGGCGCCGCTCTTGCGATCCAGCAGCGTGCCGACGGCGCGTTCGCCGCTTTCCTTCTTCACCGAAGTGGTGACGCGGCGGAAATCTTCGCCTTGCGCTACGAACACCGTGGCATTGGCGCCGGGGAAATCGCGCGCGAAGGCATCCACCTCCGCGATGCGCTTGGCGTCGATGGGCGTGCCGTCGCTGCTCAGCGCTCCCTGCGCGGCTCCGTCGAGAACGAAGCTGGACGCGAATTGGCGGCGGAAGACGCCGAAGGCGTTCTCCGCCGTGAGGCGCATGGTCTGGTCGAAGATGTCCAGCGAGCGGGCGATGGCTTCGGCCTTGGCATTGGCGTACTGTGCGGCACTGCGCTGCTGCTGCGAAGAGGCCAGCGCGTAGAAGACGGCCAGCACCAGCGTCACCACCAGGAGCATGCCTGCGACGGCGCCGAGGGTCATGGTGCGAGCCAGGGAGACGAAGGCGGGATCGCGCCTCGCGGGGTTCGCGGTTTTCATAACTACAGAAAGCCTATGGTTCAAAACTCGCGCCAGTCACCGGCACCGGCCACCGCAAGCTGCGGTGTCGCAGGCAAGGGCGACCCGACGCGCTTGGCCGGCTGCGTTCTGGCCTGCGTGCGAGGCGCGGCTTGGCGGCCTTCGTCGAGCTTGAAGATGCTGACGGCCTGCACGAGGGCGCCGGCCTGCTCTTGCAGCGATTGAGCTGCGGCCGAAGCTTCTTCGACCAGCGCTGCGTTCTGCTGCGTGACCTGGTCCATCTGCGTGATGGCCTGGTTGATCTGCTCAATGCCCGACGTTTGTTCCTGGCTGGCAGCGGTGATCTCGCCCATGATGTCCGTCACGCGCTTCACGCTGCCGACGATTTCGTCCATCGTGCGGCCAGCTTCTTCCACCTGCTTGCTGCCCTCCTCGACCTTTTCTACCGAGTCGCCGATCAGCGTCTTGATCTCTTTGGCTGCAGCAGCCGAGCGTTGAGCCAGGCTACGAACTTCCGAGGCCACCACTGCGAAACCTCTGCCCTGCTCACCTGCACGCGCAGCCTCGACTGCTGCATTGAGCGCCAGGATGTTGGTCTGGAATGCGATGCCATCGATCACGCCGATGATGTCGACGATCTTCTTGGACGATGCATTGATCGAGCCCATCGTGTCGACCACTTGCGAGACGACGCTGCCGCCCTTCACTGCGACTTCCGAAGCAGAGACCGCAAGCTGATTCGCCTGCCGCGCGTTGTCGGCGTTCTGCTTGACGGTGCTGGTCAGCTCTTCCATCGAAGCAGCCGTCTGCTCCAGCGAACTCGCCTGCTCTTCAGTACGCGAAGACAGATCCTGATTGCCCGAAGCAATCTGCCCCGAAGCAGTGGCGATCGTCTCCGTGCCCGTGCGCACTTCGCCCACCACCTTCGCCAGGTTGGCGTTCATGTTCTTCAGCGCCTGCATCAGCTGCCCTGCTTCGTCGCGGCTTTCCACTTCGATGTGCATGCTCAGGTCGCCGGCAGCGACCGTCTCGGCCACCTGCACGGCTTGCGCCAGCGGGCGCACGATGCTGCGCGAGATGAAGAACGCGAAGATGCCGCCGCTGACCACCGTCAGCACCGTCAGCAGCAGTTGCAGGTTGAAGCTGCGCGTGTTCGCCGCGTCGATGGCCTGGCTCATGTCGTCGATGGCCTGGCGCTCCATCGACAGCAGGTCGAGCACGCGGGTTTCGTAGGCCTTGGCGGCCGGCTGGAACGACTCCTTGAAGGCGCGCGCGGTGTCCACCGCATTGCCGCTGGCCTTGGCCTTGCCCACGTCGTCCTTGGCGGTCTGGTACTTCGCGCGCAAATCGAGAATGGACTTCAGGACGGCCTTCTCCTCCTCCGTCACCAGCAGTTTCTCGACCTTGGCAATGGTCTCGCTGCCCTTCTTCACGCTGTCGGAGATCACGTCGGCAAAAACGACCGGCAGGGTCTCGTCGGTCGTGCGCGCGATCATCGAGGTGCGGGCGATGGCCGAGTAGGTGAGCACGTACCAATCGGAGATGAGCCGCTCCTTCGCGAGCGGGCTCTGCATCATGACCCGGGTGGCTTCCGCGTTGTTGCGCGAGGAGACCAGGGCGATCGCGGTCGAGATCACGGTCAGGCCCAGCACGATGGCGAAAGCCACGGCCAGCCGGTTGCCGATGCGGAGGTTCGAGAGAAATTTCATGGTGCAGGCCTTGAAAGGTGAAGATGTGGAGCCGAGCCTGGCCATGCGGCCATGGCACCGGTGTCAGGCAGTGGCGGCGGCTTCGACGAGCCCCATTTCTTCGCTGGACATCAGCCGGTCGATGTCCACCAGGATCAGCATCCGCTCTTCCAGCGTGCCCAGCCCGATCAGGTAGTCGGCGTCCAGCACCGAGCCCATCTCCGGCGCAGGCTTGATCTGATCGCCCGTCAGCGTGATCACGTCCGACACGCTGTCCACCACCATGCCCACCACGCGCCCTGCGATGTTCAGCACGATCACCACCGTGAACTGGTCATAGGTCGGGTCGCCCAGCTTGAACTTGATGCGCATGTCGATGATCGGAACGATGATCCCGCGCAGGTTCACCACACCCTTGATGTACTCCGGTGCATTGGCAATACGCGTCACCGCGTCGTAGCCGCGCAGCTCCTGCACCTTCTGGATGTCTATGCCGTATTCCTCTTCGCCCAGCTTGAAGGTCACGACCTCCAGGCGGTTCACGCCGGTGGACGCTGGCGAAGCCGAGGCGGCTTTCTGCAGCGGATCTCTTGCCTTGTTCAGACTCATTGCTCTCTTCCTTCGATAACAGGGAACGGGTTCATCCTGTTATCGGCATCGGATCGCTGAACTTGAGTCCTTTTTTCTCAAAACTCGGTCCAGTCGCCCTTGGCGTTGCCGGCCATGGCGAGTTGCGGAGCGCCAGAAGGCTCGCGTCGGGTGGGCAAGGCCTTGGCGGGGCGCTTCGGTGCCGGCTTGGCGGGCTTCGGAATCGGCGTGATGCGCGTGAAGCTGGGCCGCGTGGTGGCGACGGCGTTGACGTCGAGCTTGAAGACGCTCACAGCGCGCACGAGGCTGCTGGCTTGTTCCTGCAACGACTGGGCTGCAGCCGAGGCCTCTTCAACCAGTGCGGCGTTCTGCTGCGTGACCTGGTCCATCTGCGTGATGGCCTGGTTGATCTGCTCGATACCGGAGGTTTGTTCCTGACTTGCGGCAGTGATCTCGCCCATGATGTCCGTCACGCGCTTCACGCTGCCGACGATTTCGTCCATCGTGCGGCCGGCTTCTGCAACCTGCTTGCTGCCTTCTTCGACCTTCTCGACCGAGTCGCCGATGAGCGTCTTGATTTCCTTGGCGGCGGCTGCCGAGCGCTGCGCGAGGCTGCGAACTTCTGAAGCCACCACCGCAAAGCCCCTGCCTTGCTCGCCCGCGCGGGCAGCTTCGACCGCGGCGTTGAGCGCGAGGATGTTCGTCTGGAACGCAATGCCGTCGATCACGCCGATGATGTCGACGATCTTTTTCGACGACGTATTGATCGAGCCCATGGTGTCGACCACTTGGGAGACGACACTGCCGCCCTTCACCGCAACTTCCGAGGCCGAGACTGCAAGCTGGTTCGCCTGCCGCGCGTTGTCGGCGTTCTGCTTCACGGTCGAGGTCAGCTCTTCCATCGAAGCAGCCGTCTGCTCCAGCGAACTCGCCTGCTCTTCCGTGCGCGAAGACAGATCCTGATTGCCCGAGGCGATCTGGTTCGAAGCCGTCGCAATCGTCTCAGTGCCCGTGCGCACTTCACTGACGATCTTCACCAGGCTCTCGTTCATTTCCTTGAGCGCGAGCATCAGCCGGCCGGTCTCGTCCTTCGACTGCACCTCGATGCGCGAGCTGATGTCGCCCGCCGCCACCTTCTCGGCCACCTGCACGGCCTCGCCGATGGGCCGGGTGATCGAGCGCGTGATGAGCCATGCAATGGCCGCACCAGCCAGGACCGCGAGGGCGCCCAGTGCCAGCATCAGGTTGCGCGACCATACGTAGCCGGCGTGGGCCTCTTCCTCGGCCTCCTGCGACAGCTTGCCCTGGCGTTGGCTCATGGCGTCGAGCTCCTCGAGCAGCGCCCGCGTGGCCGGCTGGAACTTCGAGATGAAGATTGCAGTTGCCTCGTCGTTCCTGTTCTGCAACGCGAATTCGGACAGTTGAGCGCTCAGCGGCACGAGCACGGCCACCTTCTCGTCGATGCGCGCGAGCAGCGCCTTGCCATCGGAAGTGGCCAGCAGCTTCGCCAGCACGGCGCGGTTTTCGGTGAAGCGGTCGCGCGCGGCGGCAACCTTCTTCGACTCTTCGCGCATGGCGTCGGTGTCGGTCAGCAGGATCAGGTTGCCATCGAGGATGGCGATGTCGCGGACCGCGTCCAGCATCTTGTTGACCGAGGCCACCTTGACGTTGTTGCCGTTGACGATGCCGTCCAGCCGCAACTGGATGTTCGACATCGCGCTGAGGCCGAGGCCGGCAATGCCGGCCAGCAGCAGGAGCACGGTGGCAAAGCCCGCGCCGAGACGGGTACCGATCTTGAGATTGATGAATGAGTTCATGGGGTGGAGAGCTTGTTTTCAGGAATCCTGGGCATTGACGTGCTGGAAGACCCTGTCGAGCCGGTCGGAGACCTTCGCGGCGTCGTGGGTCGAACGGGTGACCGAACTCGTGACGAGCCACGCGACGACACCGGCGGTGAGCAATGCAGCCACACCCAATGCACACACCGTCAGGCGCGCCCATTCGTAGCCGGCGCCGGCCTTGAAGCCGAGGCTCAGCGCGACGGCCAGCAAGAGCAACAGAATGGCGAAGCCCACGCCGAGGCGCAGGGCAAGCCTGGGGCTGAGACGTGTGCGCATGGGTGCTTCAGACCGTCTCTACTTCTTCGACGTCGGCGTCGAGCTTGAAGGTGCTGACGGCGCGCACGAGGTTGTCGGCCTGCTCCTGCAGCGACTGGGCAGCGGCCGAGGCTTCTTCGACCAGCGCGGCGTTCTGCTGCGTGACCTGGTCCATCTGCGTGATGGCCTGGTTGATCTGCTCGATGCCTGATGTTTGTTCCTGGCTGGCAGCGGTGATCTCGCCCATGATGTCGGTCACGCGGCGCACGCTGCCCACGATTTCCTGCATCGTGCGGCCGGCTTCACCAACCTGCTTGCTGCCGGCCTCGACTTTTTCGACCGAGTCGCCGATGAGCGTCTTGATTTCCTTGGCCGCTGCTGCCGAGCGCTGCGCCAGGTTGCGCACTTCCGACGCGACAACGGCAAAGCCCTTGCCCTGCTCGCCGGCGCGTGCGGCTTCGACCGCCGCGTTCAGCGCGAGGATGTTGGTCTGGAACGCGATGCCGTCGATCACGCCGATGATGTCGACGATCTTTTTCGACGATGTATTGATCGAGCTCATGGTGTCGACCACTTGCGAGACGACACTGCCGCCCTTCACCGCGACCTCGGAGGCCGAGACGGCCAACTGGTTCGCCTGACGTGCGTTGTCGGCGTTCTGCTTCACCGTCGAAGTCAGCTCTTCCATCGAAGCCGCCGTCTGCTCCAGCGAGCTGGCCTGCTGCTCGGTGCGCGACGACAAGTCCTGGTTGCCGGCCGCAATCTGCCGCGAGGCCACCGCGATCGAATCGGTCGAAGCCTTGATGCGCGTCACCAGATCGGTGAGGGTGTCTTCCATCTCGCCCATACCGCGCAGCAGCCGGCCGAAGTCGCCTCCGCGCTCGGTCTCGAATTCCTGGCTCAGGTCGCCGGAGGCCACGGTCTCGGCGATCAGCAGTGCCTCGGCGATGGGCTGCACGATGCTGCGCGTCAGCAGCCATGCGATCACCGATCCGGCAACGACCGCGAAAGCAGCCAGCCCGACGAGCCAGGCCCGGCCCGACCGGTACTGCGCGCCGATGCCGGCAGCGGTCCTGTCGATCTCCTTCTGCTGGTGGCCCACCATGGCACGGATGCTCGCGTCGTAGCCGTCGAGCGCGGGCAGCAGTTGCGTGTCGGTCAGCTTCGTGGCCTCTTCCTTGCGGCCGTCGGCCTTGAGCTTAAGGATCTGGTTGCGCAGCTCGACGTATTCGCCGCGCTTCTTCTTGATGTCGGCGCTCAGCGCCAGCTCTTCTGGCGACGCCAGCATGGCCTCGAGCTTCTTTTGCGTTTCGGTGATGACGGCGCTGGTGGCCGTGATGTTCTTCTGCAGATACTCCTGCACGGCCGCGTCATCGCTCTTGAGCAGGGAGAAGGTGCGCACGCTGTTGGTGTTGGTGCCCAGCTGCCAGGCGGCCGCCAGCCGTTCCTTTGTCAGCGACTGCCCGGCCATGGCCTCCGTCGCATCGCCCACGCCCTGCAGGCGCAGCACGCCGATGGCCGCGGTGATGACCACCAGCGCCAGCACCAGTGCAAAGCCGGCACCCAGGCGCCGTCCGATCTTCCAGTCTTTCATGTGCGTCTCCTCGCGGAACCTCTGTGTGTCGTTGTTCTGATTGGCGTTGACGTGCACGCCCGGCCGTCAGGCGGCGATCTTTTCGACGAGACCCATCTCGTCGCTGGACATCAGTCGGTCGATGTCCACCAGGATCAGCATCCGCTCTTCCAGCGTGCCCAGCCCGATCAGGTAGTCGGCGTCCAGCACCGAGCCCATCTCCGGCGCAGGCTTGATCTGATCGCCCGTCAGCGTGATCACGTCCGACACGCTGTCCACCACCATGCCCACCACGCGACCTGCGATGTTCAGCACGATCACCACCGTGAACTGGTCGTACGTCGGGTCGCCCAGCTTGAACTTGATGCGCATGTCGATGATCGGCACGATGATCCCGCGCAGGTTCACCACACCCTTGATGTACTCCGGCGCGTTCGCTATGCGCGTCACCGCGTCGTAGCCGCGCAGCTCCTGCACCTTCTGGATGTCTATGCCGTATTCCTCTTCGCCCAGCTTGAAGGTCACGACCTCCAGGCGGCTGCCTGCTGCGGTTTCTTGGGTCTTTGCCATGGGGTTTCCTTGATGTGGTGTGCGCGAGCGCGGCTCACCCGAATTTCTGCATGATGCGAACGAGCTTCTCGCCGTAGCGCGGATCGGTGGCGTAGCCCGCGCGCTGCAGGCCGTGCGCGGCCTCGGTCGGGTCGTCGGTGGCCAGCACGTTCGCGTAGCGCGGGTTGCGGGTGATGAAGCGCGCGTAGTCGGTGAAGGCTTCTTCGTACGAGGCGTAGGCGCGAAACTTGGCGCGCACCTTCTGCGGCTCGCCGTCGACGTATTCGGTGGTGGTGGTTTCGACCGTTGCGCCCTTCCAGCTGCGGTCGGCCTTGATGCCGAACAGGTTGAAGCTCTGCGTGCCGTCGTCGGCGCGAATCTCCCGCTTGCCCCAGCCGGACTCGAGCGCGGCCTGCGCAAGGATCAGCGGCGCGGGCACGCCGCTAGCCGTGCTGGCAGCCTGCGCGGAAGCACCCATGCGGCCCACGAAATCATCGACCTGCCCTTGCAGCGAGGCATTCGCACTACCAGCACCGGGTGCGCGGCGCTCGCTGTTGAATTGATAGACGCTCAGGTCGGCCCCAACGCGGGCGGTCGGTGCCGAGCCAATGGGAATGCCCGCGCGCGGACCGTACGGCAAGCCGCCGCGCGGTTCGAGCGACATGGGCTTGGTGCCGATTTCGGCGTCGGCATCCGCATCGGGCGGACCCGACGGCATGCTGCGCCGCAGCTGCGCGAGCATGGCCTCGGCCAGCCCCACGCCGCGCCCCGAAAGGTTCTGCGTGAGCTGCTGGTCGAACATCGAGAGGTACACCTTCTGGTCCTGGCTCTCGAACAGCCCGCTGGAGGGCGTTGCCTCGCGCATGCTCTTGAGCACCATGTTCATGAACAGCGCCTCGAACTGCCGCGAGACCTGCTGCAGGCCTTCTTCCGGCGAAGTGCGCACGGTGCGCCGCAGGGCATCGACGCCCTGCACGTCGAGCGCAAAGCGCTGGTCGAGCGCGCCGCTGCGGTCGGTAGTGGCCGGTAGCGTCATCGCATCGACCTCAGATGATTTCCAGCTCGGCGCTCAGTGCGCCGGCCGACTTCATGGCCTGGAGGATGGACACCAGGTCCTGCGGATTCGCGCCCAGGCTGTTGAGGCCCTTGACCACGTCCGACAGCGACGCGCCACCGCGCACCATCTGGATCGCGCCGCCGCCCTGGTTCACCGAGATCTGCGATGTCTGCGCCACCACCGTGCTGCCGCCCGAAAGCGCCCCCGGCTGGCTGATGACAGGTTCGGTGTTGATGACCACCGACAGGTTGCCGTGCGCAACGGCGCAGTCCTTCACGCGAACGGCCTGGTTCATCACCACCGACCCGGTGCGCGCATTGACCACCACCCGTGCCCCGGCCTGCGTGGGCGTCACTTCAATATCTTCGAGTCGCGCGAGAAAACCCACGCGCTGCTGTGGCTCCGGCGCACGCACGCGAATCGACCGCGCATCGACCGCCTCGGCCGTGCCCGAGCCGAACTGCCGGTTGATCGCATCGACCGCGCGCTGCGTGGTGCCGAAGTCCGACCGGTTGAGCTCGATCGAGAACGTGCCTTCAGCACCCACCGGCGCTTCCACAGTGCGCTCCACCAGCGCCCCGGCCGGAATGCGCCCCGAGCTCAGCTGGTTGACCTGCACCTTGCTCCCGTTGGCCGCGGCACCCGCGCCGCCGACCACCATGTTCCCCTGCGCCACTGCATAGGTCGCCCCATCGACACCCTTCAGCGGCGTCATCAGCAACGTGCCCCCGCGCAGGCTCTTCGCATTGCCCATCGAAGACACAGTCACGTCGATGTTCTGCCCCGGCCGCGCGAACGAAGGCAGCGTGGCCGTCACCATCACCGCCGCCACGTTCTTCAGCTGCATGTTCACGCCCTGCGGAATCGTGATGCCCAGCTGCTGCAGCATGTTGTTCAGGCTCTGCGTGGTGAACGGCGTCTGCATAGTCTGGTCGCCGGTGCCGTCCAGACCCACCATCAGCCCGTACCCGATCAACGGGTTGTCGCGCACCCCCTGAATGCTGGCGAGCTCCTTGAGCCGCTCCGCATGCACAGGCGCAAAAAACAAAGCACCAAACACGGCCAACGCCGCGATGCGCAAGCGAGCCGAAAAATTCGTGGAATGCCGCGGAACCGGCTCTGCCGGGCCGCAGGCGTTGCCCCCTGCAAGGGGGGGGGAGTAGCGACACGAAGTGCGCGAAGCCTGGGGGTAAGTCATTTTTAAAATGGCATGACGTTGAGGAAGATGCGCTGCATCCATCCCATGGTCTGCGCCTCGTCGATGTAGCCCTTGGCCGAGTACTCGATGCGCGCATCGGCCACCAGCGTCGAAGGCACGGTGTTGTTGCCCGACACGGTGCGCGGGTTCACCACGCCCGAGAAGCGGATGTACTCGGTGCCCTGGTTGATGCCCATCTGCTTCTCGCCGCTCACCAGCAGGTTGCCGTTGCCCATCACGTCCGTCACCGTGACCGTGATCACGCCGTTGAAGGTGTTGTTGGCGTTGGCTCCGCCCTTGGCGTCGAGCTTGTTGGTGCCCGAGAGATTCGTGCCCTGCCCGTCGAGCAGGCCGCCGATGAGCTTGGGAATGGCGGAGAACACGCCGGTCGTGCTGCCCGTGCGGCTGGCGTTGGCGCCGGAGTTCTTGGTGGCATTGACCTTCTCGCTGATGACGATGGTCAGGATGTCGCCGACGTTGCGCGGGCGGCGGTCTTCGAACAGTGCATTGGCGCCAGGGCCGTCCTGGAAGATCGCGCCGGGCGCGCGCCGCGGCTGCATAGCCGCGTAGTTGTCGGCGCGCGCAGTCATCGGCTGGTGCACCAGCGGCTCGCGCGGAATCTGCGCGCAGCCCGTGGCCAGCACCGCGGCGGCAAGAAGCAGCAGCGCTCTCGCGGCCGCGCCACTCCCACGAAGAAGACGCACACCCCGCAACATCACAGCTGGGCCAGGCGCTGCAGCATCTGGTCCGAAGTCTGGACTGCCTTGCTGTTGATTTCGTACGAACGCTGCGTCGCGATCATGTTGACCAGCTCTTCCACCACGTTCACGTTCGAGGCTTCGACGTAGCCCTGGCTCAGCACGCCAGCGCCGTCGATGCCGGGGTTCACCTGGTTGGGCGCACCGGAAGCGTCGGTCTCGGCATACAGGTTCTCGCCCTTGCTCTGCAGGCCCGTCGGATTGACGAACGTCGCAAGCTGAAGCTGGCCGACCTGCACGGTGTTCGTGTTGCCCGCCTGCACCACCGAGACGATGCCGTCGCGGCCCACGGTGATGCTGGTGGCGTTGGCCGGAATGGTGATGGCCGGCTGCACGGGAAAGCCGCTGGCCGTAACGAGCTGGCCGTCGCGGTCGGTCTGGAACGAGCCGTCGCGCGTGTACGAGGTGGTGCCGTCGGGCATCAGCACCTGGAAGAAGCCGCTGCCGTTGATGGCCACGTCGGTGGGCTTGTCGGTCTTGGTGAGGTTGCCTTGCGAGTGGATGCGCTCGGTGGCGACCACGTGCACGCCGGTGCCGACTTGCAGGCCCGAAGGCAGGCGGGTCTGGTCCGACGACTGGCCGCCGACCTGGCGCAGGTTCTGGTAGACCAGGTCTTCGAACACGGCGCGGCTGCGCTTGAAGCCGGTGGTGCCGACGTTGGCGAGGTTGTTCGAAACCACGTCGAGCTGCGTCTGCTGCGCGTCGAGGCCGGTCTTGGCGATGTAGAGGGAGCGAATCATTTTTTGAAGAATCCTGCGGGTGTGTTGCGGGGCGCGCTGCTACGGATCAGCGGATCAGCCGTAGGCCAGCAGCTTGTTGGCGGCCTGCGCGTTGGTGTCGGCGGTCTGCAGCGACTTCATCTGCATCTCGAAGCTGCGCGCGTTGGCGATCATTGCCACCATGGCCTCGACCGGGTTGACGTTGCTGCCCTCGACCACGCCGGTAACGAGCGTGACGGCCTCGTCGGCCTCGGCGGGCGGCTGGCCGGCGCGCATGCGGAACAGGCCGTCGTCGCCGCGTTCGAGATCGGCGACCGGCGGGTTGACCAGCTTGAGGCGGCCCACTTCGGCAATGCCCGTGAGCGTGGTCGAAGATGCGTCGCGCGAACCCACCAGCCCGTTGGTGGCAATGCTCACGCTGGAGCCGGGCGGAACGGTGAGCGCGCCGTTGTCGCCGACCACCGGGCGCCCGCCCATGGTGGTGAGCTGGCCGTCGGCGCTGATCTGCAGGTTGCCCACGCGGGTGTAGGCCTCGCCGCCGTCAGCCGTCTGCACCACCAGCCAGCCCTCGCCGCTCACGGCCACGTCGAGCTCGCGGCCGGTTTCGGTCAGCGGGCCGTGGGTGAAGTCGGCGCCGGGCGTGGTGGCCGCCACGAAGGCGCGCGTGGGCGCCTCCTGGCCGACCACGGGCACCGCGCGGAAGTTGGCAATCTGCGCGCGGAAGCCCGGCGTGGAAACGTTCGCCATGTTGTTGGCAACCGAGGCCTGCTGTTCCATGACCTGCTTGGCGCCGCTCATGGCGACATACAACATTCGATCCACTGGGTGCTCCTGGTGTCAGTCGTTCTGCGTTGCTGTTGCCGCGTCAGCGGATGTTCATCAGCGTCTGCATGACCTGGTCCTGCGTCTTCACGGTCTGCGCGTTGGCCTGGTAGTTGCGCTGCGCGACGATCAGGTTGACCAGCTCGGAGGTGAGGTCGACGTTGGACGACTCGAGCGCGCCCGACTGCAGCGCGCCGAGCTTGGTGCCTTCGCCCGGGGTGCCGGTGAGCGCGTTGCCCGAGGCCTGCGTTTCAGCCCACACGTTGTCGCCCTTGGGCTCCAGGCCGTTCGGGTTGGCGAACGACGACAGCACGATCTGGCCCAGCAGCTTGGTCTGTTCGTTGGAGAACTTGCCGGTGATGGTGCCGTCGGCGTTGATCGAGAACGAGGTGAGTTCGCCCGAGCGGTAGCCGTCCTGCGCGAGCTTGCTCATGGCGTTGGCCGCGCCGAACTGCGTGGTGCCCGAAAGGTCGACCGTGGCGCTCAGCGCCGCGGCGCCGTTGGTGAAGGTGATGGGGCCGATGTTCAGCTGGCCGTTGGCCGGCGCGGTCATCTTGCCGGCGGAGTCGAAGGTCAGCGTGGTGAGCGCTGCGCCGGCGTTGAGCGCCGCGCCGTCGGAGGTGCCGTACACGCTCCAGGTGTTGGCGGGGGTGGCGCTCTTCACGAAGTACACGGACACGTCGTGCGGGTTGCCCAGCGAGTCGTAGATGGGCCCGACGGCGTTCGAGTAGTTGAAGGTGTCGGAGTCGGCCGCGTTGAAAGGCGTCTTGGTGGGCGTGGTGAGGCGCGCGTCGAGGTTGAACTCGGCGTTGATGCCGGTCGTGGCCTTGGGCGTCATGGCCGCGGTGGGGATCTGGATGGCCGCCGGCGTGCCGCCGCTGATGCCGCCGCTGGCGTTCACGCCGAAGCCGGTGAGGCGCAGGCCCGATGCGTTGACGATGTAGCCGTCCTTGTCGCGCGTGAACTGGCCGTTGCGCGAGTACATGACTTCACCGCTGGGGCTGCTCAGGCGGAAGAAGCCGTCGCCGTTGAGGATGGCCACGTCCAGCGGGCGGCTGCTCGACTGCGTCACGCCCTGCGTGAAGTTCTGCGTCACGCCCGACACCGATGCGCCCAGGCCGACGCGCGAGCCCGCGTACACGTCCTGGAAGGTGGCGGCGGCCGACTTGAAGCCGACGGTGCCCGAGTTGGCGATGTTGTTGCCGATGACGTCGAGGTTGGCTGCGGCCACGCCGAGTCCGCTGATGCCCTGGGAAAAAGCCATGTTGGTTCCTTGGTTCGATGCTGCGTTGAATGCGTTTTGAGAAGAAAGCTCAGAGGAACAGCCGCACGTCGGACAGGCTGATGTTGTTGCCCGTCATCAGTTCGAGCGAGACCCCGTTGGTGCCCTGCTTGACCGCGGCCACCTGCGAGAAGGTGAGCGAGGTGGCCTTCACGGTCGCGCTGCCGTTGGTGGCTTCGACGGTGAAGCGGTAGGCGCCCGCAGGCACCACGGCGCCCGTGTCGTCCTTGCCGTCCCATGTGACGGCGTTGACGCCTTCGGTCATGGAGCCGGCGCTGATGGTGCGAACGACCTTGCCGGTGCCGTCGACGATCTTGATGTCGACGTCGGAGGCAGTGCCCGGCAGCTCCACGGCAAAGGCCTGCGAGGCAGGTTCCTTGCCCTCTTCGGGAGCCTTGGTGGTGAGCGTGTCGCCCGGCGACAGCACGTTGTAGCCAATCAGCGAGGTGGCCTGCAGCAGCTGGTTGGAGCTGGTCTGGTTCACCAGGCCGGAGAGCGTGCTGTTGAGCTTCTCGATCCCGCTCACGGTGCTCATCTGCGCGAGCTGCGAGGTGAGCTCGGCGTTCTGCATCGGGTTGAGCGGGTCCTGGTTGTTCAGCTGCGTGACGAGCAGCTTGAGAAAGCGCTGCTCGCTGTCTTCGTTCGAGACGTTGCTGCTGGTCGCCGCTGAAGTGGCGTTCTGACCGGTGATGGACGAGGTGTCGGAGATGGCCATGGCGTGGTGCCTGTTCTGTTCTGGTGGATCTGATGAATCTGGCGAGAGGTTTACTGGCCGATGGACAGCGTCTTGACCATCAGCGTCTTGGCCGTGTTGAGCACCTCGACGTTGGCCTGGTAGCTGCGCGAGGCGGAAATCATGTTGGTCATCTCCTCGACCACGTTGACGTTGGGCATCGCCACGTAGCCTTCGGCGTTGGCGTGCGGGCTCTTCGGATCGAACACGAGCCGCGGCGGCGACTGGTCTTCGATGACGCCCGCAACCTTGACGCCGCCGATGTCCCCGGCGCCGTATGCCGACGGCTCGACCTGGAACACCACCTGCTTCGCGCGATAGGGCATGCCGTCGGGGCCGGCCACGCTCTCGGCGTTGGCCATGTTGCTGGCGGTCACGTTCATGCGCTGCGATTGCGCGGTCATGGCGGAGCCCGCCACGTTGAAGATGTTCATGGAGGTGCTGTTGAAGGGCATGGTGGCGGCCGCTCTTCTTTCTTGTTACTGCTGGATCGCCGAGAGCAGCGACTTGATCTTCGAATTGATGACGGTGAGGTTGGACTCGTAGCGCAGTGCGTTGTCGGCAAAGGCGATGCGCTCGACGTCCATCTCTACGGTGTTGCCGTCGAGGCTCGACTGGTTGGGCACGCGGTAGAGCAGGTCTTTGTCGGACGCGGCTTGCGCCTGCCCTGCAAGGTGGCGCGACGAGGTGGTGGCCAGCGACACCGACTGCGCCGACGCGCGGCCGCGCTCGACGGCTTCGCTCAGGCGCGAGCCGAAGTCGAAGTCGCGCGCCTTGTAGTTGGGCGTGTCTGCATGGGCGATATTGGCCGCGAGCACTTCCTGGCGCTCGGCGCGGAGGTTGAGGGCTTCGCGGTTGAAACGAAGCGCCGCATCCAGCTTGTCGATCATCTTTTTTCCATCCGTTGAGGCGTCGCCAATGCGCAAGCGCAGCGACAGATGGAAAGCGAGTCTATGCATGCATCGCGTTTGCAATCGCCCGAACAAAGGGGGTTTTCGCCTGCTGCTCGCACCTTCGATCGGCGGGCGGATTTCTAGAATTTCCGGGCGGCGGCATGCGCCCTCTTGCTGTGGCGCGCCGCAATCCAGGCCCTCTTTTCCGACACACCCGATGACCCTCTTCAAGCTTCGCAACCGCAGCCTGCCGGCACTGGTGGCCGTGGTGTGCACGGCGTCCGCGTTCGCCGCCGCTGCCGATGCCAATGCCGCCGATGTCGATACGGTCATCGAGAAATACCTGCGGGTGCAGACGGCGGGCTTGCCGGGCAAGGTGACGATCAACATCGACGCACGCAGCACCTCCAACCTGCCCGCCTGCGATGCGCCCGAAGCCTTTCTGCCGCCGGGCGCGACACCCTGGGGGCGCGTGTCGGTGGGCGTTCGCTGCCAGGCGGAGCGGCCGTGGACGCGCTACGTGCAGGCACACGTCGCGGTGGAAGGCAGCTATTTCGTGGCCGCGCGCGCCATCGATTCGGGCCGACCGCTGGGCGCGGGCGACGTTGCCGAGCGCACCGGTGACCTCACGCGGCTGCCGCGCTCGGTCATCACCAGCGCGGCCGAACTGGCCGGCGTGGTGACGGTCAACCGGGTGGCGCCGGGCGCGCCGCTGCGCAAGGAGCTGGTACGCGGCGTTACCGTCATCCAGCAGGGGCAGGCGGTGAAAGTCGTGGCGCAGGGCCAGGGCTTCGTCGTCAGCACCGAGGGCAAGGCCATGACCGGGGCCGTCGTCGGTGCCGTGGTGCAGGCCAAGACCCGCGACGGGCGGCTGGTCAGCGGCGTGGCGGACGAAGAGGGACAGATCCAGCTCGCCCAGTAAGCAGCTTCGTGCACGCCCTGCCTAAAGTTCTTGCCCAAGCTGCCGATATACGGGTCAGCCCCTGAGGAATCACCTTGAAAATCGATCAACCCGCCCCTTCGGCCACGCCCCCTCATCGCCCAACGCCCGCGCCGGGCGCGGCTACGGTGACCGGCGCCGAAGCCGCCCAGCGCCCCAAGGAGGCGGCGCCGGCTTCCGCGCACGTTCATTCGCTGCCCAGCGCCGCGGGCACTGCCAGCGATTTCGATGCGGCCCGCGTGGCGGCGATCCGCGAGGACATCCGCGCCGGGCGCTACCAGATCCGCCCCGAGCGCATCGCCGACGGCCTGCTGGCAAGCGTGCGAGACCTGCTCGACCCCAGGCTCGACCCGAACAGCGGCAAGGGCGGCAACGAATGAAGCCCACCCTGCTGACCCACCTGCGCACCGAGAGTGCCTGCATCGAGGAATTCCTGTCGGTGCTGGACCGCGAGGCCCAGGCAATGTCGGACGGCGCGTTCACCGACCTGGCGGCCATTGCCGGCCAGAAGACCGTGCTGCTCGACCGCATGGCCGAGCTGGACACGCAGCGCGAAGCCATGCAGGCGGCGCTGGGCTTCGAGCCTGGCCGCGTGGGTGCGGATGCTGCCGCAGCAGCCGGCGGCCCGGACGTGATGCAAGCCTGGGCTGCATTGCTGGAGCTTGCCGGGCAGGCAAGAGGCCACAACCTGCGCAACGGCTCGATGGTCTACGCGCATCTCGATTTCACGCAACAGGCCCTGCACTTCCTGCAGGCCAGCGCGCAGCTGTTCTACGGACCGGACGGCGTACGCAAGACACAGGCGGGCAGCGGCAACCGCCTCGCGGCGGGCTGATCGCCGTGCGGGCCGGGCTGCTGGTCATGCTGTGGCTGTACGCCACCGCCGTGCACGGCGTGGCGAGCGCGGCGGACGGCGTGCTTGTCACCAACGTGGCGCCGGGCGCCCTGCCGGGCGACGTGATCAACCTCGGCCAGCTGCAACAGGTGCCCGCTGCCTTGCGCGACGTGGAGCGCATCGCGTACTCAGGTACGGCGATGGCCGTGGCCATGTCGGCTGCGTACGTGCCCACGCTCTACCCCGGCGAGAAAACTGTGGGCCTGGCCGTCGGCACCTACAAGGGCTACACGGCGGCGAGCCTCGGCTTCAAGACCCTGTCGGACGACGGGCAGATGGCCTGGGGCATGGCCATCGCCAATGCAGGCCGGGACTGGGGCTTCAACGCCGGCATCGGCTGGAAGCTGCCGCGCGCGGGCGACCGCTGAAGCAGCCCTTCCACCCTCACCATCACCAACACACGGACCCCTCGACATCATGAACAACGACGCTCACGGCGGCTCGCGCCAGGTGGCCATGGTGGGTTGCGACGAGGCCCAGGCGCAGGCATGGGGACAACGGCTGAGCCTGATGGGCTGCGCGCCGGTTTCCTTCGACAGCAGCGACGACTTTCTGCGCGCGGTAACGCGCGGCACGCAAGGGAGCCACTTCGACCTGCTGCTGGTGGTGCTGAAGGACGAGGGCGCGTGGCCGGTGCTGACGTCGATGTGCAAGGCGCTGCGCCTGCCGATCTTCCTGGTCGCCAATGCGCTGCAGCGCGAGCTGCTGGCCGAGGTGCTGCTGGCGGCGGAGCCCGAAGCGCAGGGCGCGAGCATCGATTTCGCGGTGCTGCCGGTCGACGACTTCGAGGTGGAGTTGCGCGTGCGCGAAGCGCTGCGGCGCAATGAGACGCTGCTGCATCCGCCATCGGTGAATGCGCTGTTCGGCGACTACCAGTTCATCGGCAGCCGCAAGGTGGTGGTGCACAAGGGGCAGGACATCCGCCTGAAGCCGCGCGAATTCGAGCTGGCGCTGCTGCTGTTTCGCAATACCGGCCGGCTGCTGGAGCGCGACTGGCTGCTGGGCTCGCTGTGGATGGACTCGCAGGTCGAGCGCAGGAGCCGGGTGCTCGACTGCTGCGTGGCGAACATCCGTCGCAAGCTGTCGCTGCACAAGGACAGCGAGTTCATGCTGCACTCGGTGTACGGACGGGGCTACGAGCTTCGCCATGTGCCGGGCTCGCCGATTGCAGGCACCGTGGACGACTCGGGATTTCCGGACACGTCGAACGAGCCGATCTGGCTGGGGGAAATCTCCCAGGCACGGGCGTAGGAGCCTGTCAGGCCTGGGAATCGCTCCCGCGGCGGCGCCGGGTCGTCCATTCGTCGACGAAATACCGGGCGCGGGAGCGGACCCGCTCGAGCGCTGCTTCGCGCGAGGGCTGTTGCGTCAGCACGAACACGCAGCGCTGCACCCGTCCCTGCCGGAGTTCGGCCTTGCCGGCATAGGTGCCTTCCAGGGTCTTTTTGAGGTCCAGCCGGCACGTCCAGCCTTCAGGGAGATTGAAGTCGACGGGGTCTTGGGTCATGGCGTATCGAAGAATAGTTCTCCGCAGGCCGTTTGAAAATGTGACGATCGCCAGCCTCGAGGAACCGCCACCAATGGGCGGGTGCCTGAGCGACCTCTACCAACGCCAGCAGACCGTCCACCCGAGTATCAGCCGGCAACCTTAAGCCGAACTGAAGGCCGGAAAATAAGAGCGCTGGCGTCATGGAAGATCGCGCCACCCGAGCAAGAATTGCGGATGCAACAACTGCAGATCGACTCGCACCAGGTTCACCTGTGGCACCTGTACGTCCCCGAACAGGACGACGACGCCACCTGCGAAGAAAAGGGCATGGCCCTGCTGGCGCCCGAAGAGCGCGAAAGGCACGGGCGCTTTCACTTCGCCCGTGACAGGCGCCGCTATCTCATGACGCGGGGCCTGATCCGCTCGCTTCTCTCCTGCTATGCACCCATCGCCCCGCAGGACTGGGAGTTCGAGAACAACGCCTATGGGCGCCCGCGGATCGCCAACGCACTGCCGCAGGCACAGCGCCTTCGCTTCAATATTTCGCACAGCGCCTCGCTCATCGTGGCGGCGCTGACAGTGGAGCGCGAAGTGGGCGTGGACGTCGAGCACACGGCAAGGGCCGCCCCGCTGGAGATTGCTGAGAACTTCTTCTCCGCCAGGGAGGCGAAAGAGCTGCAGCAGCTTCCGGCCGGGCTTCAGCCTTCACGCTTCTGGGATCTCTGGACGCTCAAGGAAAGCTATATCAAGGCGCGCGGAATGGGGTTGTCTCTGCCGCTGGACCGGTTTTCCTTCAGCTTCGACGACGCCAATCGCGTGGCAATCGACTTCGAGGACGGCCTCGAAGATTCCGCAGCACGCTGGCAGTTCTGGCAGCTTCAGCCGGACAACGCGCACGCCGTGGCCCTCTGTCTTGAGCGAACTCAACCGCAAGACGTGCAGATCCTGTGCCGGAAGGCAACGCCGCTGCTTGCGTCGTTCGGGGAATTCCAGGGCACGGTGACGCGCCGGTCAGCAGGCAGCTGACTACTGACTGGCTGATTGGCCGCGCTCCGCCTCGAATTCGGCTCGGTTCCACAGGCCGAAATACAGCACCTCGGACCATTGCAGACCGAGCGGGTGCTCCGTGGCGCCGGTGCGGGTGCTGTCGCAGTCATCGTCCAGCCGCAGCCCGAAAAAGGCGTCGAGCGGGGCGGCGCACTTCTGCGTGGTCGCCTGTTTCAGCTGTCGCCCTGCCTCGGCGATGTCGGCCGGCAGGGCATCGATGGCAGCGCCCACGCGCAGGCACCGCGCGATCTCCTGCTCCACGCAGGCTCGCAGCGCCGCCTCATCTGATTCGGACATGGTGTCGAGCTCGATCGTCTCCAGCAGCAGGTAGCGGTCGCGATGGGCTTCGAGGAAGGCGATCGTCTCGTCGAGCCAGATGGGCAGATGCACCGGCGCCGTGGACGCACTCGCCGGTACAGCAGGGGCCGCTTCCGTCTGTGGCGAAACCAGCCGCTTGAGGCGCCCGAGGAAAGACACCGGCTGCGCTGAAACGGCAGGTTGCGGCTCGGGTGCTGATGCTTGCGCCGCGAGGAGAGACCGCACGATGTCGATGAAACGCCGCACGCGCTCGAAGCCCGGATCGAAGCTGCTGCTGATCGCATGGAGCCTGACCTTGTGCTCCGGCTCGTCGTCATCGAAGCCATCCGACACCAGCGAGGCGCACAGCTGCGGATCGCCCGACATGAGAAGCCGGTACATGAACGGCACGTCGTACGGCCATTCGGACAGGCCCGAAATTGTTTCCGGGCGGTCGGCATATGCGCCGGGCCGATTGCTGACGCTGTAGAGATAGGAACGGTTGGCCATCTGGAACTCCCTGATTCGCGCGCCATTGTTCGAGCGCTACTGCCCGATTCTAGGAGGTAGGCCCGGCTGAATGACTATTCCCAGGAAACCTGAAATTAAGAAAAAACTTCAACAAAATCAAAGACGCACCAATAAGAGGCATCACTTTTTTGTCGCCATCGATATCAAAATAGTGATTCAGAAAAATAACTACATTGAAAAAATAAAACAACTGTGATATTCATTTAATTAACTAGTATTTTCATATTACTATTCATCGATAACGCTCGATTTAAAATACAAATCAATTTGACACAATGACTCCAAAATGCGACATGGCTAGTTGCAAATACCCGCCCTCCTTTTAAGATTTATTTAGAAATAATAATTTCCAAGTGTTTCTTAAGTGGAATGGCCTCACGACCATTCAATAGTTTTCCAACGGATGGATGGGGCTCATGAACACAACTTATCGCTCGCTCTGGAACGAATCCCTTGGCGCCTGGGTAGCGGCGTCGGAACTCACTTGCGCACGCGGCAAGCGCAGTGGGAGTTGCGTGACGGCCGGTGCACTCACGCTGCCCCCGTCGAGGCGCCTGCGCTCGGGGATCATGACCGCGCTGCTGACCATGGGCGGGCTTGGAGGGGCCTCGCTGGCGCAGGCGCAAGCGATCTGCACTGCGGGGCCGTACTACGTCTATAGCGGCAGCTCGACTTGCGCAGGTCAGCAGTCCCAAGCGACTATGGGCGGAGCCACAGCTATAGGCTTTAACGCCAGCAGTACGGGGCTGAATGCCACGACTCTCGGCTACGGCGCTATTGCCTCGGCGGTCAATGCTCTTTACCTGGGCGCGCGTACCGCTGGAGGAACCGGAGCAACCGGAGAGTCGTCGATTGCCATCGGTACGGATGTCGCCTCCACTGGAGCGGGGTCCATCGGTATCGGCGTGCAGTCGAAAGCAACTGGAAACGGCGTTGCCGTGGGTGCGTCAGCCGTTGCCTCGGCGACGGGCGTGGTCGCAGTGGGCGGTGGCGCCACGAGTTCGGCAGTCAACGGTGTAGCTGTTGGCTCCGGAGCCAGTGCGTCCGGAGTCAACTCCATTTATCTAGGCGCACGCACCGCCCCGACGGCAGGTTCGCTGAGCGAGAGTTCGATCGGAATCGGTACGGACGTGACTGCGAGCGACACGTACGCAACCGCCATCGGCTTCAACACGAAGGCGACCGGGCTGCGCAGCGTTGCCCTTGGATACCTCGCAAATGCGGCCGCATTGGATACCGTTGCGCAAGGTACCCGCAGCCAGGCAACAGCTCAGAACGCCATCGCCGTCGGCTTCCAGTCGATCGCGTCCCAGCTGAATTCGGTCTACATCGGCTCGCGTACCGGCGCGGGAACGGGGGCCACTGCAGTCGGCGCCGTCGCCATCGGCACGGATGTGACGGCGTCCCAGCTCAACACCACAGCCATGGGGTTCCAGAGCCAGGCGACCGGACAAAGCGCAGTGGCTGTCGGGTCGACTGCGGTCGCTTCGGGTACCTCTGCAATGGCGCTGGGGACGGGCACGCTCGCAAACAACGTCAATGCTGTCGCGCTCGGCGCTTCCGCCAATGCCACCGCGGCCGGCGCCAGCGCCCTGGGCACCTTTGCCAATGCTTCGGGAGCGAACTCCACAGCGGTCGGTGTCAGCTCGACGGCCAGCGGCTTGCGCGGGTTCGCTGGCGGCTGGGGGAGCAACGCCGTAGGCGCCGATGCCGCAGCCATCGGCACGTCGGCCAACGCGGCAGGAACAAGCTCGGCAGCGCTCGGCAACCTCGCCAATGCTTCGGCGGATTTCTCGCTGGCCATGGGCAATCAAGCCCTCTCGAGCGGAGTCGGCTCGGTCGCGGCGGGGTCGGGAGCCAACGCCGCGGCCGACGGGACCGTGGCGATGGGCAACAACGCTGCTGCAACCGTCACGCGCGCAACCGCACTGGGATTTGGCTCGGCTGCGAGCGGCCAGAACGCTACTGCAGTGGGCGCACTCGCCAATGCGTCCGCAGCGCAGGCGGTCGCTATAGGCAACAGCGCCAATGCCTCGGCGCTCAATGCGATAGCGATGGGCACCAACACCGTCGCCGACTCCGCCGATGCGGTCGCGATCGGCAACAGTTCCAAGGCCACCGGCGGCAAGGCGGTGGCCATCGGCTCCGGCAACGTCGCCAGCGGCAATGGCGCCGTGGCGATCGGCGACCCGAACACCGCCACCGGCAACGGCGCGATCGCGAATGGCCTGGACAACACCGCCACCGGCAACGGCTCTGTGGCCATGGGCAACACCAACAAGGTCGGCGGTGGCGGCCAGGATGTGAGCGTGCCCGGCACGGCGGCTCAGGGCGCAGTCGGCATCGGCTACCAGAACACCGTGGTCGGCCAGGGCAGCGTGGCCATCGGCAGCACCAGCAAGGCGCTGGCCGCGGGCGCGGTCGCGTTCGGCGACACGGCGGTGGCGAACAATGCTCGCGACGTGGCGCTGGGCTCGGGTTCAGTGACGGCGACAGCGGTGGGAACCGCTGGCATCACGATCAACGGCACGCCTTACACCTTCCAGGGCACCACGCCAACGAGCACGGTCAGCGTCGGCTCGGCGGGCGCCGAACGCACGATCACCAACGTGGCGGCCGGCAGGATTTCCGGCACCTCGACCGATGCGATCAACGGCTCGCAGCTGTCCGCCACCAACTCGGCGATCGCCGACGTGGCAACGACGGCGGGCAAGGGGTGGAACCTGAGCGCCAACGGCGGGGCGCCGCAAAATATTGCGCCAGGCGGGACCGCGGATTTCGCCAACGGCAGCAACACGACCGTCACGCGCACGGGCAACCAGATCAGAGTCGATGTGGTGGCGGATCCGACCTTCAATTCCGTGACCACCGGCAACACAAAGATCGACAACAACGGCCTGACCATCGTGGGTGGTCCGAGCGTGACGCTGACCGGCATCGACGCTGGCAGCAAGGTAATTACCAATGTGGCGCCCGGCGTGGCAGGTACCGACGCCGTGAATATCGACCAGCTGACCACCACGGTGGCCGGCAGCAAGACCAGGTACTACCAGGTCAACTCCACAGGCGGGGGCAACGAAGCCAACGACGGCGCGACCGGCGCCGACGCCATCGCATCGGGCAAGAACGCAACGGCCGCAGGTGCCTCGAGCGTGGCCATGGGTTTGGGTGCCACGGCCGGCACCGCCAACAGCGTAGCGCTGGGCGCGGGCTCGGTCACGGCGACGGCAGTGGCGACGCCGAGCACGACGATCAACGGCACGGTCTACAACTTCCAGGGCATTGCGCCGGTGGGCACGGTCAGCGTCGGCACGTTCGGCGGCGAGCGCACGATCACCAACGTGGCGGCCGGCCGGATCTCCGGCAGCTCGACCGATGCGATCAACGGCTCGCAGCTGTCCGCAACCAATCAGTCGATCGAGGACCTCAGCACCACCGTTACTGCCAACAAGATCAGGTACTTCAGCGTCCAATCCACCGGTGGCGGCAATGAAGACAACCTCGGCGCGCAGGCAGCCGACGCTGTCGCCGTAGGCAAGGACGCCAGCTCGACCGTCAACGGCGGGGTCGCCCTCGGCGCGGGTTCCGTCTCTGACCGCGCAGTCGCAGGCAGCACCGGCAACATCCCCGCGGGCAGTTCGCTGATCCCCTTCAACACGACCGACCGCACGCTGCTCGGCGCCCTCTCTGTCGGCAGCGCCACCACCTACCGCCAGATCACCAACGTGGCCGACGGCACGCAGGCGCAGGACGCCGTCACGGTGCGCCAGCTCAGCGGCGCGCTGCAGTCGTTTGCGGTCACGCCCATCCAGTACTTCCACGCCAACTCCACGGCGGCCGACTCGCTGGCCATCGGCACGGAGTCGGTGGCGGTCGGCCCGCAGACGGTGGTCAACGGCAACAACGGCGTGGGCATCGGCAATGGCGCCATCGTGCAGCAGAGCGCACCGGGCGGCATTGCAATCGGCCAGGGTGCGACCTCGCACCTGGCCGACTCCATCGCGCTGGGCACGCAGTCGTCGGCCGCCGCGGTGCAGGGCGTGGCGCTGGGCGCAGGCACCAGCGTGACGCAGGCCGGCGGCGTGGCGCTGGGAGCTGGCTCGGTGGCTTCGACTGCGGCAGGCGTGGCAGGCTATGTGCCGCCCACCGCCACCGACGCGCAGCGCATTGCCATAGGCGCGACCACCAGCACGCTGGCGGCCGTGTCGGTGGGCAATGCCGCCAGCGGCCAGTTCCGCCAGATCACCGGCGTGGCCGCGGGCACGGCCGACAGCGACGCGGTCAACGTCTCGCAACTGCGGGGCGTGCAAGGCCAGGTGGCAGTGATCGATCAGTCGACGGTCAAGTACGACACCAACGCGGACGGCACGACCAACTACAACAGCGTGACCATGGGCGGCAGCAATGCCACCGGGCCCGTCACGGTGCACAACGTGGCGCCGGGCGTGGCGGGCACCGACGCGGTCAACGTCAACCAGCTCAATGCGGTCAGCGGCGGCCTCAACAACCGCATCAACGCCCTCAGCGACCGCCTCGACGGAGTCGAGAAGAACGCCTATGCAGGCGTTGCCGCGGCCATGGCGCTGCAGATGCCCGGAAGCTACGTTCCGGGCAAGACGGTCATGCGCATCGGCGCGGGCTCCTTCAAGGGCCAGAGCGCGGTGGGCGTCAGTTTCCGGCGTACCTCCGAGAACAACGCCTGGAGCATCACCGGCGGCGTGGCCACCAGCCGTGCCGGCGTGGGCGCCACCGTGGGCGCGGAATGGGTCTTCAACTGATCGCCGTACGAATGAACTGGACGCACCCCATCATGAACAAGCTTCTTCAAGCCAAGGCCCCTTTCACTGTTCTCTGCCTCGCGGCACTGCTGGCTGGCGGCTGCGCCAGCCCGAGCTACACCATCACGCCGGAGATGCAGGCCCGAGCCGCTTCGGAGAACCCGGCGCCGCCGAAGGACGAAGACTTTCCCGCGCTGAACTCGGCCAAATGGCAGCAGGGCGCGTTCCCGAGCCTCGAGGCCTTGCGCAACATGCGCACCGGCCTGGGCAAGGACCAGGTGCGCGAACTGCTGAGTTTTCCGCACTTCAGCGAAGGGCTGGGCGGCGTGCGCGAATGGAACTACATCTTTCACTTCCGCACCGGTGCGGGCCCGGAGTACATCACCTGCCAGTACATGGTTCGCTTCAATGCAGACGTGCTGACCAACGGGATGTACTGGAAGGGGCCGGGCTGCGCGGATGTGCTCAAGCCACCCGTGGTGACGAGGCCTGCCGCGGCCGCTCAGCCGGCGGTTGCTCCTGCGAAGACGACGCTCGGTGCCGACGGCCTCTTCCGCTTCGACGGCCGCTCGCTGGCCGACTTGCTGCCTGAAGGGCGACGCAAGCTGGACGCCCTGGCAAGCGACATCAAGGGCAGCGTCAAATCGGTGGACACGATCAGGGTCACTGGCCACACCGACCGGCTCGGCAGCAGCACCTACAACCAGGCACTCTCGCTGGCGCGCGCCAACACCGTACGCGACTACCTCGTGCAAGCTGGCGTGCCCGCGCAGAACATGCAGGTGCAAGGCAAGGGCGAATCGGAACCGAAGGTGCAATGTGCGCAGACACGGCGGGCAGAGCTGATCGACTGTCTCGCCCCGAACCGCCGCGTCGAGATCGAGGTCTTCGCGCAGCGCTGAACTCTTCGGCGGGCCTCGCATACTCATTCATCAATACGAAGGAGGTATAAAAAAGCATCTCGAATGAGTATTTCCAGATATGGATTTGTCTCCCTAGGATGCGCCCACAACTATCAGGAGACGAGACATATGAAGAGGATCACCACTCTGGCTTTGCTATGGGCCGCCGGCTTGCAATGCACCATGGGCACTGCACTTGCACAGAGCGCGCCATGGCCCCAACGAGCCATCAAGATCGTGACGCCAACGCCACCCGGCGTCGGCTCCGACATCTTCGCGCGCAGCTATGCCGACCAGCTCTCGCGATTGCTGAAGGTGCCCGTGATCGTGGAGAACAAACCGGGCGCACTATCGACCATCGGCACGGACGCGGTGGCCAAGGCAACGCCCGACGGCTACACGGTGCTGTTCTCGACGAGCAACCCGTTCACGATGACGCCGTTTCTCCTCTCGAAGCTTCCCTACAACCCGAAGGAAGATCTTGTGCCTGTGACGCAGGCACTCAAGGGCGGCTCATTCATCGTGGCGAACAACGCGGTGCCCGCGCGCAATACGGAAGAACTGGTCGCACTGGCCAAGCGCCAGCCGGGGCATGTGAGCTTCGCGTCTTACGGCTCGGGCAGCACCTCGCACCTGGGCTTTGAGCTGCTGCAGGAAGCAGCGTCCATCGAGATGCTGCACGTTCCCTACAAGCAGGGCGCCATGCCCGATGTGATCGGTGGGCAGGTGATGCTGGGCTTCGAGCCCCCGATCTCGGCATTGCCGAACATCAAGGCGGGCCGGGTGAAGGCACTGGCCTATACCGGCAGCCAGCGCAGCGCGGCACTGCCCGACGTGCCGACCGTTGCAGAGCGCTATCCCGGTTACGACGTGTCGACCTGGCTCGGCTTCTGGGTGCCCGCGCGCACGCCCGAGGTCATCGTCGAGCAATTGAACCGGGCGATCACCACCGTGACGCGCTCGCCGGAGATGGCGCGGCAGATCGCCGATGCCGGGCTGGAGCCGATGACGACGAATTCCACCGACACCCGCGCCATCATCGAGCGCGAGGCCCAGACCATGGGCCGGCTGATCAAGGCCAAGGGCATACGCATCGACTGACGATGCCCCGGCGCGGCTGAACGAACGCCGCTCCCCATTCTTCTTCTGAGGTTTTCACGCCGTGGTGCTTGCAGCGCAAGCACCGCGCGCCGACACGCGCCAACACGCGCCATTTCCGCACGCCATTTCTACAACGAGGAGACACGCATGAAGACAACAACCACCCCACCCTTTCGCCGCCGGCTGCCGCACACCATTGCGGGCGCGCTCTGCATCGCCGCCAGCGCTGGCGCGACAGCTCAATCGAGCGTCCAGCTCTTCGGCACGCTGGACATGAACCTCACGTACACGAAAAGCGACCGGCGCTCCGTCAAGTCGATGGACCAGGGAGGCAACATCTTCCCCAGCCGCCTCGGCTTTCGCGGCACGGAAGACCTGGGCGGCGGGCTGGCCGCGAGCTTCTGGCTGGAGATGGCGCTGCTGCCCGACACGGGCGAGGTCCAGGGCGTCGGCTTTCACCGGCGCTCGACGGTGAGCCTGTCGCACAACAGCGTCGGCGAGCTGCGGCTCGGGCGCGACTACACGCCCACGTTCTGGAACATCTCGCAGTTCTCGCCCTTCGGCACCGTGGGCGTCGGCGGCTCGGCCAACATCGTCGAAGGCTGGCCCTTCGGCCTCGGCGGCGCGCGCACGCTGGCGCGGGCCAACAACTCCGTGGGCTACTTCCTGCCCAAAAACCTGGGCGGCTTCTACGGCCAGGCGATGTACGCCCTGCCCGAAGGCGAGGACGGCGCCCGCTACCGCGGCGGGCGGCTGGGCTGGACCAACGGCACGGTCGATGTTGCGGCCGCCTACGGCGTGACACCGGTCGGCCCCAACGACTACAGCGTGGCGAGCCTGGGCGGCACCTACGACTTCGGGCTCGCAAAGCTCTACGCGAACTACTACCGGCAAAAGACCGAGGGCGACAAGCAGGTCAACGTGATGCTGGGCCTGGGTGTGCCGGTCGGCCCGGGCGTGATCAAGGCCTCGGTGGCCCGCTCCAACCGCTCCGGACCGGGCATCGACAGCGACGACGCGACGCAATATGCCGTCGGCTACGTGCACTACCTCAGCAAGCGCACCGCGCTGTACGGCACCTACTCGCTCGTCCGCAATCGCGGCAATGCGGCCTACACGGTTGCCGACTCGGCGCCGGCCACCACGCCGGGACGCGCAGCGCGCGGGCTGCAGTTGGGCATTTCGCACAACTTCTGATCGGGTCAGCTGCAAGAAAAAAGCCGCAGTGAAAAATCACTGCGGCTTTTGATAGTGGCTTTGCCAGCAGAAAAATGAAAGGCCAGAAGGCTTTCAGCAATCAACCGCTTGCAAGCGTATTTGGAGGAGAGGGAGGGATTCGAACCCTCGGTACTATCGCTAGTACGCCTGATTTCGAGTCAGGTACATTCGACCACTCTGCCACCTCTCCGGTGCTGTCGAGCCTGCGATTATAGCAGACAAAAATTGGGCTTTTGAAGCTCCCTGCGATCAACCGCGCAGAACTTCGAGCCCGCCGAGGTACGGACGCAACGCCGCAGGCACGTTGATCGAGCCGTCCTCGTTCTGGTGGTTTTCCAGCACGGCCACCAGCGTGCGGCCCACAGCGAGGCCGGAGCCGTTGAGCGTGTGCACGAGCTCGTTCTTGCCCTGCGCATTCTTGAAACGCGCCTGCAGGCGGCGCGCCTGGAAGGCCTCGCAGTTCGAGACGGAGCTGATCTCGCGGTAGGTGTCCTGCGCCGGCAGCCAGACTTCGAGGTCGTAGGTCTTGCCGGCGGTAAAGCCCATGTCGCCGGTGCACAGCAGCACGACGCGGTACGGCAGCTCCAGCGCCTGCAGCACGGCTTCGGCATGGCCGGTCATCTGTTCGAGCGCGTCGTAGCTCTTCTCGGGATGCACGATCTGCACCATTTCGACCTTGTCGAACTGGTGCTGGCGGATCATGCCGCGCGTGTCGCGGCCCGCGCTGCCGGCCTCGGAGCGGAAGCACGGCGTGTGGGCAGTGAGCTTGATCGGCAGTTGCGACTCGGCCACCACCTCGTCGCGCACGAAGTTGGTCAGCGGCACTTCGCTGGTGGGAATGAGGTACAGCGCCGAATGGTCGGGCGCGGGTTCGCCGTCCTGGCCGCCCTTCTTCGCGGCGAACAGGTCGCCTTCGAACTTGGGCAGCTGGCCGGTGCCGCTGAGCGTGGCGGCGTTGACGATGTAGGGCACGTAGCACTCGCTGTAGCCGTGCTTCTCGGTCTGGATGTCGAGCATGAACTGCGCGAGCGCGCGGTGCAGGCGGGCGATCGGCCCCTTCATGACGGTGAAGCGCGAACCCGCGAGCTTGGCGCCCATCTCGAAGTCGAGGCCGAGCGGCGCGCCCAGGTCGACGTGGTCCTTCGGCGCGAAGGCCAGCGGCGTGGCATTGGCGCCGGCGCCGCCTTGCGGGCTCCAGCGGCGCATTTCGACGTTGCCTGTCTCGTCCTCGCCCACCGGCACACTGGCGTGCGGCAGGTTGGGCACGGCGAGCAGCAGCGCGTGCAACTCGGGCTGGATTTCTTCGAGGCGCTTCGATTGCGACTCTTGCTCGGCCTTCAGCGCATTGACCTCGGCCATCAGCGCATCGACCGACTCGCCCTTGGCCTTGAGCGGGCCGATCTGCTTGTTCAGCGTATTGCGGCGCGCCTGGATTTCCTCGGTGCGGGTTTGCAGCGTCTTGCGTTCGGCCTCGAGCGCGGTGAACGCCGACACGTCGAGGTACGGCTGGTTCTTCTTGCGTTTTTCGAGGCCGGCCACAGCGGAGGCCAGGTCTTTGCGGAGCAGGGTGATGTCAAGCATGGGGGGATTTTAGGTGGGCGTAGCATCGCGGTCCCACTGACCCACCTCGAAGGGAAAAACGATGGAAGCCTATCTGACATTCAACGGCAATGCCGCCGAAGCGCTCGCGTTCTATGGCAAGGCGCTGGACGGCAAGGTCGTCTTCAGCATGACCTTCGGCGAAAGCCCGGCGGGAGCCCAGACGCCGGCCTCCTACAAGGACAAGATCATGCACGCCACGCTCGAGGCCCGCGGCCACAAGCTGATGGCCTCCGATGCGCCACCCGAGTGGCCTTTCGAGGGCTACAAGGGCTTCTCTCTATCGGTGCAGGCCGACAACGTCGACGAAGGCAAGAAGCTGTTCGACGCGCTCGCCGAAGGCGGCAAAGTGACGATGCCCTACGGCCCGCAGTTCTGGGCCACGGGCTTCGGCATGCTCACCGACAAGTTCGGCGTCGCCTGGATGGTCAACTGCGAGAAGTAAGAACCGATCAGGCAACCGTCGCAGGATCGACGTTCGCCCCGCAGACGATCAGGCACACCTTCTCGCCTTCGCGCGGCACGTAGGCGCCGGTCTGCAGTGCAGCGAGCGGCAGCGCGGCGGCCGGCTCCACCGCCAGCTTCAGCTCTTTCCAGAGCCACTGCTGGGCTGCGCGGATGGATTCGTCGGACAGCAGCAGCGCGTCTTGCACCTGCTGCTGCGTGATCTCCCAGGAAATGGCACCGATGCGGCGTGCGCCGAGCGAATCGGCCGCGATGCCGCCCACTTCCACGTCGACCGGCTCGCCGGCTTCGCGGGCACGGAGCAGCGTGGGCGCTTTCTCGGGTTCGAGCGCCACCACGCGGGCGCGCTTCTCGAACCAGCCGGCAAGGCCGCCGATCAGGCCGCCACCGCCCACGCTCACGAGCACCGAATCGGGCAGACCGCCCTGCTGTTCGATCTCGCGGCCCAGCGTGCCGGCGCCGGCCACCACTTCGAGCTGGTCATAGGCGTGCGTGAGCAAGGCGCCGGATTCCCTCTGGCGCGTCAGGCAGGCGGCCAGCGCATCGGGGTACAGCTCGCCGACCACGACCACTTCCGCCCCCAGCGCACGCAGACGCGCGCGCTTGGCTTCGGGCGACACGCCGGGCAGGAACACCTGGCAAGGCACACCCAGCGCGCGCGCAGCGGCGGCCGTGGCAATCCCCGCATTGCCACCCGAGGCCACGACCACGCCGCTTTGCGGAATGTCGTTGGCCAGCAGCCGGTTCATCATGCCGCGCGCCTTGAAGCTGCCGCTGACCTGCATGTGCTCGAGCTTGAGCCAGATCTCCGCGCCCGGCACCTCAATGCCGAAGGCGCTTGCCGGCAGCTTCCACAGCGGGGTTTCGCGCAGGAAGTGGCCGGCGCGTTCGCTCAGCCTTCGGGCGGCGCTGTCTATTTCAGAGCGCCAGTCGGTTGTTTTCGTATCGTTCAAGAGATGTGTCCTGGAGGCGGAATGTCGTCGAGCTTGAGGCCCTTGGGGAGCGGAAACTTGATGGTTTCCTCGATGCCGTCCATCTTGCGGACCGACACCGCGCCGAACGCGCGCACGCGGTCGATCACCTCGCGCACCAGCACTTCGGGGGCCGAGGCGCCAGCCGTGAGGCCGATGCGCGTCTTGCCCTCGAACCACTCGGGTTTCAGCTCTTCGGCCGAATCGACCATGTAGCTCTGGGTGCCCAGCCGCTGCGCCAGTTCGCGCAGCCGGTTGCTGTTGGAGCTGGTGGGGCTGCCCACCACGATCACGAGGTCGACCTGAGGGCTCATGATCTTCACCGCGTCCTGGCGGTTCTGGGTGGCGTAGCAGATGTCCTGCTGCTTGGGCTCGCGCACCTCGGGAAAGCGCGCGCGCACCGCGGCGGCGATCTCGGCGGCGTCGTCCACGCTCAGCGTGGTTTGGGTGACTACCGCCAGCTTGGAGGTCTGCGCTGGCGAGACCTTCGCCACGTCACCCACGTCCTCTACAAGGTGGATGCCGCTCGACAGCTGCCCCATCGTGCCCTCGACCTCGGGGTGCCCCTTGTGGCCGATCATGATGAACTCGTAGCCCTCTTTCGCGAGCTTGGCCACCTCGACGTGCACCTTGGTCACCAGCGGGCAGGTGGCGTCGAAGATCTCGAAGCCGCGGTCGCGCGCCTCCTGCTCCACGGCCTTGCTCACGCCGTGCGCGCTGAACACCAGCGTGGCGCCGGGAGGCACATCGGACAGTTCCTCGATGAAGATCGCGCCCTTGGCCTTGAGCTCGTTCACCACGTAGGTGTTGTGCACGATCTCGTGGCGCACGTAGATCGGCGCGCCGAACTTGGCGATGGCACGCTCGACGATCTCGATGGCGCGGTCGACGCCCGCGCAGAAGCCGCGCGGCTCGGCCAGGATGACTTCTGAGATCTCGGAGTTCATAGCACCCCGATCAGCTTCACTTCGAAGGTGACGGGCTGGCCGGCCAGCGGATGATTGAAGTCGAAGCGCACACCGGTCTCGTTCGACTCGATCACCGCGCCGGCGTAGCTGCCGGTGCCGTCGGGCGTGGGGAACTGCACGACGTCGCCAACGGCGTACTGCTCGTCGGGGTCGCCCATCTGCGCGAGCAGCTTCCTGGCCACCCACTGCTGCATGTCGGGGTTGCGGTCGCCGAAAGCCTCGCCTGCGGGCAGCTCGAAGGTGGCGTGCGTGCCCTCTTCCAGGCCCATCAGGCGCTGCTCCATGGCAGGAGAAAGCTCGCCGGTGCCGAGAGACAGGGTCGCGGGTTTGTCGGCGAAAGTATTGATGATGTCGCCCGCCGGGCCGGCCAGCCGGTAATGCAGGGTCAGAAAGGAGCCGGAAGTCACGACTTGGGACATGGGGGCAGCGGAGGTAGGCAAAGACAAGGTGGGTGTCCCGATAAACTGGGCCTCATTTTAAGGACCGGGGCTTCCACCCGGCTCCGCAAAGGTTTCACCCCAGGGTTTCATGTCATTCAAGGATCTCCCCCTAGACGCCCGTCCCCGCGAAAAACTCATCTCGCGGGGAGCGTCCGCGCTGGCCGATGCCGAGCTGCTGGCCCTGCTGCTGCGCACCGGTGTGGCGGGCAAGAACGTGCTGCAGCTGGCGCAGCAACTGCTCGAGCGCTTCGGCGGGCTCTCGGGGTTGCTGCACACCGGCGCCGAAGACCTCAAGGCCGTCAAGGGCATGGGCGGCAGCGCCAAGCGCTCCGAGCTGATCGCCGTGCTCGAACTGGCACGCCGTGCCATGGGCGAAAGGCTCAAGGAGCGCGCGGTGTTCGACTCGCCCGGCGCAGTGAAGCAATACCTGCAGTTGCACATCGGCTCCTGCTCCTATGAAGTTTTCGCGGTGGTTTTCCTCGACGTGCAGCACCGCATGATCGCGCTGGAAGAAATGTTCCGCGGCACGCTCACGCAGACCAGCGTCTACCCGCGCGAGGTCGTCACGCGCGCCATCCACCACCAGGCCGCAGCCGTGGTGCTGGCGCACAACCACCCGAGCGGCAACATCGAGCCCTCGCGTGCCGACGAGTCGCTCACGCAAACGCTGCGAGCCGCCCTGGCGCTGGTGGACGTGCGGGTGCTCGACCACATCATCGTGAGCCCCGGGCAGAGTTTTTCGATGGCCGAGAGAGGGCTGCTCTGATGGGCTCGCGCGCTCCCTCGCTCAAGAACCTCGCCGACCTCAAGCAGGTGCAGCGCGCGCTCGCCGAAACCCGCGAGCGCGAAGCCGCCGAGGCGGCCGCCAAGGCAGCGGCCGAACGCAAGCGCGCCGCCGAGAAAGACCTGTTCGCCCGGGCCATCGGCGCCACCGAACCATTGCGCCGCAAAGCCGCCGTGCCGCTCGCGCCGGAGCCGCCCGCGCCCATCCCCGTGCAGCACCAGCTGGACGAGCAGCGCGTGCTGCGCGAGTCGCTCTCCGACGAGTTCGACGTGACCACGCTGCTCGACGTGGACGACGCCATGAGCTTCCGCCGCCCCGGCATCGGCACCGATGTGACGGCGCGGCTGCGCAAGGGCGACTGGGCGATCCAGGCGCAGGTCGACCTGCACGGGCTGCGCAGCGACGAGGCGCGCGAGGCGCTCGGCGGCTTCATCCGCACGGCCTACAAGCAAGGGTTGCGCTGCGTGCGCGTGGTGCACGGCAAGGGACTGGGTTCGCCGGGCAAGCAGCCGGTGCTGAAGACCAAGACCCAGCGCTGGCTGATCCAGAAGAACGAAGTGATCGCCTTCGTACAGGCCAAGCCTGCTGAAGGCGGGGCCGGCGCCCTCGTCGTGCTGCTGGCGCCCGCGCGGCGCTGAGCCGCACGGGACGCCGGTTTCTCTTTTGCCTTACTGGCTCAGATCGAGCTTGTAGACCGAGCGGCCCTTGCCGCTGCCGTCATCGGCCGTCAGCAGCGAGATGTTCGTCAATCCGGCATCCGTCGCAGCGCTCAGTTGACCCTGCCCCGACGTGAACACCACATTCCCCGCCGTCGTCACTTGCGTGAAACGCCAGCTGCGCGCCGCACCGTTGGTTGCACGCGTGATGGTCTTCTTGGCCTTGATGTAGTCGATCAGCACGTCGCGGTTCGCATCCGGCGATGCATAGATCGTCGCGCGCCCGTCCAGCGCGGGGATGAAGCTCGCACCGCTCGTCGCACGGTAGTTGTTCGTCGCGATGACGAACTCCTTCGCCGGGTCGATCGCAGCGCCCAGGTACGTCAGGTTCTTGATCCTGCTGCCCACGTCCTGCGTCACGTCGATCTCGTACTGCACGTCGGGCGTGGTGAACATGTCGAAGTTGTAGCCCGGAAAGGTGCTGATGAGCTGCTGGTCGGCCGTGGCCGTCAGGCTGATCTTGTTGAAGCGCTTGGCCGCTGCTTCGAGCCAGCTCTTGATTTCCGCGCCCGTCACCTTCACCGCATACACCGTATTCGGGTACAGGTACAGGTCGGCCGCATTGAAGATCGCCAGGTTGCCCACGGCCACGTCGGTGTAGTCGCGACCGCCTTCGTAGCCCGACTTGAAGGGCGCGCTCACCGACAGCACCGGCAGGCTCGCGTACTGCGACAGGTTGGCCTGGATGTAGGCCTTCACGTAGTCGGCCTGCGCCTGGTTCACGATCTGGATCGCACCCGGGTCGCCCACGTCCGCGAAGAAGGTGTTCATGCGGAAGTCGGTACTGCCGATAGGCGTCTTCACGTAAGTGATCGCGGCCTTGTGCTGCGTATCGACCAGCGGAGCGATCGCAGGGTCGGCATCGACGTACACGGCCTTGTTGGCGCTGTCCTTGCCTGTCTGCGTGGAGCGCGCGTCGACCACGGTCTTGCTCTTGTCCACGCTCCAGGCCTTGCCGTCGTACTCCAGCTCCAGCTTGATGAGGCCCAGCGACTTGCCCCACGACGAAGCCATCACCGCCGGCACACCGTTGACGGTGCCGGCCGTGTTGTCCACGCCGGCCTGCGTGAAGCCGGGCTTGGCGCTGCGGTCGGGGAAAACGGCGTGCTGGTGGCCCATCATCAGCGCGTCGATGCCCGGCACCTTAGCGAGGTACAGGGCCGAGTTCTCCATCGTCGGCGAGTAGGCCGATCCGTCGATCCCGCCGTGCTGCAGCGCGACCACGATGTCGGCGCCCTTGGCGCGCAGTTCGGGGATGTACCGGGTTGCCGCTTCCACCGTGCCCTCAGTGCGCAGCTTGCCTTCGAGGTAGCGCTTGTCCCAGTTCATGATGCCGGGCGTGGTGAAGCCGATCACGCCAACCTTCAGCGGCACCGTAACGCTCTTGCCGTCGGGCCCGGTCGCGGTGAACTGCTTGTTCAGGATGACGTACGGCGCGAGCAGCGGCTTGCCGGTCTTCACGCTCTGCACGTTCGCCAGCACCAGCGGAAAGCTCGGCCCGACGCACTTCTTGGTGGCGTCCACGCCATCGACATCGAGCCCGCCGCCGATTGCCTGATTGAGAAACTCCAGGCCGTAGTTGAATTCGTGGTTGCCGAGCGTGCCGGCATCGAAGCCCGTGGCGTTCATCGCCTTGTACATCGACAGCGGCTGCGTGCACGGAATGCGGTTGATCAGCGCCTCGTAGTCGGCCAGCGCCGTGCCCTGGATGGTGTCGCCGCTGTCGAACAGCATCGTGTTGGCGAACTCCTTGCGCGCCGCGTTGATCAGCGTGGACGCGCGCTCGTAGCCGTACGACTTGTCTTCGGCAACCTTGAAGTAGTCGAAGCTCAGCACGTTGAAGTGCAGGTCGGTGGTTTCGAGCAGGGCCACCGTGGTGCGCGTGCCCTTGGCCACCGGTGCGGGCGTGGTGGGCGTGGGGTCCGACGTCACCGGCGGAATGACGACTGTGCCGCCGCCGCTTCCGCCACCGCAGGCGGTGAGCGCGGCGGCCAGGACGGCGGCACAGGTGGTCATGGGGACAAAACGCGAAAGCGACGTGGCCGCTGCATCGTTCTTCATCGAGAGGTCTCCCTGCAAATTAGAGGAAGACCAGTCTCTGAAAGCAGAGTGACAGGCCAGTGAACCGGGCCCGACCTGCGGCACTCTTACGACAGGTTCACGACAGGTGATTCTTTAGTGGTACCGCCGCATCCGCCACCGCCGCCGCATCGGGGTTGCGCCCCGCTTCGAGCAGCTTGCGGCTCATCATGTGATCGACCGGCGCATTCACCGACTCCACGCACACGAGCTGCCCGTCGACGTAATGGAACAGCGAGAACGCATCGGGCTTCGGCCCCGCGCGGCGCACGCTGCTCAGGCCCGGCGTGCCTTCGGCCGGCATCAGGCCGACCATCTGCAGGCGCATGCCGCCCTGGTCGGACCAGAACCACGCGACCGCGTCGTGCGCGCGCGCCGCGCCGGTCAGCGTGGCCACTGCGGTGCGCGCCTGGTCGTTGGCGTTCTGCACCGATTCGAGCCGTAGCACCCGGCCCGCGCGGCGGTCGGGGAAGCGCGTGCAGTCGCCCACCGCGAGCACGTCGGCCGCGCTGGTTTGCATGTGGCCGTCGACCACGATGCCGTCCGCGCATTCGATGCCAGCCGCTTGCGCGAGCGCGGTCTCGGGAACTGCGCCGATGCCGAGCAGCAGCAGGTCGACAGGCTGCTTCACGCCGTTGACCTGCACCGACACCAGCCGGTCGCCTTCGACTTCGAACGCGCCGGTCTGCGCGCCGAGCACGATGTCGATGCCGGCCGCGCGGTGCGTGGCGAGCACGTGCGCCGACAACTCGGGCGACACCGCGCGCCCCAGCAGCCGCGGCGCGCTCTCGATCACCTGCACCGACTTGCCGAGCGCCTTGGCGGTGGCCGCCACTTCGAGCCCGATGAAACCGCCGCCGAGCACCGTCACATGTTCGGCCGCCGCGAGCCGCGTGCGCAGGCGATGCGCTTCGTCGGCCGCGCGCAGGCTCGCGACGTTTTCCAGGCCCGGCTTCAGGTCGGGCATCTGGCGCGCGCGGGTGCCGGTGGCCAGCACCAGTTGCTGCCACGGCAGGATCGCGCCCGAACGCAGAGTGACGGTGTGCGCCTCGCGGTCGATGGCCACGGCGGCATCGCCCAGGTGCAGCGTGATGCCCGCCTCGCGATACCAGTCGGCGGCCTTGTGCGGCTGCGTGGTTTCTTCCGCGCTCTTGAGAAAGGCCTTGGACAGCGGCGGGCGGTGATACGGCTCGCAGGCCTCTTCGCAGACCAGGTGCACGCGCGCGCCCTGCCCTGCTTCGGCAAGGCCGGCGCAGAGCTGGGCCGCGGCATGGCCGCCGCCGATGATGACGATGGAATTCATGAGAGAAGCGTCTTTCGAAATCGTTGTGTGATCGGTCGGTCACTCGCCGCGGTTGCGCATCCAGTCGGCGGTCTTGAAGAAGGAGTCGCGCAGGCGCTCGCGCAAGTCTTCCGGCACGCCCGTCTCGCCCATGGCCTGGTCCATGCAGGCCAGCCACTGGTCGCGCTCCTTGATGCCGATGGTGTGGCCGCCGATGCTCTGCGGCAGGTGGCGCGCCCGCAGCATCGGATGGCCGAAGCGGTCGGTGTAGTGCTGCGGCCCGCCGAGCCAGCCGCACAGGAACCAGAACAGGCGCTGGCGCGCGTTGTCGAGGCTGGTGCCGTGCACTGCGCGCAGCTGCGCATAGGCGGGCTCGAGGTCCATCAGGTCGTAGAAGCGCTCGACCAGCGCCTCTACCTTCGGTTCGCCGCCGATCCAGTCGAACGGCGTGCCGGCGGGCGGCTTTTCTTGAATCTGCATGGGCGGGAGTATCCCTCCAGGCGCTTGCTAGAGCTGCACGAGGCCGGGAATGGCCACGTCGGGGTTCACGTCGGCCTCGTAGTCCACGCCCTCCACCGAGAAGCCGAAGAGGCGCAGGAACTCGGTCTTGTAGCCGGCGAAATCGGTGAGCTCGTCGAGGTTGTCGCCGGTCACCTGCGGCCAGAGCTCCAGCACGCGAGCCTGCACCTGCGGCGCCAGTTCCTTGTAGTCCGCGCGCAGGCGGCCGTCCTCGTCGATGTGCGGTGTGCTGCCGTAGAGGCTTTCGGCAAAGAGCCCGTGCACCTGCTCGATGCAGCCCTCGTGCGTGCCCTGCGCCTTCATCACCTTGAACAGCAGCGACAGGTACAGCGGCATCATCGGAATGGCCGAACTGGCCTGCGTGACGACCGCCTTCAGCACCGACACGCGCGCATCGCCGCCCTTGGCGGCCAGCTGCGCGCGGATGCCCAGCACCTTCTGGTCGAGGTCCTTCTTGGCGGCGCCGATGGAGCCGTTCCAGTAGATGTCGTGCGTGATCTGCTCGCCCAGATAGGTAAAGGCGGTGGTCTTCGCGCCGTCGGCCAGCACGCCGGCCTGCTGCAGCGCGTCGATCCACATCTGCCAGTCTTCACCGCCCATCACGGCCACGGTGTTGTCGATTTCTTCCTGCGTCGCGGGTTCGAGCACCGTTTCCTTCACGGCTCCGCTGTCGGTGTCGAGGCCGCGCAGGTTCACCGACTTGCCGATGGGCTTGAGCACCGAGTTGAAGACCTGCCCGGTCTTCGGGTGCGTGCGTCGCGGCGCGGCCAGGCTGTAGACGACGAGGTCGACCTGGCCGAGGTCGGCGCGGATGGTGTCGATGACCTGCTGCTTCACAGCATCGGAGAAGCCATCGCCGTTGATGCTCTTCGCGTAGTGGCCTTCGGCTGTCGCGGCGCGATGGAAAGCGGCGGTGTTGTACCAGCCGGGCGAGCCGGGCTTGGTTTCGCTGCCCGGGCGTTCGAAGAACACGCCGAGCGTGTCGGCGCCGCTGCCGAAAGCGGCGGTGATGCGCGCGGCCAGGCCGTAGCCGGTCGATGCGCCGATCACCAGCACCTTCTTCGGGCCGCCCGCGATGGGCCCCTGGGCCTTGACGTAGTCGATCTGCTGCCTGACGTTGGCTTCGCAGCCGGTGGGATGGGTCGTGACGCAGATGAAGCCACGTACGCGGGGTTTGATGATCATGAGGATCTCGCTGGATGAGATGCGGGAAGAAAACGGCGGGAGCGCGTTTTTGGCGCCGCGAATTTAACCCAGCCCGTAATAACCGCCTTCAGCTTGTCCATATGCATATGTCGATTGACGATTTAATAATCAGGGGTTTTATTGATATGGTTCGACCCTGAATTTCCTTTAGGAGAGAGACAACCTATGCGCCATACCATGCTCGCCGCGGCCGTCGCCGCTTCCACCTTCCTGCTCGGCACCGTCGCCCACGCCGACCAGCTGGCCGACATCAAGAAAAAGGGCGAACTGGTCGTCGGCGTGCTCGGCACCGACGAGCCCGCGACCTTCGTCGATCCGAAGACGCGTCAGATCGTCGGCTACGAAGTCGACCTGGTGAACGCCATCGCCAAGAAGATCGGCGTGAAGCCGGTGCTCAAGCAGATCGCTGTGGCCGCGCGCATTCCGGAGCTGCAGCAGGGCCACGTTGACCTGGTGGCAGCCGGCCTCACGCACAACAAGGAGCGCGAGGCGCAGATCGACTTCTCTCTCACCACCTTCGTCACCGGCCAGAAGGCCATCGTGAAGAAGGACAGCGGTATCAGCGAAGTGCCGCAGCTCGCGGGCAAGAAGGTGCTGACCATCCGCGGCGGCACGCAGGAGCCCAACATCCGCAAGGCCGTGCCCAACGTCGAGGTCGTGACCTTCGACACGAGCCAGCAGGCCTTCCAGGCGCTGCAGCAGGGCAAGGGCGTGGGCTATGTGGACGACGAGGCCGCACTGCTGCGCAGCTACGCCAAGCTGGGCGCGCAGAAGGCGCAGTACGTGGTGCTCAAGCAGAACCTGAGCACCGAGGCGCTGGCCATCGGCATCAAGAAGGGCGAGACCGGCTTGAAGGCAGTGGTGGACGACACGCTGCGCGAGCTCGAGAAGTCGGGCGAAGCGCAGAAGATCTTCATCAAGTGGTACGGCCCGACGACGGCTTCTGGCTTCCAGACGCGCGACTTCAAGCTCGACTCCGACAAGATCGACTGAGCCCGCGTTTCTCCTTCCCCCGCTGGGGGAAGGCCGGGATGGGGGCACGCGGCCCCGGCCCTTCGCGGCGGTGATACTGTCGCCCCCCATGCCCCTGTTCGACTATTCCTTGCTGCTGACCGGCAAGTACCACGATATGCTCATCGCGGGCCTGCTGCTGTCGCTGCAGCTGCTCGCGGCCGCGCTGGTGCTGGCGCTGCCCATCGCACTGGTGGTGGCGCTCCTGCGGCTGTCGCCCTTCGCGCCGCTGCGCTGGCTCGGCTTTGCGTACGTGGAGTCGATCCGCAACATCCCGCTGCTCGCGCACATGCTGTTCTGGTACTTCGGCGCGCCCGAGCTGCTGCCCGAGGGCATCAAGCAATGGCTCTACGCGGGGCATATCGAGGCCTACAGCGCTGTGATCGCGCTGGCGCTGTACACGGCCGCCTTCATGGCGGAAGACATCCGCAGCGGCATCCGCGCGATTCCTTCGGTGCAGTTCGAAGCCGGCCGCGCAATAGGCTTCAGCTACCTGGCCACCATGCGCCGCGTGGTGCTGCCGCAGGCGCTGCGCGTGACCATTCCGCCGCTCATCTCGCAGACGCTGAGCCTCTGGAAGAACACCTCCATCGCCACCGTGATCGGCGTGGCCGAGCTGATGTATCAGGCGGGCCAGGTCGAGAGCGCGACCTTCCGCAGCTTCGAGTCTTTTGCGTTCGCGAGCGCGGCGTACCTGACGGTGTCGCTGGCCATCACCGGGTTGGCGACCTGGTACCACCACCGTTACCCGGTGCGGACCATCTGAGGGCACCAACGCGATGTTGCAGATCATCAACGACTACTGGGTCTACTTCCTCATCGGGCAGTACCCCAACGGCCCGCTCGGCGGGCTGGTGCTCACGCTGCTGCTGGCCTCCTGCGGGCTGGTGCTCGCACTGCCGCTGGGCATCGTGCTCGGGCTGGCGCGCGTGAGCCCGTGGCGCTGGCTGCGCTGGCCGGTCACGGGCTTCGTGTTCGTGGTGCGCGGGCTGCCGCTGCTGATGGTGATCTTCTGGGCCTACTTCTTCCTGCCCAGCGTCACGGGCGTGAAGACCGACCAGTTCACGACCATGCTGATCGCGCTCGTGGTGTTCGATGCCGCCTACCTCGCCGAGATCGTGCGCGCCGGCATCCAGGGCCTGCCGCGCGGTCAGATGGAAACGGCCCGCGCACTGGGCCTGGGCTATGGCCGAGCGATGCGGCTCGTGGTGCTGCCGCAGGCGCTGCGCAGCATGCTGCCCTCGCTGGTGAACCAGTTCGTCTCGACCATCAAGGAAACCTCGCTGGGCTACATCATCGGGCTGGCCGAGGTGTCGTTCATCGCGACGCAGATCAACACGCAGGTGTTCACCAAGCCCGCGCAGATCTACCTGATATTGGGCGGGACGTATTTCATTCTCTGCTTCGGCCTGTCGCGCTTCGCCTACTGGCTGGAACGCCGGCTCGCGCGCCGCGGCATCTCTACAGCCACCGCCAAGGTGTCCGCATGATCGAACTCGAAAAAGTCAACAAGTGGTACGGCAGCTACCACGCGCTGGTCGACATCAGCGAGACCATCCACAAGGGCGAAGTCGTCGTGGTGTGCGGACCCTCGGGCTCTGGCAAGTCGACGCTGATCCGCACCTTCAACCGGCTGGAGCCGATTCAATCGGGCCGCATCGTCGTCGACGGGCAGGACATCCATGCGCCGGGCCTGGACGTGAACGCCTTCCGCTCGCGCATCGGCTTCGTGTTCCAGCAGTTCAACCTGTTCCCGCATCTCACGGTGTTGCAGAACTGCACGATGGCGCCGATGCAGCTGCGCGGCCTCACGCGCAAGGAGGCCGACGAGCGGGCGATGGCGCTGCTGCACCGCGTGGGCCTGTCGAACAAGGCCAACGCATGGCCGAGCGAACTGTCGGGTGGCCAGCAGCAGCGCGTGGCAATTGCACGCGCGCTCGCGATGCAGCCGCCGCTGATGCTGTTCGACGAGCCCACCAGCGCGCTCGACCCCGAAATGGTCGGCGAGGTACTGCTGGTGATGCGCGACCTGACACGCGACGGCATGACGATGGTCTGCGTGACGCACGAAATGGGCTTCGCTCGCGAGGTGGCCGACCGCGTGCTGTTCATGGACGAAGGCAAGGTGCTGGAGCGCGCCACGCCGGACGACTTCTTCAACCAGCCACAGCATCCGCGTGCGCAGCAGTTCCTGTCCGACATCCGATCGCCTTTCGCGAGAGACGCATGACCGACACCACCCTCCCCCTCATCGACGTCGCGCCGCTCGTGGCCGGCACACCCGGGCGCGACGCCGTCGCCGCGCAGATCGGCGCCGCCTGCCGCGCCCACGGCTTCTTCTACGTGACAGGCCACGGCGTCGATGCGGCGCTGGTGAAGCGGCTCGAAGAGCTGAGCCACCGCTTCTTCGAGCTGCCCGAAGAAACCAAGATGCAGTGGCGCATGGCCCTCGGCGGACGCGCCTGGCGCGGCTTCTTCCCGCTCGGCGGCGAGCTGACCTCGGGCCGGCCCGACTGGAAGGAAGGCCTCTACCTCGGCACCGAACTGCCCGCCACGCACCCACTGGTGCAGGCGAAAACGCCAGTGCACGGGCCAAACCTGTTCCCCGACGTGCCGGGCTTTCGCGAGACCATCCTCGACTACATAGCGGCTGTCACGCAGTTGGGTCACCGGCTGATGGAAGGCATTGCGCTGAGCCTCGGCCTGAGCGCGGGCTACTTCGCCGAACGCTACACGGCCGACCCGCTGATCCTGTTCCGCCTCTTCAACTATCCGACGCAGGCCGTGCCCGAAGGCCTCGACGTGCAGTGGGGCGTGGGCGAGCACACCGACTACGGGCTGCTCACGATCCTGCACCAGGACCAGATCGGCGGCCTCGCGGTGCACACGCCAGGTGGCTGGATCGACGCGCCGCCCGTGGCGGGTTCGTTCGTCTGCAACATCGGCGACATGCTCGACCGCATGACCGGCGGGCTCTACAAATCGACGCCGCACCGGGTGAAGCGCAACACTTCAGGGCACGACCGGCTGTCGTTTCCGCTGTTCTTCGACCCGAACTTCGAGGCGCGCGTGCAGCGCATCGAAGGCCTCGCAGGCGCCGAGGCGCGCGACGACAGCGCCGAGCGCTGGGACCGCGCCAACGTGCACGCCTTCAGCGGGCGCTATGGCGACTACCTGCTCGCGAAGGTGTCGAAGGTGTTCCCGCAGTTGCGCGACGAAGTGCTCTGAACGGCTGGCGAAGGCTCGTCGAGGAAGGCGTCTTCCCAGCGTTCGATCTCGGCATTGGGGTCGGAAATGGGCACGAGCTTGTCGCTGCGGCAATAGAAGGTCCAGCCCTCGAACAGCACGTCGTAGTACGTGCCGGGCAGGTAGCGCTCGCTCGGCGCCTCGTAGGGCGGCGAGACGAGACCACTTCCACGATCCGGCCCACCGCACGCTCCGTGAAGGGCGACGCCAGGCAGCTGTCGACTACATGGCAGAGCGTGCCGATCTTGATCATGAGAGCCTTGCTGCTGCCTCACCGGGAAACCAGCGCGACAGGTGCGGCACCGCTTCGTGCAGCGACTCGAGCACATGGAAGGCCCGCTCGATGATGGATGCGGGCGGGTGCTTGAGGTCGGGCACGACCACGACACGCATGCCCGCCGCGAGCGCCGCCTTGGCGCCGTTCTCGCTGTCCTCGAAGGCGATGCATTCCGCCGGGTCCACGCCCAGCCGTTCGGCCGCGAGCAGGTAGAGCGCCGGATCGGGCTTGGCGCGCGCAACCTCGTCGCCGCCCGCGAAGGCCGAGAAATGGTGCAGCACGCCCAGGCTGCCAAGGCAGGCCTGGATCTGCCCGCTGGTCGATGACGAGGCCACGGCGCAGCGCGTGCCGCGTTCGCGCAGCGCGCTCAGGAATTCGGCCGCGCCGGGCTTGATGGGAAACAGCGGCGCACCGTCAGAGCGCTCCAGCTGCAGGCGCTGGCGGACATGAGCCACGGCGTGGTTGTAGGCATCCGCACCGCCCAGCAGCGACGCGAGGATGTGTTCGGACTCGGTCATGGCCAGCCCGACGACCTGCAGGTACTGGCTGTGCGAAAGCTCGATGTCGAGCGTGCGGGCGGCCTCGATCCAGGCGGCCATGATGGGCCGCTCCGAATCGATCAGCAGCCCGTCCATGTCGAAGATTGCGGCGGCGAACATCGGAGCATCCTAATGAAAAAGGGGCCGAAACGGCCCCTTTTGAAAGAAACGGCGGCAGTTGGCTGCCTTGTGCAAGTCGTCAGTCCCGCGCCAGTGCCCGGTTCAGCCCCAGCGCGCCCAGCGTGGCGATGGCACCCGACAGCAGGTAGATACTGACGTAGGCCAGACCGAAGTGGGCCGACAGGCCGAGGGCAACCAGTGGCGCGAACGCCGCGCCGATCAGCCAGGCCAGGTCGGCCGTGAGTGCCGCGCCAACGTAGCGGTACTTGGGCGCGAAGTTCGAAGTCACGGCGCCAGCCGCCTGGCCGTACGACAAGCCCAGGATCACGAAGCCCAGCAGGATGAAGATGTCCTGCCCGACACGGCCGCCATCGAGCAGCGTGGGGGCGAAACCACTGAAAGCCGCGATCACGGCAGCCAGGCCGCCCAGCGTGAAGCGTCGGCCGATGCGGTCAGCCAGCAGGCCCGAAGCCACGATGCCGGCGGCGCCGAGCACCGCGCCGATCATCTGCACGATCAGGAATTCGGTGACCGACTGGTCGGAATACAGCGTGATCCACGACAGCGGGAACACCGTGATCAGGTGGAACAGCGCGTAGCTGGCCAGCGCGGCGAAGGCACCGATCAGCAGGTTGGCGCCCTGCGAGCGAACCAGTTCGCTCACGCTGGTGGGCTCCAGTTCACGCTCTTCGAGCAGGCGCGAGTATTCGTCGGTGGCCACCAGGCGCAGGCGGGCGAACAGCGCCACCACGTTGATCGCGAAGGCCACGTAGAAGCTGTAGCGCCAGCCCCAGTCGAGGAAGTCTTCGGACGGCAGGCTCGAATACAGGTAAGCGAACAGCGCGCTGGCAATGAAGAAGCCGATGGGCGCACCCAGCTGGCCCAGCATGGCGTACCAGCCGCGGCGGTTGGCCGGGGCATTCAGCGCCAGCAGCGACGGCAGGCCGTCCCAGGAAGCGCCCAGCGCCAGGCCCTGGCCGAAGCGGAACACCGACAGAAGCACGATGGCCGTGAAGCCCAGGCTCGCATAGCCCGGCAGGAAGGCGATGCCAGCGGTGGAGGTGCCCAGCACGAAAAGTGCCGACGTGAGCTTGGCCTCCCGCCCGAATCGTCGCTGGATGACCATCGAGATGACAGTTCCGAATGGACGCGCAATGAAGGCGAAGGAGAAGATCAGGAACGAATAGAGAACGCCCTCGAGGTGCTGCTCGAACGGAAAGAAGACCGCCGGGAACACCAGCACCGAGGCGATGCCGTAGACGAAGAAGTCGAAATATTCGGAGGCGCGGCCGATGATCACGCCGACCGCGATCTCGCCGGGGGCGATGTGCGAGTGGTCGTCGCCCTGCCGGGCGCCGCCGTGCTCGGGCGAGTTCGGCAGCGGCTGTGCGCCTTGCGGACTGATGCTGGACGTCGTCATTGCTTGCTGTAATTCAGGTGTCACGCCGGGGCGCGACACCATAAGACCATGGAGATCCCAGAGCGTCGCACCGAATCACATTTACCGCCATAGGACAAAACGTCCAATAGGCGAAACCCGTCTTCAGGCGTAGATTGTGGGGTCTTTTTGCGTCGCCCCTGCACCTCTTTTCCTTCGGCATGCACATCCTCAAGAACCTTCGCCGATCACTCCTGCTGCTTTCCGCCATGCTCCTGGCGGGCTGCAACACGGTGCTGATGAACCCATCCGGCGACATCGCCAATCAGCAGGGACGCCTCATCGTCGTCTCCACCGTGCTGATGCTGATCATCATCATCCCGGTGATCGCCCTGACCATCTTCTTTGCCTGGCGCTATCGCCAATCCAACAAAGAGGCCACCTACAGCCCCGACTGGGACCACTCGACCCAGCTCGAACTGGCGATCTGGGCGGCGCCGCTGCTCATCATCATCGCGCTCGGCGCCATCACCTGGATCAGCACCCACACGCTCGACCCCTACCAGCCGCTGCGCCGCCTCGACGCCCAGCGCGCGATTCCGGCCGAAACCAAGCCGCTGGTGGTCGAAGTGGTGGCACTCGACTGGAAGTGGCTCTTCATCTACCCCGAGCAAGGCATCGCCACGGTGAACGAGCTGGCCGCCCCGGTGGACCGCCCGATCAGCTTCAAGATCACGGCGTCTTCGGTGATGAACTCGTTCTTCATCCCCGCGCTGGCCGGCCAGATCTACGCCATGCCGGGCATGGAAACCAAGCTGCACGCGGTGATCAACAAGCCGGGCGAGTTCGAAGGCTTCTCCGCCAACTACAGCGGCGCCGGCTTCTCGGGCATGCGCTTCAAGTTCCACGGCCTGAGCAACGGCGACTTCGACCAGTGGATCCAGAAGGTCAAGGCCGGCAAGGACGGCGAACTCACGCGCGATCTCTACAAGAAGCTCGAAGTGCCGAGCGAGCGCGAGCCCGTGCGTCACTACGCCGCCGTGGACCCTGCCCTGTACGACGCCATCCTCAACCTGTGCGTGGACCGCAACAAGATGTGCATGAAGGAAATGATGGCCATCGACGCCGACGGCGGCATGGGCAAGCCCGGCGCCTTCAACGTTGCCACCAAGCAAGCCTGGCAGGTCGATTCACTCGACACGCCCAAGCGCAAGTACGTCACCGCGATGTGCACCACCGAAGAATAAGATGTTGCAGAACCTAGACCTGACGAAGCTCGTCTTCGGCCGCCTCTCATGGGAGGCGATTCCCTTCCACGAACCGATCCTGCTCGCGACCTTTGCGGGCGTGGTGCTGGGCGGCATCGCCGTCCTCGGCGCACTGACCTACTTCAAGCTGTGGGGCATGCTGTGGCGCGACTGGATCACCAGCATCGACCACAAGAAGATCGGCATCATGTACATCATCCTGGGCCTGGTGATGCTGCTGCGCGGCTTCGCCGACGCGCTGATGATGCGGGCCCAGCAGGCGATGGCCTTCGGCGACAACGCCGGCTTCCTTCCGCCGCACCACTACGACCAGGTCTTCACCGCCCACGGCGTGATCATGATCTTCTTCGTGGCGATGCCGCTGGTCACGGGCCTCATGAACTTCGTGGTGCCGCTGCAGATCGGCGCGCGCGACGTGGCCTTCCCGTTCCTGAACAACTTCAGCTTCTGGATGACCACCTTCGGCGCCGGCCTCGTGATGGCGTCGCTGTTCGTCGGTGAATTCGCCAAGACCGGCTGGCTGGCCTACCCGCCGCTGTCGGGCATTCTCTTCAGCCCCGACGTGGGGGTCGACTACTACATATGGTCATTGCAGATAGCGGGGGTGGGCACATTGCTATCCGGCGTGAACCTGCTGGCGACCATCGTGAAGATGCGAGCGCCCGGCATGACGATGATGAAGATGCCCGTGTTCACCTGGACCGCGCTGTGCACCAACGTTCTGATCGTTGCAGCCTTCCCGGTGCTGACCGCCGTGCTGGCCCTGCTGTCGCTCGACCGCTACGTCGGCACCAACTTCTTCACGAACGACCTCGGCGGCAACGCCATGATGTACGTGAACCTGATCTGGATCTGGGGCCACCCCGAGGTGTACATCCTGATCCTGCCGGCCTTCGGCATCTTCTCGGAAGTGGTCTCCACCTTCTCCGGCAAGCGCCTCTTCGGCTACGCCTCGATGGTGTACGCCACGGTCGTGATCACCATCCTGTCGTACCTCGTCTGGCTGCACCACTTCTTCACCATGGGCTCCGGTGCCAGCGTGAACTCGTTCTTCGGCATCACGACGATGATCATCTCGATCCCGACGGGCGCGAAGATCTTCAACTGGCTCTTCACCATGTACCGCGGCCGCATCCGTTTCGAGCTGCCCATGATGTGGACCATCGGCTTCATGATCACCTTCGTGATCGGCGGCATGACCGGCGTGCTGCTGGCCGTTCCCCCGGCCGACTTCGTGCTGCACAACAGCCTGTTCCTGATCGCCCACTTCCACAACGTGATCATCGGCGGCGTGCTGTTCGGCATGCTGGCGGGCATCACCTACTGGTTCCCGAAGGCCTTCGGCTACAAGCTCGACCCGTTCTGGGGCAAGTGCTCGTTCTGGTTCTGGATCGTCGGCTTCTGGTTCGCCTTCATGCCGCTGTACATCCTGGGCCTGATGGGCGTCACCCGCCGCATGAACCACTTCCAGGACATGTCGCTGCAGATCTGGTTCCAGGTTGCCGCCTTCGGCGCCGTGCTGATCGCGCTGGGCATCGCCTCGTTCATCATCCAGCTGGTGGTGAGCTTCATTCGCCGCGAATCGCTGCGCGACACCACGGGCGACCCGTGGAACGGCCGCACGCTCGAATGGTCGACCTCGTCGCCCCCGCCGGCCTACAACTTCGCGTTCACGCCGCGCGTGCATGACAACGACGCCTGGTCCGACATGAAGGCCCGCGGCTACCAGCGTCCGCTGGAAGGCTTCAGCCCGATCCACATGCCCAAGAACACGGCCGCCGGCTTCATCATCGCAGCGCTGGCCGCGGTGGGCGGCTTCGCAATGATCTGGCAGATGTGGCTCGTGGCCGGCATCGGCTTCGTCGCCATGCTCGCCGCAGTGATCATCCACACGTTCAACTACAAGCGCGACTATCACATCCCCACGGAAGAAGTCGTCAGCACCGAAGACGCGCGCACGCGCCTGCTAGCTGCCCATGTCTAACACCACCGCTCTTTCCGCCGGCAGCGCCGGCCAAGCGTCGAACGCGCCCGCGTTCGAGGTCTTCAACGTACGCAACGAAGACCATCACCCCGAGAACGGCACGCTGCTGGGCTTCTGGCTCTACCTGATGAGCGACTGCCTCATCTTCGCGTGCCTGTTCGCGGTGTACGGCGTGCTGGGCCGCAGCTACGCGGCCGGCCCCTCGGGCGCCGACCTGTTCGACCTGCCGCTGGTGGCAATCAACACCTCGCTGCTGCTGCTGTCGTCCATCACGTACGGCTTCGCCGTGCTCGAGATGCAGAAGCGCCGCATGGGCGCCGTGCTGGTCTGGCTGGCCATCACCGGCCTGCTGGGCGCGGGCTTCATCGGCCTGGAGCTGTACGAGTTCGCGCACCTGATCCACGAAGGCGCGGGCCCGCAGCGCAGCGCCTTCCTGTCGTCGTTCTTCGCACTGGTGGGCACCCACGGCCTGCACGTGACCTTCGGCATCGTCTGGCTCATCGTCCTGATGATCCAGCTGCCCAAGCACGGCTTCACCGCCGCCAACCGCCGCCGCCTGATGTGTCTGTCGATGTTCTGGCACTTTCTGGACGTGGTCTGGATCGGCGTCTTCACCTTCGTGTATCTGATGGGATCGCTGCAATGAGCGCGCACACCGAAACCGCCGGCCACGGCGCACATGGCCATGACAGCCACGACGATGGCCCGGTGAGCCACAGCACCTTCAAGGGCTACATGACCGGCTTCGTGCTGGCCGTGATCCTCACCGCCATTCCGTTCTGGCTCGTGATGGCCAAGGTCTTCGACAAGCCCAACACCACCGCCCTCGTCATCCTGGCCTTCGCCGTGGTGCAGATCGTGGTGCACATGGTGTACTTCCTGCACATGGACGCCAAGTCCGAAGGCGGCTGGAACATGCTGGCGCTGATCTTCACGCTCGTGCTCGTGGTCATCACGCTGGCCGGTTCGCTGTGGGTCATGTACCACATGAACACCAACATGATGCCGGCCTCGATGCACGACATGAAGAACATGCCCTGATGGCGGCAGCGGTCCGCCAGCGTTCCACCGCCGCGCGGGTGGCGCTGGCGGTCGGCGCAGCCCTCGCCTTTGCCGGCTTCTTCGCGCTCGGCACCTGGCAGGTCGAGCGCAGGGCCTGGAAGCTCGATCTCATCGCCCGCGTCGAACAGCGCGTGCATGCCCCGGCTGCCGCGGCGCCCGGGCGAACCGAATGGCCCACGGTCAACGCGGCCAACGATGAATATCGGCATGTCCGCCTTGCCGGCACTTTTCTCCACGACAAAGAGACGCTGGTGCAAGCCAGCACCAAGCTCGGCGCCGGCTTCTGGGTGCTGACCCCGCTGCGCAGCGCGGACGGCACCGTGGTGCTCGTCAATCGCGGGTTCGTGCCGCCTGAAGCACGCGAACGCCCGGCCCGCACCGCGCAAGAGCCGCAGGGCGAGACCACCGTGGCCGGCCTGCTGCGCCTCACCGAACCCAAGGGCGGCTTCCTGCGCAAGAACGACGCGGCCGCCGATCGCTGGTTCTCGCGCGACGTGCAGGCCATTGCCGCGGCGCGCGGCCTGAACAATGTCGCGCCCTACTTCGTCGATGCCGAGGCCGCGCCCGCGCAGGCCACAGCCAGCATCGACACCCCCGCATGGCCCGCCGCCGGCCTGACGGTCATCGCCTTTCCCAACAGCCACTTGGTTTACGCCCTGACGTGGTACGGCTTGGCCCTGATGGTGCTGGTCGCGGCCTGGTTCGTACGGCGCAGCGAAAATGCGGCCCATGCCGAAGCCCGCCCCGCCCAAGATGCTCGCCGCGACGACTGACACCGCCGCGGTCGCAGGCGAGCTGCACGCCCCCCGCGCCGGCGTCGCGAGCCTCGACAACGCCACCGGCCACCAGAACATGCAGCAGCTGATCCAGCTGCGCTGGTTCGCCGTGGTCGGGCAGGTCGTCACCATCCTGGTGGTGCACTACGGCTTCGCGATCCGGTTGCCGCTGGACCACATGCTGCAGGTGCTGACCTGCCTTGCGCTCTTCAACATGGTGAGCCTGCTGCGTTCGCGCAGCCACCGGCGCGTGACCAACGGCGAACTGTTCCTCGCGCTGCTGGTCGACGTGGCCACGCTCACGGCGCAGCTCTACCTGAGCGGCGGCGCGACCAACCCCTTCGTGTTTCTGTTCCTGCTGCAGGTGACGCTCGGCGCGGTGCTGCTGAAGCCCTGGTCGACCTGGACCATCGTGGTCATCACCAGCATCTGCTTCGCCGGGCTGGCGCTGTTTTCGCGCCCGCTCGCGCTGCCGCTGGACCACAACCGCGGCCTGTGGAGCCCCTACATCCAGGGCATGCTGGTGTGCTTCGCGCTGAACGCGGCGCTGCTCGTGATCTTCATCACCCGCATCGGCCGCAACCTGCGCGCGCGCGACGCCCGGCTGGCCGACCTGCGCCAGCGCGCCTCGGAAGAAGAACACATCGTGCGCATGGGCCTGCTGGCTTCGGGTGCGGCGCACGAGCTGGGCACGCCGCTGGCCACGCTGGCGGTGATCCTGGGCGACTGGCGCCGGCTGCCGCATTTCAGCTCCGACCCCGAGCTGCTGACTGAGGTGGCCGAGATGGAGCTGCAGATCCAGCGCTGCAAGAGCATCGTGAGCGGCATCCTGCTGTCGGCCGGCGAGGCGCGCGGCGAGTCATCGGAAGAAACCACGGTCAGCACCTTCCTCGACGACCTGATCGAAGAGTGGCGCACCACCCGCCCCGTGGAAGACTTCGAGTACGACAACCGCTTTGGCCGGGACCTGCCCATGGTCTCCGACTCGGCCCTCAAGCAGATGATCTGCAACGTGCTCGACAATGCGCTGGAGGCGTCGCCGCACTGGCTGCGCCTCGAGGCGGCGCACGACGCCGACGCGCTGACGATCACGGTCACGGACGCAGGCCCCGGCTTCCTGCCGGCCATCCTGAAGGAGTTCGGCAAACCCTATCAGTCGAGCAAGGGCCGCCCCGGCGGTGGGCTCGGGCTGTTCCTGGTCGTGAACGTGGCGCGCACTGTCGGCGGCCGCGTCGCGGCGGCCAACCGGCCCGAGGGCGGCGCCATCGTGAAGATCACGCTGCCGCTCGCGGCCATCGTGCTGGAAGAAGAAGAGACGGAAGAGGACGACGAAAAGGTCCTCGACGGCGAGACCATCGAAGTGGAAGGCAATGACCGAAACCGAAGCTGAGCGCCAGTTGCTGATCGTCGAGGACGACGACGCCTTCGCGCGCGCGCTCGGCCGCTCCTTCGAGCGCCGCGGCTATGCCGTGACGCAGGCAGGCAACCTCGCGGAAGTCGACGCCCTGCTGGCCACCGCGTCGCCCGGCTACGCGGTGGTCGACCTGAAGCTCAACGGCGAGGCCTCGGGCCTGGCCGCCGTGCAGATGCTGCACCGGCACAACCCCAAGATGCTGATCGTGGTGCTGACCGGCTTCGCCAGCATCGCCACCGCGGTGGAAGCCATCAAGCTCGGCGCCTGCCACTACCTGGCCAAGCCGTCGAACACCGACGACATCGAGGCCGCCTTCGGCCGCGCCGCCGGCACAACAGAGGTCGAGCTGACCAACCGCTCGACCTCGATCAAGACGCTCGAATGGGAGCGCATCCACGAGACGCTGGCCGAAACCGGCTTCAACATCTCGGAGACCGCGCGCAGGCTCGGCATGCACCGGCGTACGCTGGCGCGCAAGCTGGGCAAGCAGCAGGTCAAGTAGGCAACCACTACATCCCTCCATCTGCATGAGGTTCCGATGACGACAGCTCCCCCCCAGACGCAACCCTCGCAGCGCACCTCCGTGCTGGCAGCCCGCGACCAGACGGCGATGGAAGAACTCTTCAATGCCCTGAGCCACGGCCTGGGCCTGGCGCTGGCCATCGCCGCGCTGCCCATCCTGGTCTACAACGCGGTGCAGAAGGGGCAGGCCGCGGGCGTGGTCGGCGCCTGTCTTTTCGCGGGCACGGCCATCGTGCTGTACCTGATCTCCACGCTGTACCACGCACTGCCCATGGGCCGGGCCAAGGCCTGGTTCAACCGGCTGGACCACGCGGCCATCTACCTTTTCATCGCGGGCAGCTACATGCCCTTTCTCTTCGGCGTGCTGCGCGGGCCGCTGGGGTGGACGCTGTTCGGCGCCATCTGCGCGGCGGCCGTGCTGGGCGTGAGCGCCAAGCTGTTCAACCGGCTGCAGCATCCGCTGTGGTCGACCGGGCTCTATGTGGCGATGGGGTGGATGGCGCTGATGGCTGCGGTGCCGCTGTACGAGCGCATGTCACCGGCGGGGCTGGGTTGGCTCGTGGCCGGTGGGCTCTTCTATACGGCGGGAGCCGTGGTGTTCCTGTTCGACAACAAGGTGCGCTTCGCGCATTCGGTGTGGCACCTGTTCGTGCTGGCGGGCAGCACCTGCCATTTCTTCGCCGTGCTCTGGCACTCGCACGGCTGATCTTCCTGACTCAGTAATGCGGCGGTAGCTCGTCGCGCGGGTTGCGCGCGGCGCCGTCCTGCATCGCGTTCTGGCTCTGCTCCTTGAGTTGCGTCACCTGCAGGATCAGCCGGTCGATCTGCTGCTGCTGGCGGTAGATCGTCATGTTCAGCTGGTCGAGCAGGTCTTCGGCGTAGCTCGACTTGATCTCGAGCTCGGTCACGCGTTCCGCGAGGTCGTGGGGTGGGTTTTCCATGCCGCTATTGGACAGGAAGACCGACCCACCTTTTATGACGCCTCCCTTAGCCTCCTCTTGGCCTCTTAGCGCCGTACCTTCGCTTCGAGCAGATCGCCCATGCCGATGCGCTTCGCGAACTCGATGCGCACACGCTCCGACACCTCGAACACCTCCGTCGCACCGTCGCCCACGAAGTCGATCAGCGAGCGCATCGGCCGTGTGCCGGCGGGCAGGCCCACGATGCGCACGATCTCGTCGGCCACGGCCTGCGGGTCGGCGTTGTCGGGCGTCAGCGCCGAGAGGCGTTCGCCGATCTGGTCCATCACGCCGTCGTAGCGGCTGTAGGCGGCGGCGGTCGCGGCATCGGCCGGCTTGCCCGCGCTCGGGAAGTGGTCGGTGCCCCTGGTGAAGGCGCCCGGCACGACGATGGAAGTCTCGATGCCGAAGCGCGCGATCTCGTAGGCCAGCGTGACGGCCAGCGAATCCATCGCCGCCTTGGCCGCGCCATAAGGGCCCATGAACGGCGGAAAGCCGCCCTTGGTGGTGGTGCTGCTGATCCACAGCATCAGCCCCGACTCCTGCCTGCGCAGGTACGGCAGCACCGCGCGGTTCACGCGCTGCGCGCCGAGCACGTTGGTGTCGAACACCTTCACGATCTCCTCGGGCGTGAAGGCCTCGGTCGGACCGACCACGAGGTGGCCGGCGTTCTGCATCACCACGTCGAGGTGGCCCTGCTCGCGCACGATGGTCGCGGCGGCGGCATCGGCCGAGTCCTGCGAGAGCACGTCGAGTTCGAGCGGGTGCAGCTGAATGTTCTTCGCCGCAGCGAGCGAGCGCAGTTCGGCGGCGCGGCCGGCATTGCGGCCCGCGATGTCGCGCATCGACGCGTAGACGACGTGGCCGGCTTCGGCCAGCGATTGCGCGCTGAGCTTGCCAATGCCGGTGCCAGCACCGGTGACCAGGATGATCTGCTTTTGCATGAGGTTTCTCCGTATGGGTTGGGTTGATCCGAGAAAGCGAATGCCTCAGGCCACGCCGCCGTTGGCGCGCAGGACCTGCCCGTTGACCCAGCCCGCGTCCGGGCCGGCGAGGAAGGCCACCACCGAAGCGATGTCCTCGGGCTGGCCGAGGCGCTGCAGCGGGGGCATCCTGGCGAAGGTCTGGATCTGTTCTTCGGTCTTGCCGTCGAGGAACAGCGAGGTGGCGATCGGGCCCGGCGCCACGGCGTTCACCGTGATGTTTCGGCCGCGCAGTTCCTTGGCGAAGACGTGCGTGAAGGCCTCGACCGCCGCCTTGGTGGCGTTGTAGATCGCATAGCCGGGCATGTTCAGCGCGAGCGTGGTGCTCGAGAAGTTGACGACGCGCCCGCCCTCGTTGAGGCGCGGGGCGGCTTCGCGCAGCGTGTTGAAGGTACCGCGCACGTTGATGTCGAAGGTCTGGTCGTAGAGCGCGTCGGTGTGTTCGGCCAGCGGCACGGTCTTGAGCACGCCGGCGTTGTTGACCAGCACGTCGACCTTGCCGAGTTGCGCCTCGACGGCGTCGAACATGGCGCGCACTTCGCCGGCGCTGGCCACGTCGGCCTTGACCGCGAAAGCCTTGCCGCCGGCGGCCTGCAGTTCGGCGACGAGGGCGTCGGCCTGCGCCGGGCTCGACGCGTAGTTGACGGCGACCGCGAAGCCGTCCTTGGCGAGACGCCGCGCAATGGCGGCGCCGATGCCGCGCGATGCGCCAGTGACGAGGGCGACTTTGGAGTTGGAGGGCTTGTTCATGGCTGTTTTCCTTTGCAGTGGTTGGTTGGTGAGACGAATGATCGATCGTTCCCATCCAAAGATAATCAGCCTTGAATCGCCATTACCATTCCATTTACTTCAACAATAAATTCCAAGATCACCCCATGGACCGCTTCCAGGAAATGCTGGCCTTCGTGCGCATCGCCGAGCGCCAGAGCTTCACGCAGGCGTCCGAAGACCTGCAGATTCCGCGCGCCACCGTCACCAACCTGATCAAGCGCGTGGAGCAGCGCCTGGGCACCCGGCTGCTGGAGCGCACCACCCGCACCGTGCGCCTCACGCAAGACGGCGAGGCCTACTACCGCCGTTGCGTGCGGCTGCTGGCCGACGTGGAAGAGGCCGAAGGCCTGTTCCGCGACGAGGCGCCCAAGGGGCTGCTGCGCGTGAACCTGCAGGGCACGCTGGCGCGGCATTTCGTGGTGCCCGCGCTGCCGGCGTTCCTGGCGCGATATCCCGATCTGGAACTGCACATCGGCGAGGACGACCGGCTGGTCGACCTGGTGCGCGAAGGCGTCGACTGCGTCCTGCGCGCGGGCACGCTGCAAGATTCATCGATGGTCGGGCGGCGCGTGGCGCTGTTGCCGCAAGTCACGGTCGCGAGCCCGGCCTACCTGGCGCAGCGCGGCGAGCCCGAGAGCGTGGAAGCGCTGTCGGTGCACCGCGCCATCCACTACATCTCCAGCGCCACGGGCAAGGCGGTGCCGCTCGAATTCACGGTCGACGGGCGGGTGACGAGCGTGCAGCTCGGCGGCATCGTCTCGGTGACGGGCGCCGACCTGTACACCGGCTCGGCCGTCGCGGGCCTGGGGCTGGTGCAAGTGCCGCGCTACCGTGTGGCCGCGGAGCTGGCGGACGGGCGACTGAAGGTGCTGCTGCCCGGCTTCGCACCACCGCCGATGCCGGTCTCGGTGCTCTATGCGCAGAACCGGCAGCTGTCGTCGCGGGTGCGAGTGTTCACGCAGTGGCTGCGCGACATCTTCGAAGCGGCAGCGCAAACCTGAGCAGGTCTCAACAGGCCGTCGACTCCAGCGCCACGGCACCAGCCTCAGCGTGAGTCTCGCCACGCAGGAACGCAAACACCACCAGCGCCGTCACCACCGTCACGCCTGCCAGCACGCACAGCAGCGTGCCGAATGCGGCACCGTAGGCATGCAGCAGCGCCGCGCGGTCCATGCCGGGCAACAGGGCCAGCGCCTGCGACATGTTCCCGGTCGTGACGCGCTGCGCCGCCTGCGATGCGGCGGCGGCATGCCCCAGCTGCGCCGTCACAAGTGCCGTCAGTCCGGCCCCTACCAGCGCCAGCGCGATCCCCTCCCCCGCCACTCGCACGGTGTTGAAGATGCCCGATGCCATGCCCGCCCGTTCGCGCGGCACCACACTCACGGCCAGCCCGTCCATCAGGCCCCACGGCAGGCCGATGCCGGCGCCGATCAACAACAGCGGCCACACGATGTCGTGCAGCGGCGTGCCCGGCGCGCAGCGGCTGAGCCAGAACAGCCCCGCCGCACACACCAGCAGCCCCACGGCCGAAATCACGCCCGCCGAGAACCGGTACGCAAGCGATGCCGCCAGCGTCGGCACGATGAGAATCGGCCCCGAGAGCGCGAACATGAAAGTCCCCGCCTCGATCGCGCTGCGCCCTTCGAGCCCGATGAAGCGGATCGGCAGCAGCACCAGCAGCACGACGAAGCCATAGGCCGGCGCGGCAGCCAGCAGTTGCACGCCCACGAAGCGCGGAAAACGGAACAGCGACAGATCGAGCATGGGATGCGCCACGCGCCGCTCGATGGCGATGAAAGCCGTGCCCATCAGCGCCGCGCCCGCCAGCGCGCAAAGCACCCACGGGCTGCCCCAGCCGCTGTCGGGCGCCTGCAGTACGCCGAGCGTCAGCAGGCTCAGCGCGGCGGTGAAAGTCGCCGTGCCCGGCATGTCGAGCCCCATGGCATCAGGATTGCGCGACTCGCGCATGCTCGGCGCGGCGATGCACAGCGCCACGAGGCTGACCGCGCCAGGGCTCAGCATCACCGCCTGCCAGCCGAAGCTCTCGGCGAGCCAGCCCGAGAGGATGGAGCCGCACGACAGCCCCACGCCGAACGAAGTGCCGATCAGGCTGAAGGCCTGCGTGCGCGCCGCGCCGTCGAACACCTGCGCCAGCGCGGCCGTGCCCGCCGCGAAGGCCGCGGCCGAGCCCAGCCCCTGCAGGGCCCGCGCCAGATCGAAGGCGACGATGCCGGGGGCCAGCGTCAGCAGCGAGCTGCTCAGCGCCACCACCGCGAGCCCCAGCAGGAACACGCGCTTGCGCCCATAGGCATCGGCCAGCGCCCCGGCCGCCATCAGCGTGGCGCCGAAGCTCAGCATGAAGGCGTTGGTCACCCAGTTGAGCTGCACCGGGCTGCCGCCCAGCGCATCGCGGATCGCGGGCAGCACCACCGCCGGGCCGGTGAAGCTCAGCGGCATGCCCAGCGCCGCCAGGCAGACGGTGGCCAGCAGCCAGTTCTTGTTGGGGGAAGACGTGGACATCGAAGGCTTTCACGCAGGAGAAAGGAAGCCACAGAAGATAGAAAGGAATCAATGGAATGAAAATGGCGTCATTGATCCTCACACTCCCAACCCAGGGTTGCTAATCCATGGACAGCTTCAGCGGACTCGAATCCTTCGTGCGTGCGGCCGACCAGCTGAGCTTTGCCAAGGCCGGCCGGCAGCTGGGCATCTCGGCTTCGGCGGTGGGCAAGAACGTCGCACGGCTCGAGCAGCAGCTCGGCGTGCGCCTCTTCAACCGCACCACGCGCCACACGCGGCTGACGCAGGAAGGCGCGCTCTTCCACGAGCGCTGCCGCCGCATCCTCGACGAGCTGGACGATGCGCGCGCCATGATGCAAGACGCCGTCGCCGCCCCGCGCGGCCGCCTGCGCGTGAGCCTGCCGACCATCGGCTACCGCTTCCTGCTGCCGATCCTGCCGGACTTCAAGGCGCGCTACCCCGAGATCGAGCTCGACCTCGACTTCAACGACCGGCTGGTCGACGTGATCGCCGAGGGCGTCGACGTGGCAATTCGCAGCGGCGACCTGGTCGATTCGCAACTGGTGGCGCGGCGGCTCGGCCCGTTCCAGTTCGTGCTGGTGGCGTCACCGGCTTATCTCGAACGCCACGGCGTGCCGCAGGTGCCGGCCGACCTGATACAGCACGCCTGCCTGCGCTACAAGTTCGTGACCGGCGGCAAGGTCGAGGAATGGGACCTGCCCGGGCTGCCCGCGCAACTGCCGCCCGGCCTGCTGTGCAACAACATGGAAGCCATGCTGGGCGCGGCCGTGGCCGGACTCGGCGTGGCCTACATGCCCGACTTCCTGGCGCGCGATTCGCTGTACCGAGGCGAGCTTCAGCGCGTGCTGGCCACGCACCTCGTGCGGCAGGGGCAGTTCTCGGCGCTGTGGCCGTCGAGCCGGCAGTTGTCGCCGAAGGTGCGGGCGTTTGTGGACTTTGCGGGGGAGCGGATGTTCAAGGAGGGCGACGAAGTCCCGCCCACCCCGGTCACGAGGCAGGCCACGCGCGGATGATCAGCCCGGTTCCACCTGCTCGGCGACCGCCTCGGCAGGCGCGACCATCGGCGCGGGAGTCGAAGCCACGGTGACGGGTGGCACCGCGACCGGCGCGACGACCGGTGCGGCGACAGGCTCAACGACTGCGGCAACGGGCGCCACGTCGGCAGGCGCGGCCACGGCGGCAGGCATCACCTCCGCGGGCTTGGCCGCCCTGACAGGCTTCACGCCCTCTGCAGTCACCGTTTTTGCAGCCGCCGGCTTCGTCGGCTCCGCCTTCACAGCCACCGGCTCGCTCCCAAGCCGGCTCAGTGCCAGTGCAGCCTTCAGCGGGAACAGCGTGCGCTCATCGCCCTCCGCGGCATTGCTCACAGTGGTGCCGCTGGTCTCGCCGAGGCTGGCCGTGCGCACCGAGTCGAGCCGATGCGCAGGCACCATGAACGGCGAGTGCGTGGTGTAGATGATCTGGTTGCCGAAGTCTTTCTCGAAGTGCGCCAACAGGTCGGCCTGCGAGTGCGGGTGCAGGTGCAGCCCGGGTTCGTCCAACAGCAGCACCGCGTCTTCCGCACGCCCGCCCTTCGTGTCAGCAAAGAACGCGATGTAGAACGAGAAGAACCACTGGAAGCCGCGGCTGCGCTCGTCGAGGTTCACTTCGACCTCGTAGGCGCCGTTCGGGTCGGACACCAGCGTGTCGAGGTACTGGCCGTCGAGGTTGAAGCGCACTTTCAGCGGACGATCTTTCCAGAGGCGGCGGATCTCTGCCGTCACCACCGAGCCGGCACGGTTGACGAGCTGGTTGCGCGTGGCCTGGTCGTTCTTTTCGAGCAAGTTTTGCAGCTGCTGCGGGTCGAGCCCCGCGACCTTGCACAGCTTGCCGAAGCTCTGCTGCTCGGGCGTGAGCTGGCCCCAGCCCTGGCGCCCCAGGTACTCGGCAATGTTCTGGCGGCCGGGCAGTGCCGGGTATTCGTCGACATAGACGAAGCGCGGCAGCTTTTCGATCACCCAGGCCTGCGCGCGGGCGAGCGCGGGCGTGTCGTTGGAGATGGACAGGGCCATGTCTTCCAGCTCGGCCAGCATCTGCTCCTGCTTGTCGCTGAGTTCGGCGCCCGCCACGGCCAGCGCCTTGCGCAGGGCCTGCGCCGCCTTGACCGCGCCGGCCGACCACTTGATGTAGTCGGGGCTCATGATCATCGCGGCGTCGAAGGTGTCGGCCTCCTGCTCGAGCGTGGCCTTCGCTTCCTCGGCGACCTTTTCTGCGGCGGCCTTCACGGCCGGCACGATCTTGCGGACCTTGCCCTTGATGTCGCTCACGTCGAGCGACAGCGCCGTGAGCCCTTCGAGCCCGGCCTGGCGCGCCGTGCCATAGCCGCGGGCGGCGGTAACGTGGCGCACGCCCGCCGCGCGCGGCAGGATCGCGGCCAGTTCGGCCTGCTCGCTCTCGTCCAGGCTCCAGCGCGTGAAGACGACGGGGGTGTCACCGGTGCACTCTTCCAGGCGCCGGTGGCGGGGAAAGTCCTTGATGGGGCTGAGTTCGGCCAGGCCCTCTGCGGGGTTCAGGCTGTGGAGTGCGCGCAGCAGGTTCGATTTGCCGCTGTCATTTCGACCGAGGATCGCCGTGATCTGTGTGGAGTCGATGAGGCCGCTGTCGTTGATCGAGCGAAAGTTGGTGATCTGGAATGACGCCAAGCGCATGTAGAAAGATTCTTCCGAGTGAATTGAATACGGGGTCGGGGAATGTATTGCATTCCACGACCCCGTTCGGCTCGACCCCGAAGAAAAAGATGGCTACTCGGCAGCGCGTCGCAACGTGTCGACCACCGGGCGGCGCAGCACGTCGCGCAGGCCCCACCATCCCGCACCCAGCGCCAGCACCGCGCCGGCCAGTGCGCCCGCCACCGGCACGATCGGCGAAGCAGTCCAGGTGAACTCGAACACAAAGCGCGCCAGGGCCCAGCCGATCACCGAAGCCACGATGCTCGCGAGAAAGCCCGCAAGCAGCCCGACGCCCACGAGCTCGGCGCGCTGCACCTGCCGCAGCAGGCTGGCGCGCGCGCCCACCGCGCGCATCACCGCGAATTCGCGCGCCCGCTCCTCGCGCGTGGCCGTCACCGCCGCGAACAGCACCACCAGCCCGGCCGCTAGCGTGAAGCCGAACAGGAACTCGACCGCGCGGATCACCTGGTCGAGCACGCGCTGCACCTGGTTGATGGTGGCGCTCATGTCGACGTTGGTCACGTTCGGGTAGCTGCGCACCAGTGCGTTGTCGAAGCCCCGGGTCTCGGGCGCGCGGAAGGCGCCCATGTAGGTGGTAGGCACGTCGGCCAGCGAGGCCACCGTGTACATCACGAAGAAATTGGCGTGCATCGAGCCCCAGTCGACCTTGCGCAGCGAGGTGATGCGAGCCTCGTTCTGCATGCCGCCGATGTCGAAGCGCAGCATGTCGCCGAGCTTGAGGCCCAGCGCCTCGGCCAGGCCCTCTTCCACGCTCACTTCGCCCGTCGCATCGGGCGTCCACTTGCCCGAGGTGATGGTGTTGTGCGCGGGCGCATCCACGCTGTTGCTCAGATTGAACTCGCGGTCCACCAGGCGCTTGGCGCGGTCTTCGGCGTAGTCGTCGGGCGTCACGGGCTTGTCGTTGATGGCGATCAGGCGGCCACGGATCATCGGGTACCAGTCGAACTTGCCCACGCCCGCGTCGCGCAGCGACTTCTGGAAAGCGTCGCTCTGGTCGGGCATGACGTTGATGACGAAGCGGTTCGGTGCATCGGGCGGCGTGGCCTGGCGCCAGCTCGCGACGAGGTCGGTGCGCAGCAGCACCAGCAGCACCAGCGCCAGCAAGCCGACCGACAGCGCGCTGACCTGCACCACCGCGTACGCCGGCCGCGCCGAAATCTGCCGCGTGGCCAGCACCAGCCAGCGCGGCGCCGTCGTTTCGTTGACGCTGCGTCGCAGCACCTTCACCGCCAGCCAGCTCAGCAGCGCGAACACCGCCACCGCACCCGCGAAGCCGCCGACCGCGATCAGCCCCAGCTTGATGTCGCTGCTCGCCGCCATCAGCAGCGCCGCGAAGCCCGCCACGCCAACGCCCAGCACCGCGAGCGATGCCGGCTTGAGCCCGCCCACGTCGCGCCGGATCACGCGCAGCGGCGGCACTCGGGCCAGCTGCAGCACAGGCGGCAGGCCGAAGGCGAACAGCAGCGTGAGCCCCATGCCGAGCCCGAAGGCGACGGGCCACAAGGTGGCCGCGGGCAGCGCGGTTTCGACCAGCCCCGCCAGCAGCAGCACGAACACGTAGTGCACCGCGAAGCCGATCGCCACGCCCAGCCCGCTGGCCACGATGCCGATCACCGCGAACTCGAAGGAATAGGCCACGGCGATGGTGCGCTGGCTCTGGCCCAGCACCCGCAGCATCGCGCAGTCGTCGAGGTGGCTGGCCGCGAAGCCGCGCGCGGCCAGCGCCACCGCCACGGCCGACAGCAGCGCCGCGAGCAGCGCGACCAGGCTCAGGAATTTCTCGGCGCGGTCCAGGGTCTGGCGCATCTCGGGGCGGCCGCCCTCGAAGGAATCGAGCCGCACGCCGCGCAGCTCGCCCTTCTTGATGGTGGCGTCGGCCCAGTCGCTGAAGCGTTTCACCGCCGCGTCGCTGCCTGCCACCGCGTAGCGATAGCCGACGCGGCTGGCGGGCTGCACGAGCCCGGTGCGCGGCACGTCAGCCTGGTTGAGCATCACGCGTGGCGAAAAGCTCATGAAGCCGGCGCCACGGTCGGGCTCCAGCGTGATGACGCGGCCGACGCGCAGGCCGGTGTCGCCCAGCAGCATCGTGTCGCCGACCTTGAGCGCGAGCGAGTCGAGCAGCGAGGCATCGACCCACACCTCGCCCGGCGGCGGGATGTCGCGCGTGACGGCGCCCGGCCCGTCGACGGTGGTGGAGGTCTGCAGGTTGCCACGCAGTGGGTAACCAGCGGCCACGGCCTTCAGCGCCACCAGCTTGCTGGCGCCGCCCTGCGCGTCCCCGGCCCGCGCCATGGTCGGAAAGCCGTAGGTGCCGCTGCCTTCCAGGCCCAGCGATTTCGCCTGCGCCACGAAGGCCTCGGGCGTCGGGTTGTCGCTGACGATCACCGCGTCGCCGCCCAGCAGCTGGCGCGCGTCGCGCTTGAGCCCGCCCTGCAGGCGGTCGGCGAAGAAGCCGACAGCCGTGAGCGCGGCCACGGCCAGCACCACGGCAACGATCAACAGGCGCAGTTCGCCGGCGCGCAGGTCGCGCCAGAGCGTGCGCCAACCCAGGCGGAGGGAGGCATTCATGGCGCGAACGATAGCCGACGGTAGGGGGCACGGCTGGATTCAAGGGTTATTGCGCCCTTTCGGCCCTTGATCCCGACAGGATGCTGTCGCATGATGCGACAAACGTATCCCGTTTGTCGCAAACCGGGCACTCCCGGCAAGCGAAAAACGAGGCCATAAAAACAGCCCGTTGTCAGACCCGTCCTTCCCCCAAGGAGTGTCGATGCCCCGATGTCAGCGTTTGCAGATCGTCGGCCTGTGCCTTGTCGCAGGCATGCTGGCGAGTGCCTGCGATCCCAAGGTCCCCACGCCGAAGGCCGATGGCGGCACCACCGGCGCGAGCCCGACGGGCATCAAGCCCGCCGAGTCCGGCGACAAGGTCGAATCCTCCGCTTCCCACAAAGGCCCGTCCGAAGGCGGCACAGCCATCGGCGGCATGAGCGGCCCGGGCGGTGGCGGCTCTTCCGGCGGCGCGGCGCCCGCGCCGAGCGGTGGCGACGGCACTGCGGCGCCCAAGTAGCGCGGCCCGACTGATTCATTCAATCAAGTTTCCCGGCAAAAAGAAGATCACGATGAAACACCCCACTTCACCGCTGCAGGAGGTCACGTCATGGACATGAACCGCCGGCAATTCTTCCGCGTCAGCAGTGCGGGGCTGGTCGGCTCCAGCATCGTGGCGCTCGGCTTCTCGCCGACCGCCGCGCTGGCCGAGGCCCGCAACTTCAAGCTCGCGCGCACCACCGAGACCCGCAACACCTGCCCGTACTGCTCGGTGGGCTGCGGACTCATCATGTACAGCCTGGGCGACAAGGCGAAGAACGTGGTGTCCGACATCCTCCATATAGAGGGCGATGCCGACCACCCCGTGAACCGCGGCACGCTGTGCCCCAAGGGCGCGGGCCTGCTCGACTTCGTGCACAGCCCCAACCGCCTGAAGTACCCCGAGGTGCGCGAGGCCGGCAGCACCGAATGGAAGCGCATCGGCTGGAACGAGGCGCTCGACCGCATCGCCAAGCTGCTCAAGGCCGACCGCGACGCCAACTTCCAGACCACCAACGCCGAGGGCAAGACCGTGAACCGCTGGACCAGCAGCGGCATGCTCTGCGCCTCGGCCTCGTCCAACGAAACGGGCTACATCACCCACAAGGCATTCCGCTCGACCGGAATGCTGGTGTTCGACAACCAGGCACGCGTTTGACACGGACCTACGGTGGCCAGTCTGGCCCCGACGTTCGGACGAGGCGCGATGACCAACCATTGGCAGGACATCCAGAACGCGGATGTCGTGCTGATCATGGGCGGCAATGCCGCGGAGGCGCATCCGTGCGGCTTCAAGTGGGTCATCGAGGCCAAGAAGCAGAACAAGGCGCGCCTTGTCGTGGTCGACCCGCGCTTCACGCGCTCGGCCGCCATGGCCGACTACTACGCCCCGATACGCGCGGGCTCGGACATCGCGTTCCTCGCGGGCGTCATCAACTACCTGCTGGGCAACGACAAGATCCAGACGGAGTACGTGCGCAACTACACCAACGCGCCGTTCATCGTCGGGCCTGACTACAAGTTCGAGGACGGCCTGTTCAGCGGCTACAACGCCGAGAAGCGCAACTACGACCCCAAGTCGTGGGGCTACGCGCTCGACGAGCAGGGCATGGCCAAGGTCGACATGACCATGCAGGACCCGCAGTGCGTGCTGCAGGTGATGAAGCGGCACTACTCGCGCTACACGCCCGAGTTGGTGAGCCGCATCACCGGCACGCCGCAGGACAAGTTCCTGAAGGTGTGCGAGTACATCGCGAGCACCAGCACGTCCACGCGCACCATGACCATCATGTACGCGCTGGGCTGGACGCAGCACAGCCAGGGCTCGCAGATGATCCGCACCGGCGCCATCGTGCAGCTGCTGCTGGGCAACATCGGCGTGCCCGGCGGCGGCATGAACGCGCTGCGCGGCCACAGCAACATCCAGGGCCTGACCGACCTGGGGCTGCTGTCGAACTCCCTGCCCGGCTACATGTCGCTGGCGCGTGACAGCGAGCAGACGCTGGACGTCTACTACAAGACCCGCGCGCTGAAGCCGCTGCGTCCCAACCAGATGAGCTACTGGCAGAACTACCCGAAGTTCTTCGTCAGCATGCAGAAGGCGTGGTGGGGCAACGCGGCCACGGCGGAGAACGAGTGGGCCTTCCACTACCTGCCGAAGATCGACAAGCTCTACGACATCCTGCAGGCCTTCGAGCTCATGAACCAGGGCAAGCTCAACGGCTACATCTGCCAGGGCTTCAACCCGGTGGGCTCGTTCCCGGACAAGAAGAAGATCGTCGATGGGCTGTCCAAGCTCAAGTTCCTCGTCACCATCGATCCGCTGATGACCGAGACCAGCGAGTTCTGGCGCAACTTCGGCGAGTTCAACGACGTCAAGACCACCGACATCCAGACCACGGTGTTCCGACTGCCATCGACCTGCTTCGCGGAGGAAGACGGCTCGCTCACCAACTCCAGCCGCTGGCTGCAGTGGCACTGGAAGGGCGCGGAGCCGCCGGGCGAGGCCAGGGGCGACATCGAGATCATCGCGGGCATCTTCAACCGCATTCGCACGGCGTACACGAAGGACGGCGGCGCGTATCCCGACCCGATCGTCAACCTCACCTGGCCCTACAAGATTCCGCACTCGCCTTCCGCGCAGGAACTGGCGATGGAATACAACGGCCGCGCGCTGACCGACCTGCTCGACCCGAAGGACCCGACCAAGCCGCCGACAGCCAAGGCCGGCGAGCAGCTCTCGGGCTTCGGCCTGCTGCGCGACGACGGCAGCACCGCCAGCGGCTGCTGGATCTACAGCGGCGCATGGACACAGGCCGGCAACCAGATGGCACGGCGCGACAACGCCGACCCGTACGGCATCGGCATGGTGCAGAACTGGGCGTGGGCCTGGCCCGCTAACCGGCGCATCCTCTACAACGGTGCCTCGACCGATCCGGCCACCGGCAAGCCATGGATCGCCAAGCGGGGCCTCATCGCGTGGAACGGCAAGCAGTGGACCGGCGCCGACGTTCCCGACATCCGGCCCGACGCGAACCCGACGGAAGCCGACGCGGTGCGCCCCTTCATCATGACGGCCGAGGGCGTGGCCCGGCTCTTCGCACCGACGGGCATGGCCGAAGGACCGCTGCCCGAGCACTACGAACCCTTCGAGTCGCCGCTGGTCAACAACCTGATGCACCCGAACAACGAGAAGGCGCGCGCCAACCCCGCGGCACGCATCTTCAAGGGCGACCTCGAGCGTCTCGGCGTGCCGAAGGACTTCCCGTACGTGGCGACCAGCTACCGGCTCACGGAGCACTTCCACTACTGGACCAAGAACGTGCGCACCTCGGCCATCATCCAGCCGCAGCAGTTCGTCGAAATTGGCGAAGAGCTTGCCAAGGACAAAGGCATCGCCAATGGCGACATGGTGAAGGTGTCGAGCAAGCGCGGCTTCATCAAGGCCGTGGCGCTGGTCACCAAGCGCATCGTCGGGCTGCAGGTCGATGGCCGCACGGTGCACACGGTGGGGCTGCCGAACCACTGGGGCTTCGTCGGCGTGGCCAAGCCGGGGTATCTGGTGAACACGCTCACGCCTTTCGTGGGCGATGCGAACACACAGACGCCCGAGTACAAGTCGTTCACCGTGAACATCGAAAAGGCCTGAGCGATGTCTTCCCTTCAAACCCTGGACATCGCTGCCCGATCGGCCACGACCACGCCGTCGCCCGACATCCGCAGCCACCCGCAGGTGCAGCAGGTGGCCAAGCTGATCGACGTGTCGACCTGCATCGGCTGCAAGGCCTGCCAGGTCGCATGCATGCAGTGGAACGACCTGCGCGACGACGTGGGCACCATGCATGGCACCTACGACAACCCGGTCGATCTCACGCCGTCCTCATGGACGGTGATGAAGTTCTCCGAAGTCGAACCCGAGGCCGGCAAGCTCGAATGGCTGATCCGCAAGGACGGCTGCATGCACTGCGACGACCCGGGCTGCCTGAAGTCGTGCCCGGCGCCGGGTGCCATCGTCAAGTACAGCAACGGCATCGTCGACTTCATCAGCGAGCATTGCGTGGGCTGCGGCAACTGCGTGACCGGCTGCCCCTTCGACGTGCCGCGCATCAGCAAGGCCGACAACAAAGCCTACAAGTGCTCGCTGTGCTCAGATCGCGTGGGCGTGGGCCTGGAGCCGGCCTGTGTCAAGGCCTGCCCCACGGGCGCGCTGCATTTCGGCACCAAGGAAGACATGCACGAGTACGCCTCGGAGCGCATCGTCGACCTGAAGGAGCGCGGCTTTTCCAACGCCGGCGTGTACGACCCGGCCGGCGTGGGCGGCACGCACGTGATGTACGTGCTGCAGCACGCCGACCGGCCGGGCCTGTACGCCGACCTGCCGAAAGACCCGCACATCAGCCCGCTGGTGTCGCTGTGGAAGGGCGTGGCCAAGCCGCTCGCGATGGTCGCCATGATCGGCGCCGTGGTGGGCAGCTTCTTCCACTACATGAAGACCGGCCCCATCGAGCCGAAGGACGAGCATCCGGATGCCGACCGCGATGGCAAGCCCGACGACGTGGTGGTGATCGAAGAGCCGCCTGCGTCACCCCCCGCACCATCCACCGCGCCCCGTGCATGAGGAGAAAGCGATGACACGCTATTACCTTCGCCGCTACCGTGACGCCACGCGCATGAACCACTGGTTCGTCGCGATCATGTTCTTCGCGGCCGCGCTCTCGGGCCTGGCCTTCTTCCACCCTGCCCTGTTCTTCCTGAGCACGCTGTTCGGCGGCGGGCCGTGGACGCGCATCCTGCATCCGTTCATGGGGCTGCTGATGGTGCTGGGCTTCGTGTTCCTGTTCGGCGCGATGTGGCGCGAGAACATCCTCGACCGCAGCGACCGCGAGTGGATCGCCAAGGCGCCGAAGATGCTCAAGGGCGACAAGTCATCCATGCCGCCGGTGGGCAAGTACAACGCGGGGCAGAAGCTGGTGTTCTGGGCCTTCGGTGTCAGCCTGCTGCTGTTGCTGGTGACGGGCTTCATGTTCTGGAGCCCGTGGTTCGTCGGGTTCTTCCCGATCCTCCTGCGGCGCATCGCGGTGGTGGTGCATTCGGTGTCGGCCGTGGTGCTGATCATTTCGGTCATCACGCACATCTACGCGGCCATCTGGGTCAAGGGCACGCTGCGCGCGATGACGCGCGGCACGGTCACGGAAGGCTGGGCCAAGCTCAACCATCCGCTCTGGCATCGCAAAATGACGCGAGGTGAGTGATACTGCCCCGATGACGAGTTCCACCGGCAGCCCACCGCCGATCCGGACCACCCGCATCCTCGATCCTGAACAGATCGCGATGCAGGCCGGACGGCAGATGCCGTTCCTGCGTTTGCCGGTTCGGTCCCTCGTGTTCTCCGACCGGCAATTGCGGCTGCGCCAGCTCGCGGCTTCGCATTCGATGCGGGAGTACCTGATCTTCATCGCCGATCTTGCGCAGGCACAGCACCAGGTGCTGCAGGACTACGCACCGGTCACGTTGCCTGAATCCGATTCGCTCGAAGCCGCATCGAAGGTGCTGAAACCGCCGATGCCCGCTTTCGGCTGGACGCGCGATCCGGTGTGGCTGCAGGAGCTTCGCCGTCTGCTCGGCCTCTTCCGCGCACGGCTGCCCGAAGGCCCTGCACGCGGCACGCTCGACCGCGTGGTGGCGGCCGACGATGCGTGGATCAACGAGCAGGCCGACCGGCTCTCGCGCCGCATCATGTTCGGCCTCGACCTCGCAGCCGCGCCGCTGATTGCCGCAGGGCTGCAGGCCTACTGGACGCAGCTCGTGCTGCAGGTGGCCGACCGCGAAGGCGAGAACATCTTCGGCCGCACCGACCCCGGCAACGAATGCCCTTGCTGCGGCAGCGTGCCCACCGTGAGCATCACGCGCATCGGCGCCGACGAAGCGGGCTTCCGCTACCTGCACTGTTCGCTGTGCAGCACCGAGTGGCACTACGTGCGCATCAAGTGCACGCACTGCGAGAGCACCAAGGGCATTCACTTCGAATCGCTCTCCCCGCAACCCGGCGTGGAGCTGCCGGCCACCGGCGCGCGCGAAGGCGCAGTCAAGGCCGAGTGCTGCGACAGCTGCGGCCACTACCTCAAGCAGATAGCGATGGAGAAAGACCCCGAGGTCGAGCCCGTCGCCGACGACCTCGCCAGCGTCACGCTCGACCTGCTGGTGTCCGAAGCCGGCCATCAACGCAGCGGCCACAATTTGATGCTGCTGTTCGGCGACCCCGAAATCCCCGACGACGGCGGAGGCGGCTGATGGCAGCGCCCGAAGAGTCCGTGGTCCACGGCTCGACGGCAAGGCCCCAGGATCTGCCTTCTGTCGATCAACTGCTGCGCCTCGCCGTGCCGGGCGCATTGCTGGCCGAGCACGGCCATACGCTGGTGGTGAAAGAGGCCCGTGCGCTGCTCGAAGGACTTCGCGCACAGGCCGTGGCCGGCAAGCTGATGGCCGCCGACGTGCTGCACGACGCACTCGGCGATGCGCTTGCAGCGCGCATCCAGGCCCGCCTCGCACCACGCATGTGCGCCGTGCTCAACCTCACCGGCACCGTCATCCACACCAACCTCGGCCGCGCACTGCTGGCCGACGCAGCGCTGCAGCGGCTGCTCGCGGTGATGACCTCGCCCAACAACCTCGAATACGACCTCGCCACCGGCAGCCGAGGCGACCGCGACTCGCTGGTGGAAGAGTTGCTGTGCAGCATCACCGGCGCCGAGGCCGCCACGGTGGTCAACAACAACGCGGCCGCCGTGCTGCTCACCATCGCGGCACTGGCACGCGATCGCGAAGTGATCGTCTCGCGCGGCGAGCTGGTGGAGATCGGCGGCGCCTTCCGTATGCCCGACGTGATGGCCAGCGCGGGCGCGCGCATGGTCGAGGTCGGCACCACCAACCGCACGCATCCGCAGGACTACGAGCGCGCCATCAACGAACACACGGCGCTGGTCATGAAGGTGCACACCAGCAACTACGCCGTGCAGGGCTTCACCGCCGCCGTCGACGAAGCCACGCTCGCCGGCATCGCGCATGCGCGCGGCGTGCCGCTTGCCACCGACCTGGGCAGCGGCTCGCTGATCGACCTAGCCCACTACGGCCTGCCGCGCGAGCCGCTGCCGCAGGAGATGCTTGCAGCCGGCTGCGACGTGGTCACCTTCTCGGGCGACAAGCTGCTGGGCGGTCCGCAGGCCGGGCTGATCGTCGGCAGCAAGGCCGCCGTGGGCCGCATCCGCAAGTTCCCGATGAAGCGCGCGCTGCGCATGAGCAAGCTGCCGCTGGCCGCGCTCGAAGCCACGCTGTCGCTGTACCTGCGGCCCGAGCGTCTTGCGCAAGACCTGCCGACGCTGCGGCTGCTCACACGGCCCGCCGATGCGATCCGCGAAATGGCCGAGGCGTTGAAGGCGCCCGTGCAGGCAGCGGTGTCACCGCGCTTCACCGTCGAAGTCGTGCCGCTGCTCGGGCAGATCGGCTCCGGCTCTCTACCTGTCGAGCGGCTGCCCTCGGCCGGCCTTGCGCTCGCGCCGGCCGGCACCTCGAAGAAGGGCACGGGCACCGCGCTCGACGCCCTCGCCACCGCGCTGCGTGGCCTGCCGCTGCCGGTGATCGGCCGCATCGCGGAAGACCGCCTGCTGCTCGACCTGCGCTGCCTGGAAGACAGCGCGCCCTTCACGGCCCAGCTCGGCGCACTGCGCGAGCGGCTTCAGTAGACCGATCCCTCACTCAACCCACCACCTGTCTGGAGAAAGCGATGAATCCCCTCGAAGTGCTCGCCGGTATCGAAGCGCAAACGCTGCAGCCCTCGGCCCAGCGCACCGACAGCGAGGGACGCTTTCCACGAGAGACGATCCAGGCGCTGGGCCAGGCCGGCCTGCTCGGGCTGGTGTCGGCCACGTCGGTCGGCGGCCAGGGCCTGGGCCTGAAGGAAGCCGCGCAGGTGGTCTCTCGCATCGCGCAGACCTGCCCGTCCACCGCGATGGTCGTGTGCATGCACTACTGCGCCACGGCCGTGCTCGAACAGCAAGGCCCCGAGGCCGTGCGCCGCGCCATCGCCGAGGGCAAGCACCTCAGTACGCTGGCCTTTTCGGAAGCCGATTCGCGCAGCCACTTCTGGGCCCCCACCGGCACCGCCCGCGCAGATGGCGCGAACGTGGTGCTCGACGCCCGCAAGAGCTGGGTCACCTCCGCCTTCGAGGCCGACAGCTACGTGTGGTCGAGCAAGCCGCTCGCGGCCGAAGGCGCCAGCACGCTGTGGCTGGTCGATGCGAAGTCCGACGGCCTGAGCCAGCCCGGCCGCTTCGACGGACTGGGGCTGCGCGGCAACGCCTCCACGCCGATTACCGCGAAGGATGTGCGCATCGCGGCCAGCGCCCGGCTCGGTGAAGACGGCAAGGGCTTCGACGCCATGATGGGCGTGGTGCTGCCATGGTTCTCGGTGCTCAGCGCCGCCTGCTCGACGGGCCTGATGGAAGGCGCCCTGAGCCGTGCCATCGGCCATGTGAGCCAGACGAAGCACGTGCACCTCGATTCGTCGCTGGCCGACCTGCCGACCATTCGCGCCTACCTGGCACGTGCGCGCATCAAGACCGACATGGTGCAAACGCTACTCGACGACACGGTGGCGGCCATCGGCGCGAGCCGCCCCGACACCATGCTGCGCGTGCTCGAAGTGAAGGCGGCTGCCGCCGAAGCCGCGCTCGAAGTCACCGACATCGCCATGCGCGTATGCGGTGGCGCGGCCTTCCGCAAGGAGGCAGGCATCGAGCGACTGTTCCGCGATGCGCGCGCATCGAGCGTGATGGCGCCGACCTCCGACGTGTTATACGACTTCATCGGCAAGGCCATTACCGGCCTGCCGCTGTTCTGAAGGAGCCTCCTCATGCCGGAACCGACACTGATCATGGGCGCTGTGGCCTACGCGCCCAAGGTCGTCACCATCTGGGAGGGCTTCAAGACCTTCTTCGTGGAGAACGGCCTGCCCTTCGACTACGTGCTGTATTCGAACTACGAAAGCCAGGTCGAGGCGCAGTTCGATGGCACGCTGCACCTGGCGTGGAATTCGCCGCTGGCCTGGGTGCGGGCCGACCGCATCGCGCGCAGCCGCGGCCAGCAGGTGCAGGCCGTGGCGATGCGCGACACCGATTGCGATTTGCGCTCGGCCATCGTCGTGCGTGCCGACAGCCCGGTGCAGTCGCTGGCCGATCTGCGCGGCAAGACCGTCGGGCTGGGTGCGCTCGATTCGCCGCAGGCCACGCTGATCCCGCTCGACCACCTGCGCACCGAAGGCCTGGTGAAGTCGCGTGACTTCCAGGTGCGCTACTTCGACGTGCTGGGCGGCAAGCATGGCGACCACATCGGCGGCGAGCGCGATGCGGCCATCGCGCTGATGGCCGGCGAGGTCGACGCCTGCTGCCTGATCGACGGCAACCACCTGGCCTTCGGCCTCGACGGCACGCTGCCGTCGGGCAGCACGCGCGTGCTGGCGCGCACCGGGGCGTACGACCACTGCAACTTCACCACCAGCCCCGGCGCACCGGCCGCCTTGATCGACCGCTTCGTGTCGCTGCTGATGGCGATGCGCTGGGACGACCCGCAGGTGCGCCCACTGCTCGAACTCGAAGGCCTGCGCGAATGGCGCGCCGGACGCACCAGCGGCTACGCGCTGCTCGAGCGCGCGGTGGACGACGAGCATTTCTACGACGGCGATGGCCGCATCACCAACCCCGACTATCGATATTGAGTCGCTGGGCCTCGACCAGGGCGCCCTGCTGCTCATTCGCCGCGCGCTGGCTGAAAGGCCGGTGGGCGGCGAGCTGCGCGTGCGCGGGCAATCGCCGGACTGGCGGATGCACCTGGAAGCCTGGTGCCGCAGCCAGGGGCATCCGCTGCGTTTCGAGGCAACGGAAGAGGCTTTGGTCACGCGCGGCCCGCATGCCGAGGGCCGCTGGCTCGGCGCGCAATCGACCGGCGCCGCGCAGGGCGACGCCAACGGTGCGCCCGCCGAAGACGCCGCGCCCGGCTGGGGCCTGGCCGCGCGCGGCGCCACGGTGGAGGCCGGCAGCCCGCCCTTCTTCTTCGCCCTGCATCGCCGCGACGAAGTGTGGGCCGCGACGGCGGGCGAGCTCTACCGGCAGGCAGCAGCAGCCCAATGGGACCCGGGCACGGCCATCGACTGGGACGCGCCCTTCGACCTGTCGCCCGCCGTGGAAGCAGCGGTCGTGCAGGTGATGACCTATCTCATCGAAAACGAGAATGCCGCGCTGCTGGTGCCGGCGCGCCACCTCGGGCAGATCCATCCGCATTTCCGCGAGGTGCTGCAGTTGCTCGCGCTGCAATGCGCGGACGAAGCGCGGCACGTCGAAGTCTTCACGCGCCGCGCCACGCTGCGCGGCCACCAGCCTGCGCTGTCGACCGCCGGTGGTCAGGCCTCGCTGCGCACGCTGTTCGATGCGCCCGATTTCTCCGTCGCCACCTTCCTGCTGGCCGTGCTCGGCGAGGGCAGCTTCGTGAACCTGCTCAACTTTCTGCATGCGCATGCGCCCGACCCGGTGACGCGGCAGATCGCAAGGCTCACGGCGCGCGACGAGGCACGCCACGTCGCCTTCGGCATGGCGCATCTCGAATACCGGCTCTCGGTGCAGCCCGACTACCAGGCGCGGCTGCGCAACGCCATCGAGGTGCGCTACGACACGCTGGCCAGCACTGCGGGCCTCAACGAGGAGGTGTTCGACGCGCTGGTGCTGCTGGCGGCCGGCGAACTCTCGCCTACTGCCGTCGCACGCGGCCACGCGGCCGTGCAGCAGCTGCAGCGCGACATGGCAGCCGGACGGCGCTCGCGTCTCGCACGGCTGGGCTTCGACCGTGACGAGGCGCAGCGGCTGTCCGAGCTGCACACCCGCAACTTCATGTGACGACGCCCCCACGATGATCATCGGCACCGCAGGCCACATCGACCACGGCAAGACCACGCTGGTGCGCGCGCTCACCGGCGTCGACACCGACCGGCTGCCCGAGGAAAAGCGCCGCGGCATTTCCATCGAGCTGGGCTACGCGTACCTGCATGCGCCCGATGGCGTGTCGCTCGGCTTCGTCGACGTGCCCGGCCACGAGCGCCTGCTGCACACCATGCTGGCCGGTGCGACCGGCATCGACCACGCACTGCTGGTGGTGGCCGCCGACGACGGCGTGATGCCGCAGACGCGCGAGCATCTGGCGGTGGTGGCGCTGCTGGGCGTGCGCGAGGCGACGGTGGCCATCACCAAGATCGACCGCATCGACGAGGCCGTGCGCGAAGCACGGCTCGCCGAGGTACGCGCGGACATCGCCACGCTGCTCGCGCCAACGCCGCTCGCGCAGGCGCCCATGCTGGCCGTGTCGGCGACGACCGGCGAAGGCATCGATGCGTTGCGGGAGCGGCTGCTCGACGTGGCGCGCCAGGAGCACGCGCGCGAAGACGACCTGGCGTTTCGCCTCGCCGTCGACCGCGCCTTCACGCTGTCGGGCGTCGGCACCGTGGTCACAGGCACGGTCTTCAGCGGCACGGTGCGCATCGGCGACGAACTGCGCGTGGTGCCCGGCGACCGCACGGTGCGCGTGCGCGGCATCCATGCGCAGAACCAGAAGGCCGAATCGGCGCGCGCGGGCCAGCGCTGTGCGCTGGCGTTGGCCGGCGTCACCAAGGACGAGATGCATCGCGGCGACTGGATCTGCACACCGTCCATCGCGCTTGCCACCGACCGCATCGACGTGCTCCTCACGCTGTGGCCCGACGAGGCCAAGCCTCTGCGCTCAGGCGCGACGGTGCACGCGCACCTCGGCGCGAGCGATGTGATGGCGTCTGTCGCGCTGCTCGACCGCGATGCGCTCGCGCCCGGCGAGACGGCATTTGCACAGCTGGTGCTGCGGGAAGCAGTCGGCGCATGGCATGGCGACCGCGGTGTGTTGCGCGATGCCTCTGCCACGCGCACCGTGGCCGGCGTGCGCGTGCTCGATCCGTTCGCGCCGGTGCGCTACCGCCGCACGCCCGAGCGCCTGCGCACGCTGGCGGCCTGGGCCATCGACGACCGCGATGCGCGCGTGGCCGCGCTGCTGCACAACGCGCCGCTGGGCGTCGACATTGCACGGATGGCGCGCGCTCTCTCGCTGGCCGACGAAGGTGCGATGCCGCTGCCCGGCGACGCCGTGCGCATCGACCACACGGCCATCGCGCAAACGCATCTGGACATGCTTGAAGAACAGATCACCGGGCGCCTCGCGGACTTCCATCGCACCGCGCCAGACGAAGTCGGCCCCGATGCGCGCCGCCTCAAGCGGCTGGCCGGGCCACGCGCGGACGATGCGCTCTGGCGCCATGCGCTCGATGCGCTGGTCGCGCGCGGTGCGCTGGTGCGCAGCGGCACCTGGCTGCATCTGCCGGACCATGCGGCACGCCTCGGCGAAGCAGAACAGAAGCTCGCACAGAAGCTATTGCCCAGGCTGGCCGATGGCGGCTTCGATCCGCCATGGGTGCGCGATCTTGCGAAGGACTGCGCGGTGAGCGAGCCGATGGTGCGGCAGACGCTCGCGAGTCTCGCGCGGCGTGGCGAGACCTTTCAGGTGGTGAAGGACTTGTACTATCCGTTGGCGACCATCGAGCGGTTGGCGGCGTTGGCGCGCGATTGCCTCGATGGTCCTGAAGGCTTGCAGGCCGCGAGTTTTCGCGATGCGGCGGGATTGGGACGCAAGCGCGCAATCCAGTTGCTCGAATTTTTTGACCGTGTGGGCTATACGCGGCGCGTGAAGGACACGCACCTGCTGCGGCCCGATACGACGTTGTTCGGGGCGAGGCCTTGAACGACAAGAGTCATGGGAGGGGATCGTCCCTGGTGGGGCGGCTGGGCTTCAAACCCAGTGGGTGGCGCCAGTCGTCGCCGGGAAGGTTCGACTCCTTCCCCCTTCCGCCGTCGAGCGGGCATTCGCCTGCTGCGCGGTCCGATCTTGCACCTGCGATGCTCGACGTACCCATGTACGTCTGCGCTTCTCGGCGCAAGCTCGAACCGCTCGCGACGGCGACTGCCCACTCGACGAGTCGGCATAGGACCGCTCTGTCAGGGCACCACGCGCAGCGAGGGCTCACCGGCCTCTACACGACCAATGACCGCCGCTTGCGCAAAGCCTTCGTCGCGGAAGATCTTCAGCACGGCATCGACCGCTTCGGGCGCGCAGCTCACGAGCAAGCCGCCCGAGGTCTGCGGATCGCTCAGCAGGTTCTGCGCGGTGGCATGCAGGCCGGCGGCCAGCTCCACGTCGGCGCCGTAGCCGGCCCAGTTGCGCCCCGAGGCACCGGTGACCATGCCCTCGGCGGCCATCACCACCACGTTGTCGAGCAGCGGCACCTTCGACCATTCGATCATCGCCTTGAGCTTCGCGCCGCGCGCCAGTTCGAGCGTGTGGCCAGCGAGGCCGAAACCCGTCACGTCGGTCAGCGCATGCACGCCGTCGAGCGCCGCGAGCGCGATGCCGGGCGTGTTAAGCTTCGTCGTGTTCTCGATCAGCTGGCGATAGCCGGTCTCGGAGAGCTGTTCTTTCTTGAGCGCGGCCGACAGCACGCCAACGCCCAGCGGCTTGCCCAGCACCAGCACGTCGCCCGCCTTCGCATCGGCATTGCGCCGCACGCGGTCGGGGTGCACGAGGCCCATGGCGACGAGCCCGTAGATCGGTTCGACCGAATCGATGGTGTGGCCGCCGGCAATCGGGATGCCGGCTGCGCGGCACACGTCCTGCCCGCCGCGCACGATCTCGGCGATGACTTCCACAGGCAGCTGGTTGATCGGCATGGCCACCAGGGCCAGCGCCATGATCGGGCGCCCGCCCATCGCGTACACGTCGCTGATCGCGTTGGTCGCGGCGATGCGGCCGAACTCGTAGGGGTCGTCCACGATGGGCATGAAGAAGTCGGTGGTGGCGATCAGCGCCTGCTGGTCGTTGAGCCTGTAGACCGCCGCGTCGTCGGCGGTCTCGATGCCCACCATGAGCTCGGGCGGGATCATGCCGCCCGCATGGTTCTTGAGGATCTGCGACAGCACGCCGGGCGCGATCTTGCAGCCGCAGCCGCCACCATGCGAAAAGCTCGTGAGGCGCAAAGGCGCGAGCGGGTTCATGAGCGTTGGGTTCATGGGCCGATTATCGAAGCGGCCCTGCTTTCTACAATCCCGTCCTTTCCTTTCCCACACCCGCTGCACGTTTTCGAGGCACATCCATGAAGAAGACTCTCACCCAGGTGGCGCTCGCGCTGGCCTTTTCCGCCGCCAGCTTCGGCGCCCTCGCCCAGGGCGTGCTGCGCGTCTCGGCCATTCCCGACGAAGCCCCCACCGAGCTGCAGCGCAAGTTCACACCGCTGGGCGACTACCTCAAGAAGGAAACCGGCATGGACGTGCAGTTCACGCCCGTGACCGACTACGCCGCCGTGGTCGAAGGCCTGGCCACCAACAAGATCGACCTGGCCTGGCTCGGAGGCTTCACCTTCGTGCAGGCACGCATTCGCACCAACGGCGGCGCGGTACCGATCGTGCAGCGCGCGGAAGACGAGGTGTTCACCAGCAAGTTCATCGTGCCGGTCGACAGCACCGCCAAGACGCTGGCCGACCTGAAGGGCAAGACCTTCGCCTTCGGCGCGCCCTCGTCCACCTCGGGCAGCCTGATGCCGCGCTACTTCCTGCTGCAGGCCGGCATCAACCCCGAGAAGGACTTCAAGACGGTCGCCTTCTCGGGCGCGCACGACGCCACGGTGGCCTTCGTGGCCGCATCGCGCGCCGAGGCAGGCGTGCTCAACGCATCGGTGTGGGACAAGCTGGTCGAGTCGAAGAACCCCAACGCCGCCAAGGTGCGCGTGCTGGCAACCACGCCGACCTACTACGACTACAACTGGACGGTGCGCCCGGGGCTCGATCCGGCCATTACCAAGAAGCTGACCGACGCGTTCCTGAAGCTCGACCCGGCCAACCCGGCGCAGAAGGAAATCATGGCACTGCAGCGGGCTAGCAAATTCATTCCGACCAAGTCGTCGAACTACGACGGCATCGAGACGGCGGGCAAGTCGGCTGGCCTGATCAAGTGAGTTTGCGCGGATGAGTTTTTCGCTGGAAGGCGCGGGTGTCGTGCACCCCAATGGCCAGCGAGCGCTGGCCGGGGTGACGCTGGCCGCGCACGACGGCGAACGCATCGCCGTCATCGGGCCCTCGGGCGCCGGCAAGACCACGCTGCTGCGCGTGCTCGGCGCGGCGCTGCGGCCCACGGAGGGCGAGGTTCAGGCCTTGGGCGCCAGGCCTTGGCAATTGCCAGCCGCGGCGCTGAAGAAGCTGCGCGCCCGCATCGGCACCGTGCACCAGTCGCCGCCGATTGCGCCGCGCCTGCGCGTGGTCACAGCCGTGCTCGCGGGTCGGCTCGGCGAGTGGTCGACACTGCGCGCGCTGGGCTCGCTCTTCCATCCCTCGGACATTGCCGGTGCGCACGAAGTGCTGTCGCGCCTGTCGCTGGAAGACCGCCTGTTCGACCGCTGCGACCGCCTTTCGGGCGGCCAGCTGCAGCGCGTGGGCATTGCGCGGGCCCTGTATCAGCGCCCCGCCCTGCTGCTGGCCGATGAGCCCGTGTCCGCGCTGGACCCCACGCTGGCCGACGCCGCCATCGGCCAGCTTGTCGCGCAAAGCGAATCGACGGGTGCCACGCTGATGGCCTCGCTGCATGCGGTGGACCTCGCGCTGCGCTGGTTTCCGCGCATTGTCGGCATGCGCAACGGGCAGGTGATGTTCGATCTGCCCGCCGCGCAAGTAACAGCCGCGATGCTCGACGCGCTCTATGCGAGCGAAGGCGGCATCGCAACGCAGCGGCCGCAGTCGGCAAGTGCGGCAATGGAAGCGGCTTTCCATCGGCCGGACTGCCCTTGACGAGCACCGCCATCGCCCACCGCGACCCGCACGCCGCGCGCCGGCTGGCTGGATGCGTCGCCGCGCTCGTCATCGCATGGCCGATGTTGGCGCTGTCCGAATTCAAGCCGTGGGCGCTGTTCGCCGGCGGCAACCTCGCGGTCATCGGCGGCTTCCTGGCGGGCTTCTTTCCACCCGACGGCTCGGCCGCCTTTCTCGCGCTGCTCTTCAAGGCCACGCTCGAAACGCTGGCGATGGCCACGGCCGGCACCGCGCTGGCGTTGCTGATCGGCGCGCCACTGGGCTTCGTGACGACACGCGTTCTCTCCATCTCGCGCATTGGCCCAGGCCCCGGCCGCGTGCAGGCGGGCATCGTGCGGCAGGCCGCGCGCTGGCTGCTGATGGTGCTGCGGGCGATTCCCGAAATTGTCTGGGCTCTGCTCTTCGTGCGCGCGCTCGGGCTCGGCCCCGCCGCGGGCGTGCTGGCGCTGGCCATCACCTACGGCGGCATGCTGGGCAAGGTCTACGCCGAGATCCTCGAATCGACCGACACACGCCCCGCGCGAGCCCTGCTCGAAAGCGGCAGCGGCCGGCTCGCGGCGCTTTGCTATGGGCTGCTGCCGAACACGGCGCAGGAACTGGCCTCGTACACCGTGTACCGCTGGGAATGCGCGGTGCGTGCGTCGGTGGTGATGGGCTTCGTCGGCGCAGGCGGACTGGGGCAGTTGATGGACCAGTCGATGAAGATGCTCAACGGCGGCGAGGCCAGCAGCATCCTGCTGGTGTTCCTGGCGCTCGTGCTGCTGGCCGACCTGCTGAGCAATGCGTTGCGCAGGCTGCTGGCATGACGACGATGCTGCCCCCACGCCCGCCGCCTTGCTGGCGTTGCCGCATTGCCCTGCTGCTGATCGGTGTGGCGGTGATTGCGAGCTTTGTCTACCTGGGCATCGATTACCGCGCGCTGGGCTCGTCGGAGTCGCTGCGGCTCATGGGCAAGTTCATCGCCGAGTTCTTCCCGCCCGATGTGTCGCCCGAGTTTCTCTCCAAGGTCGGCAATGGCGCGTTGCAGACGCTGGCCGTGTCTGCCCTTGGCACGGTGCTGGCGGCCATCGCGGGCGCGGTGCTCGCGTTGCCGGCCTCGGGCCGCGCCGGCTGGCTGCCGCGCCATGTGGCGCGCTTCGTCCTGAACTTCCTGCGCAGCGTGCCCGAACTCGTGTGGGCCGCGCTGATGGTGCTCGCCGCCGGCATCGGCCCTTTCGCTGGCGCGCTGGCACTGTCGCTGCACACCACCGGCGTGCTGGGCCGCCTGTTTGCCGAAGCGCTGGAAAACGCCCCGCGCGAACCCGAGCACGCGCTGACGCTCTCGGGCGCCAACCCCGTCACCACCTTCAGCTACGCCAGCCTGCCCATCGTGCTGCCGCAGTGGGTTGCCTACGCGCTCTACCGCTGGGAGATGAACATCCGCATGGCAGCAGTGCTGGGCTTCGTGGGCGGCGGCGGGCTGGGGCAGCTGCTGTACTTCCACCTGTCGATCTTCCAGCAGCAGCAGGCGATGACGGTGCTGATCGCGATGTTCGTGCTGGTCACGCTGGTGGACTTTGCGAGCGCTCGCTTGCGCCGTGGCCTTGGACCTGCATACGCCTGACTACCCGACAATCGGGGGCATGAGGTTCCTGCCATGAGTCATCGCCAGCCCGTGCGGGTCGGCGACCGCCACGCCTTCGATACGCTGATCGACGCCCGCTCCCCGGCCGAGTTCGCGCTCGACCACATCCCCGGCGCCATCAACTGCCCCGTGCTCGACGACGAGGAGCGCCGCATCGTCGGCACCGTCTACGTGCAGACCGGCGCCTTCGAGGCGCGACGCATCGGCGGCGCGATGGTCGCGGCCAACATCGCACGGCATCTGCGCGACACGCTGGCCGACCGGCCCGAGAACTGGAAGCCGCTGGTCTACTGCTGGCGCGGCGGCATGCGCAGCGGCTCGATGGTCACGTGGCTGCGCCTCGTCGGCTGGGACGCGCAGCAGCTCGCCGGCGGCTACAAGAGCTTTCGCCGGCACGTGATCTCGCAGATCGACACGCTGACCCCGAAGCTCGACCTGCGCGTGATCTGCGGCGCTACCGGCAGCGCCAAGACCCGCGTGCTGCACGCGCTGGCCGCGCGCGGCGCGCAGGTGCTCGACCTGGAAGATTTCGCCAGCCACAAGGGCTCGCTGCTCGGCTCGCTGCCGGGTGTGGCGCAGCCTTCGCAGAAGCACTTCGAGACGCTGATCGCGGCGGTACTCGAAACCGTCGACCTCTCGCGCCCGCTGTATGTAGAGGGCGAGAGCATCCGCATCGGGCGGCTGTCGCTGCCGTTGTCGCTGGTGGCGCGGATGCGGGCGGCGCCGTGCATCGAGGTGGCAGCCACGCCCGACGCGCGGCTGGCTTATCTGCTGCGCGACTACGCCTACCTGGGCGACGACCGCGAGGCACTGGCCGACAAGATGGGCGTGCTGAAGGAAATGCAGGGGAAGGAGACGGTGGCGCGCTGGCAGCAGTGGGCGCATGAGGCGGATCTACCGCATCTGTTTGCGGAGCTGATGGCGCTGCATTACGACCCGCATTACCAGAAGTCGCAGGAGCTGCACTTCAGGGCATGGGCTCAGCGCAAGAGCGTGGCGGCGGGCGATCTGTCGGATCAGGGGATCGAGGCGGTTGCTGATGCCGTGCTGGCGCTCGAAAAGGGTGCGAGTCCATCGGCATAGAGCACACCGCGCGGCGCGCGGCACAGCCCCCAGAAGCGAAGGCCGCAGAGCTCGGCCATGCGCACCCCCATCGAGGTTGGCGCAGAAATGGTCGCCATCGCAGCGATGCCCAGGCGCGCGCACTTGCGCACGAGCTCGTGACTGCCTCGGCTGGACATCAGCACGAAGCCCGGTTCTTCGAGGCGCCCTGCCAGCGCGAGCTTGCCGAGCAGCTTGTCGAGCGCGTTGTGGCGGCCGACGTCTTCCATCAGGTCGGTGAGTTCACCGCCGACCGTGGCCCATGCTGCGGCATGGATCGCGCCGGCTTCGGCGTTGAGGACTTGGCGCGGCGACATGGCTGCGAAGGCGCGCAGCACCGTCGCCAGGTCGACGCGTTCGATCCAGTCGCGTTGCGGCACGCGCTGCGGCGAGAGATCGAGCCCCGCGAAGCTCTCGACGCCGCACACTCCGCAGCCGGTACGGCCGGCAAGGCTGCGGCGGCGGTCTTTCAGGCGTTCGAAGCTGCGGGTGGAAATTTCGAGCTGCACCTCGATGCCGGGCATGCCTTCGGGCAATCCGGCATCGGAGGCGTCGACCGTATGCACTTCAATGCCGCGGCAATCGGCGGCGGTATCGAGGATGCCTTCGCTCAGCGCGAAGCCGAGCGCGAAGGCTTCGAGGTCTTGCGGCGTGGCCATCATCACCGCGTGCGAGACGCCATTGAACACCAGCGCGACCGGCACCTCGGCCGCCAGGGTGTCGTCGCGCACCACGCCTTCGGGCCCAACGCCGCGCTCGCCGAAGACGTGTACGGCATGCCGGGAGAGCGGTGGCAGGGTGTCTTCGGAATCGGCGAGGTCTGGCTGCGACATGGTGGCTCCGGGTGGGCCTGCCATTGTCGGCTCAGTCTCCCATTTCGTCTTCAGGGGGCAGCGTTTGCACCTGCGCCCGTCCGGGCTCCTGGAGGTGTGCGACCCAGCGGCCATCCTGCTGCTCCACGCGCACCCAGCCGGGGCCGCGCACGCCGCCGATGGCCGCATCGCCCATCAGCGTGAGCCGGCGCATCAGCACACTTGCGCCCTGCCCGAGCCGTTTGCCGAGGCGCGGCAGCGAAACGCCAGCGTCGTCCGGCGCCTGCGCGAGCATGCGCAGGATCGCCACGGAAAGGTCGTCCTGGAGCAAGGCGCTCATCTGATCGCCTGCGCAGCGGCCCGGTGGCTCATGCAGCCACCATCCCGTCCGCCTGGTCCTCCGCCAGCTTCTGGATCGGCAGCTCGTGCGGCACCAGCACCACGGGAATCGACTTGGAGGTCGGCGTGCCCGCGTTCTCGGCCACCGACGACAGCGGCACCAGCGGATTGGTCTCGGGGTAGTAGGCTGCGATGTTGCCGCGCGGGATGTCGTAGGCCACCAGCTTGAAGCGGTCGGCGCGGCGCTCCTGGCCGTCGTTCCACACGGTCTGGATGTCGACCCAGTCGCCGTCCTTCATGCCGAGCTTGTGGATGTCTTCCTTGTTGATGAACACCACGCGGCGCTGGCCGAACACGCCGCGGTAGCGGTCGTCCATGCCGTAGATGGTGGTGTTGTACTGGTCGTGCGAACGCGTGGTCAGCAGCGTGAAGACGATGGTGTCGCCCTTCTTCGCGAAGCGCGCGCGGGCGCGGTGCGAATGGGTGTCCAGCGGCACGGCGTGCGTGAAGAACACGGCCTTCTTCGACGCGGTGTTCCACACGCGCTCGCTTGCGGTGTTGCGCAGGCGGAAGCCACCGGGGTGCGCCACGCGCGTGTTGAAGTCCTTGAAGTCGTCGAACACGGCTTCGATCTTGTCGCGGATGCGTGCGTAGTCTTCGACGAGCCACAGCCACGGCGTCTTGCTGCGCGCGCCGATGGTGGCGGCCGCAAGCTGCGCCACGATGGCCGGCTCCGACAGCAGGTGCTGCGACGCAGGCGGGTTGATGCCCATCGAGATGTGCACCATGCTCATCGAGTCTTCCACCGTCACGCCCTGCGGGCCGGCAGCCTGCATGTCGATCTCGGTGCGGCCCAGGCAAGGCAGTATCAGCGCCTCGCGCCCGTGGACCACGTGGCTGCGGTTGAGCTTGGTGGTCACGTGCACCGTCAGGTCGCACTGCTGCAGCGCCTTCCAGGTCTGGTAGGTGTCGGGCGTGGCGGCCGCAAAGTTGCCGCCGAGCGCGAAGAACACCTTGCCCTTGCCCTCGAGCATGAGCCGGATGGCCTCGACCGTGTCGACGCCGTTCTGCCGCGGCGGCTCGAAGTCGAACACCTTCTGCAGGCGGTCGAGCAGCGCTGCCGGCGGCTTTTCCCAGATGCCCATGGTGCGGTCGCCCTGCACGTTGCTGTGGCCGCGCACCGGGCATGCACCCGCGCCTTCGCGGCCCATGTGGCCGCACAGCATGAGCCAGTTGCCGATCATCTGGATGGTGGCGACCGAATGCTGGTGCTGCGTGATGCCCATGCCCCAGCAGGCGATGACCCGCTTGGCGCCCAGGTACACATCGGCCGCGGCGCGGATCTGCGCTTCGCTCAGGCCCGACTCCTGCACCAGGATGTCCCACGACTCGGCGCGCAGATCAGCCGCCAGCGCCTCGAAGCCGGTGGTGTGGGTGGCGATGAATTCATGGTCGAGCACCGAAGGCTCGCCGCGCGCGACCGCTTCGTCTTCGCGCTCGATGACGTGCTTCATCATCCCCTTGATGACGGAGAAGTCGCCGCCCACGCGCAGCTGGAAGTAGTGCGTGCTGATGGGCGTGGAGCCCATGGTCGCCATCTCGAGCTTGTCCTGCGGGTCGGCAAAGCGCTCCAGTCCGCGCTCGCGCAGCGGGTTGAAGCTCACGATGCGCGCGCCGCGCCTGGAAGCCGAGCGCAACTCGCCGAGCATGCGCGGATGGTTGGTGCCGGGGTTCTGGCCGAAGATGAAGATCGCGTCGGCCTTCTCGAAGTCGTCGAGCGTGACCGTGCCCTTGCCCACGCCGAACTGCGGACGCATGCCGCTGCCGCTGGGCTCGTGGCACATGTTCGAGCAATCGGGAAAATTGTTGGTGCCGTACTCGCGCACGAACAGCTGGTACAGAAAGGCCGCCTCGTTGCTCGCACGGCCCGAGGTGTAGAAGATGGCCTGGTTCGGGTCGGGCAGCGCGTTCAGATGCTTCGCGATGCGCGCGAAGGCATCGTCCCATTCGATGGGCACGTATTTGTCGCTGGTCGCGTCGTAGGCCATGGGGTGCGTGAGGCGGCCCTGGTCTTCAAGCCAGAAGTCGCTTTGCTCAGCGAGTTCGGCCACGGTGTGCTTTGCGAACAGCTCGGGACCGGCGCGGCGCGCGGTGGCTTCGGCGGCCACGGCCTTGACGCCGTTCTCGCAGAACTCGAAGGTCGAGGCGTGGTTGCGGTCGGGCCAGGCGCAGCCGGGGCAGTCGAAACCGTCGGGCTGGTTGGCCGACAGCAGCGTCTTCGCGCCCTTGATGGGAATGTCCTGCCGCAACAGCGCGGCCGTCACGCTGCGCAGTGCGCCCCAACCGCCCGCAGGGCCCTTGTAAAACTCGATCTTCTGCTCACTGCTCATGCCGGCGAGTGTTCGCCGTGGGCCTGCGGAGCGTCAAATTGAATCGGGACATGCGGCGATTCAAAAAGGAAATGAAGCGGGGTCTCAGGCGCCTCGCGTGTCTTGCATCAGCAGCCCGCGCAGCTTGCTGCGCAGCGGCGTCTCTTCAACAGCCTGCACGCCAGCGATATCGCGCAGCGCAAAGTCACGGCTTTCTGCGTTGTGCAGGTCGATCTCGCGCACCACCTGCCCATCCTTGTAGACGAAGGCCACGTCGGCCAGCGCGAGCACGTCCTCGATGTCGTGCGTGATCATCAGCACCGGAATGCCCCACTGCCTGCGTACCTGCGCGAGCTCGTTGCGCAATTCCGCGCGCAGCATGGGGTTGAGCGCGGCAAAGGGCTCGTCGAGCAGCAGCACCTGCGGCTCGCAGGCCAGCGCGCGCGCGAGCGCCACGCGCTGCTGCTGGCCGCCCGACAGGTTCTGCGGCCGGCTGTCGGCCAATGCCGCGAGGCCGAAGCTTTCGAGCAGGGCGTGCACGCGTTCGGCGTCTTTCGCGGCCGGCTTGCGGCGGTGCCATGCGGTCAGCCCGAAGGCCACGTTCTCGCGCACGCTCAGGTGCGGGAACAGCGCGTAGTCCTGGAACAGGTAGCCGATGCGCCGCGCCGGCGCGGGCACGTCGATGCCCTGGGCCGAGTCGTACAGCGTGCGGCCGTCGAGCCGCACGTGGCCCGACGAAGGATGCAGCAGGCCGGCAATGGCCTGCAAGGTCAGCGACTTGCCCGCACCCGAGGGGCCGTAGAGCGCGGCAAAGGGCACGTCCGTCGCGAAACGCACCGCCAGATCGAAGCGCCGACGGCCGTCGGCCACCGTGAGCTTCAGATCGACATCGATCATGGCTTGCCGAATCCGTAGCGCGTGAGCACTTCCTGCGCGGCAGGCGTCGAGAGGAAGGCGATGAAGTCGCCGGCCAGCGCTTTCTGCTTGCTCTCGGCGACCACGGCGATGGGGTAGGTCACGGGTGTGTGGCCGGTGGGCGTGAAGGCGATCTTCACCTTGTCGCCGGCCACGGCCGCGTCGGTGCGGTAGACGAAACCGGCCTCGACTTCGCCACGGCTCACGTAGTCGAGCACCTGGCGCACGCTGTCGGCCTGCACGAACTTGGGTTCGAGCGTGGTCCAGAGGTTGGCGTTGTCCAGCACCTGCTTGGTGTAGCGGCCGACCGGCACGGTGGCGACCTTGCCGACGGCGATCTTCTTCACGTTGGCGCCGCCCAGGTCCTGCAGCGTCTTGAGGCCCACGCCTTCCTTGGCGGGCTCGATCAGCACCAGGCTGTTGGTGACGAAGTCCTTGCGCGTGGCGGCGTCGATCGCCTTTTGCTCGACGCCGCGGTTCATCGTTTCCTGGTCGGCGCTGGCGAACACGTCCACCGGTGCGCCCTGGCCGATCTGCTGCAGCAGCACGCCCGAGGCCGCGAAATTGAAGCGCACCGTGGCACCCGTCTTGGCAGCCTCGAACTTGGGGCCGATTTCCTTGAATGCGTCGGTCAGGCTGGCAGCGGCGGACACGGTGATCTGCTGGGCGCCCGCAACCAGCGGCAAGGCGAGTGCAAGAACCAACGACAGAAAGCGAAACGGACGCATGGGCAACTCCAGATTATTGAAAATGAAATCAGCGAAGAGAGAAGAAGCGGTTCGACAGCACCAGCACGGTGATCGACAGCAGCGAAGTCACGATGACCAGCAGCAGCGCAAGGTCGTCGTGCCCTGCCTGCACCGCGTCATAGATGGCCATCGAAAGCGTCTGCGTCTGCTTGGGGATGGAGCCGGCCACCATCAGCGACGCGCCAAATTCGCCCATGGCGCGCGCGAACGCGAGCAGCGTGCCGGCCAGGATGCCGGGCCAGGCCAGCGGCAGCGTGACGCGCAGGAAAACCGAAAACGGCGACTGCCGCAGCGTGCTTGCCGCCGCTTCGAGCGAGCGGTCGACGCCCGAAAACGCCGCGCTGGCCGACTTGAGCACCAGCGGCAGCGCAACCACGGCCGAGGCCACGACGGCGCCGTGCCAGCTGAAGATGATGGTGTAGTCGAGGTGCTCGCGCAGCCACGCGCCCAGCGGGCTGCGGCGCCCAGCCGCCACGAGAATCGCGTAGCCGATCACCGTGGGCGGCAGCACCAGCGGCAGCATGAACACGGCCTCGAGCACGGTGGCGCCGAAGAACTTCTTGCGTGCGAACACCCAGCCCAGCGCCACGCCGACGATCAGCGCCAGCAGGGTCGCCACGGCGGCGACCTTGAGCGACAGCACCAGCGGAAACCAGTCGGTCGAAGCGATGAGCGAGTTCGTCGTGTTCATGAAAATACGGCGAGATTGTTACACGATGAGCCCTAAGGTTCTCACGGGGGTGCGCAAAGCCATGAGTCTTCATATACTGAGGAATACAGCGTAGGAGACATCCCACCCATGCGCCCTTCCATCCACGACACCGTTGTTCGCTCGATCTCCGGCCGGCCGGAGCTTCGCCACCATGTGACGCAGGTGCAGGAATGGCGCATCGAGCGCACCATGGATGCAGAAGGCTTCGTGCTGTCCATCACCGGCCCCGATGGCGCGAGCCAGTCCTTCTTCGTGGCAACGGCCGACGCCGGCGACATCGGCGAGGTGCTGCGCCGCCAGGCGGTGTGGGTCGACCACCGGGAGCAGTGACGCGCATGTGGAGGCACATGACGGGTGCGGAGCGCATCCTCGAAGTTTTGCTGACGCGGCGCTCGGTGTCGCCGCGTCGCCTGCAGCCGCCCGGCCCCAACCCCGATGAACTCGACGCGATCCTCCAGGCCGGCCTGCGCGCGCCCGACCATGGCGGCCTGCATCCGTGGCGCGTGATCGAGTTCCGCCCGCAGAACCGCGAAGCGCTGGCCTGGTGCTTCGAGCAGGAAAAACTGCGGCGCGATCCACTGGCCAGCCCCGCCGACCTGAAGCGCGCACGCGAACATGCCACTCGGCCGCCGCTGCTGCTGGGTTTCGTGGTGTCGCCGCGCGAACGCAGCAAGATCCCGGCGCGCGAACAGTGGCTGAGCGCGGGCGCGGCGCTCGGCAATCTGCTGAGCGCCGCGCACCAGCTGGGCTATGGCGCCATCGTGCTGAGCGGCGAACGCTGCTTCGACGAAACGCTGGCGCGGCAGGTAGGCGTGCTGCCGGGCGAATACCTCGCGGGCTTCATCAGCATGGGCAGCATCGGCGAAGCACCGCCGCAGGCGCGCGAGGTGCTGTCGCAGAGCGTGTGGTCGTGCTGGCAAGGCTGGCAGGACCCGCCGGAAGGCACCCCGCCCGATCAGCCCATCCTGCCGTCGGAGCGGGTGCGCGGCAGTTGATCGAGCCTGGCGCCGAACCAGCCGATGCGGTCGGTCTCGCGCACGTCGAACTTCGGCACATAGGGCTTGATGTCGAGCACGGGCGTGCCGTCCATCATGTCGTTGCCGCTGAAGTGCAGCGTGGTGCCCTCCACCGAGGTGAGCCGCACGATCGACAGGCCCAGCCGGTTCGGCCTTGCGGGCGCGCGCGTGGCGAAGACGCCGTGCAATGCGTTGTCCAGAAAGGGCACCACCTCCAGGCGCTCGTGTGCGCACTGGTGCAGGTGGGTGACGAGGATCAGGTAGTCGAAGCCTTCGATGTCGCGCAGGCCCGGCGCGAACTCGGCGAACACTTCGACGCGCCCCGTTTCTTCGGGTGCGCCGGCCGTCTGGATCGGCATGCCGGTGGCCTCCGTGAAGCGGCTGCGCACCAGGCCGACCGGGCGGCAGACGACATCGGCGGCCTCGGAGCTCATGGCGCCAGCAGGCGCGTCAGCGCACGAATGTCGGCCGCCGTGGCAAGGCGCGCCGCGTTCTCGATGGCCCGGTAGTGCTTGACGATTTCCTCGCCCACCGGCGTCAGCGCCGTGCCGCCGCCGCGCGAGCCGCCGGCGGCGGTGTTCACGGCCGGCGAGGCCAGCGACTGGTTCATCTCGTCGATCAGCATCCAGGCCCGGCGATACGACATGCCCAGCAGCCGGGCGGCCGCCGAGATCGAGCCGGTCTCGGCCACGGCTTCGAGCACGGCGATCTTGCCGGGGCCGATGGCGATGGTGTCGTCCCGGTAGACGCGCAGACGGAACTGGACTTTGGATTTCATGTTGGCGCCAAGCGTAAACCAATGCGGGCCGCCATTGTCCGCCCGCGTTGGGCGGCCGTCGCCATGCAAGAATGAATACGACGCTACCCGCCTTGGGGAAACGAGGAGTTCCAGTGAAAGACCGCACCCTGTTCCTGTTGTCCCTGTTGACCGTGCTCGCAGGTTGTGCCGGCGGCAGCCCACAGACAGGCGCCATGACGCCGCACGTTACGGCCGCCACCAACGAAGGCATCTCGCCCTCCTTCACCGTCTCGGGCATCGTCGGCAAGCGCGCCACCTTCGACCTCGCAGCCCTGCAGGCTCAGCCCGCCGTCACGCTGACTGTCGGCAGCAACACCTACACCGGCGTGAGCCTGTGGACCCTGCTGAACGATGCGTCGGTCGGCCTCAAGCCGGACACCGCGGTGCGCAACCCGGTGCTCTCGATGTATGCGGTGGTGGTCGGCAGCGACGGCTACCGTGCGGTGGTCTCGCTCGCGGAGATCGCACCCGAATCCGGCAACCGCATGGCGCTGGTTGCCTACAGCCTGAACGGCACGCCGCTGGGTCGCAACGGCATGGCGCGGCTGGTGGTAGCCGGCGATGTGAAGCCGGGCCGTTCGGTGGCCCGGCTGGCGGCGATCGAAGTGTTCGCCGCACAGCCCTCGGGCCGCTGATCGCTCGGAGGATCAGCCGAAGAACTTGGCCGCGCTGATCAGGGTCTTGTAGACACCCCAGGCCAGCGGAATACCCACCGCCACCCAGGCCAGCGCCACCACCGCCGGGCTCACCGTATCGGCACGGCCCGAGCCGCTGCCCACTTCGGCTGCCGAAGCTTTCTCGTGCGCCAGCTTCTTCTCGATGGCCAGTTCGTCGTCGGTCATGAAGTGCTTGTCGGCCACCGGGCGCACCAGCAGGTTGGCGATGAAGCCGATCACCAGCATGCCCACGAGGATGTACATGGTCTGGTTGTAGACCTGCTCGCGCGGCAGGCCCAGGCCCAGCTGGTATTCGCGCATGTAGTTCACGACCACCGGGCCGAGGATGCCGGCCGTGGCCCACGCCGTGAGCAGGCGGCCGTGGATGGCGCCCACGAACTGCGTGCCGAACAGGTCGGCCAGGTAGGCCGGCACCGTGGCGAAGCCGCCGCCGTACATCGACACGATCACGCAGCAGGCGCCCACGAACAGCAGCTTGCTGCCCGCGCCGGCCGACGAGGGAATGCTCGCGTACAGGATGCCGCCGAGCACGAAGAACACCGTGTAGGTGAGCTTGCGGCCCAGCTTGTCCGACAGGCTGGCCCACACGAAGCGCCCGCCGATGTTGAACAGCGACAGCAGCGCCGTGAAGCCGCCCGCCACCACTGCGATGGCCGCGAGCTGGGTCTTGTCGAGCTGGCCGTACTTGGCCGGCAGGTCGATCAGCGCGCCGCCGAACACTTCCTGCAGCATGGGAGAAGCCATGCCGATCACGCCGATGCCGGCGCTCACGTTCATGCACAGCACCAGCCACACGAGCCAGAACTGCGGAATGCCCCAGACCTTTTTCACGTGCACGTGGCGCTGCGTGATCATGGTGTTGGTGGTCTGCGCCGGGGGCGGGGTCCAGCCTTCAGGCTTCCAGCCCGAGGGCGGCACGCGGTAACCCAGCGCGCCGGCCATCATGAACACGAAGTAGCCCAGCGCCATGACCACGAAGGTCTGCATCACGCCCACGTCGGTGGCGGTGCTGAAGCGCTTCATCAGGTCGACCGCCAGCGGCGAACCGATCATCGCGCCGCCGCCGAAGCCCATGATGGCCATGCCGGTCGCCATGCCGCGGCGGTCGGGGAACCACTTGATCAGCGTGCTTACCGGCGAGATGTAGCCCAGCCCCAGGCCGATGCCGCCGATCACGCCCGAGCCGAGGATCATCAGCCAGAACTGGTGCAGGTGGATGCCCACCGCCGACAGCAGCATGCCGCCGCACCAGCACAGCGCCGACACCACGCCGGCCTTGCGCGGGCCCGCGCGTTCGAGCCAGCCGCCCCACAGGGCTGCCGAGCAGCCGAGGAAGACGAAGAACAGGGTGTACATCCAGCCGAGCGTGGCCACGCGCCAGTCGCAATTGGTGGCGAAGAGCTCGGCGAAGAAGCTCATGTCCTTGGCGCAAGCTTGTGCGCCGGTGCCGGCAGTGCCGAGCGCCTTCGACAGCGGCAGCCAGAACACCGAGAAGCCGTACGCCATGCCAATGCACAGATGAATGGCCAATGCAGCCGGCGGAACCAGCCAGCGATTGAAGCCGGGGCCCGCGATGATGCGTTCTTTTTCCAGGAAGCCGGGTTGCGTCTGCGCCCCTCCCCCAACGACGCGTTCTCCATCGAGAACGCCTGCAGATGAACCTGCCATATTTCTCCTTGTTCGCCGGATGTGTAAGTTATTGCTAATCCGGGTCGCGGAGTGTGAGCTAACGGTTAAATTTCCGTCAAATTCGATCAGGGCATGGCCTGATTCAATAACTAAATGATTAGGCCTTTGGTTCCTGTCATTCGCCGAGCGCGCCGCTGTGCTGCTGCAACTGCTCCTGCCACTCGGGCGTCTGCAGAAAGGCCAGTGCCGCTTCGAGCGCGCGCGAGACGCGCACGCCGTCCTGCGTCATGAAGCCGATGGGCGTGCGCACGTCCGGCGCCATCAGCGGCAGCGCTTCCAGCTCGCGATGGCTTCGCACGGCCGCGACCATGCCGCCGGGCAGCACGCTGTTGACCGTGCCCGCGCTCACCGCCAGCGCCAGCGCGAGCACCGAATTGGTCTCGATGGCGGGCATCACAGGCACGCCGGCTTCGCGCAGCGCCTGGTCGACGATGGCGCGGTTGTGCATGTCGGACGTGAGCAGGCACAGCGGCAGCTTGCCCGCCTCGGCCCACGAGATGGGCTCGCCGATGCGCAGTTCATCGGTCGAGGCCTTCTTCGCGCGGCGCAGCAGGAAGTAGTGCTCGATGCTCTGTGGCCAGGCCGTGAGCTTGATGCCGGGCAGGTGCATGCGCTCGGTGTAGCCCAGCGCGAGGTCGATCGACAGGCTTTCGAGTCCCGTCTCCAGGTCCTGCGAACTCATCGACAGCACGGCCGGCACGATGCCCGGGTGCCGCTGCTGCAGCATGGCCGCAAAGCGCGAGAGCATCGGTATCGCCGTGGGCACTGCGGCCATGCGCAGGCGGCCGTGCGGGTTGTCCACGTCGCTGCGCAGTTCCTGCAGCAGCACTTCGTTGTCGCGCAGCATGCGTTGCGCCGTGGCGAGCACTCGTTCGCCTTCGTGCGTGAGGCCGACATACACGCGGGCACGCTTGACGATGACGACGCCGAACTCGGTCTCCAGCGCGCGCAGTGCATTCGACAGCGCAGGCTGCGTGATGTGGCAGGCCTGCGCCGCCCGGCCGAAGTGCTTGTGCTCGTTCAGCGCTACCAAGTAGCGCATCGAGGCGAGCAGGTTCATCGAGACGCCGTTCCTCAGGTGTTCTTGCTGATCGAGATCGTCGGAAACTTCGCCGAAAAGTCCTTGGCCTTCTCCGCAATGCCGACGGCCACTCGACGTGCAACCGCCTTGTAGATGCCTGCCACGTCCCCTTCAGGATCGGACACCACAGTCGGCGCCCCACTGTCGGCCTGCAGACGGATCTTGATGTCCAGCGGCAGCGCGCCGAGGTATTCCATCTGATATTCAGCCGCCATCTTCTTGCCGCCGTCCGCGCCGAAGATGTGTTCGGCATGGCCGCAGTTCGAGCAGATGTGCACTGCCATGTTCTCGACGATGCCCAGGATCGGCACGCCGACCTTCTCGAACATCTTGATGCCCTTCTTGGCGTCGAGCAGCGCGATGTCCTGCGGCGTGGTGACGATCACCGCGCCCGTCATCGGCACGCGCTGGCTCAGCGTGAGCTGGATGTCGCCGGTGCCCGGGGGCATGTCGACGATGAGGTAGTCGAGGTCTTTCCAGTTGGTCTGGCGCAGCAGCTGCTCCAGCGCCTGCGTGGCCATGGGGCCGCGCCAGATCATGGCCTGGTCCTGGTCGACCAGGAAGCCGATGGACATCACCTGCACGCCGTGGCGCTCCATGGGCTCCATGGTCTTGCCGTCGGCGCTGTCGGGGCGGCCTTCGATGCCCATCATCATGGGCTGGCTCGGGCCGTAGATGTCGGCGTCGAGCAGGCCGACCGTGGCGCCCTCGGACGCCAGCGCCAGCGCCAGGTTGGCCGCCGTGGTGCTCTTGCCCACGCCGCCCTTGCCCGAGGCCACCGCGATGATGTTCTTGACGTTGGGCATCAGCTGCACGCCGCGCTGCACCGCATGGCTGATGACCTTGGTGACGATGTTGACCGACACGTTCTCCACGCCCGGCACCGCCTTGGCGGCCGCCACCAGCGCCTTGCGGATGGCCGCGTGCTGGCTCTTCGCCGGGTAGCCGAGTTCGAGGTCGAACGAGACGTCGCCCTCCGAGATCTGGAGGTTCTTGAGCGACCGGGTCGCCACGAATTGCTTGCCGGTGTTAGGGTCCGCGACGGCCTTGAGCGCGTCCATGAGCCCATCTGGGGTGAGTGCCATTGATCTAACTCCTGAATGGCGGGTAGTCTAGTGCGCTCTCCGAGCCAGCATCGAACAGCCTCCCAATAACCAAAAATGCCAGAGACAAGCCCCGTCGCCACCGGCCTCCTGCTCACCGGGGGCGGCGCCCGGGCCGCCTACCAGGTGGGCGTGCTGGAGGCCATTGCCGAGATCCGGCGCTCTGTCGGCCCTGCCGCCGGCACGGGCAACCCCTTTCAGGTCATCACCGGCACCTCGGCCGGAGCCATCAACGCAGCCGTGCTGGCCTGCGGCTGCGACAACTTCGACCACGTGGTGGCACACATCGCCGAGGTCTGGGGCCAGTTCCGCGCCGAACAGGTGTACCGCGCCGATTCTCTTTCGGTGATTGGCAGCGGCGCGCGCTGGCGCATGCTGCTCGGGCTCGGGCGCTTCGCGGCCAACTGGATGCGCATCAAGCCGAAGTCGCTGCTCGACAACACGCCGCTGGCCGAGCTGCTGCAACGCATGGTGCCGCTCGACCGGCTGCCGCAGCTCATGAAGGAAGGCCACCTGCAGGCGCTGGCCGTGACGGCTTCGAGCTACAGCTCGGGCGAGCACGTCACTTTCTTCGAGGCGGCCGTGCCGATGGAGCCATGGGTGCGCTCGCAGCGCCTGTCGGTGCGCGACCGCATCACGCACACCCACCTGCTGGCGTCGTCGGCCATTCCCTTCGTGTTTCCGGCCACGGCCTTGCCAATGCAGGGGCACACCGAGTACTTCGGCGACGGCTCGATGCGCCAGTCGGCGCCCATCGCGGCAGCCATTCACCTGGGCGCGCAACGCATCGTGGTGATCGGCGCGGGCCGCATGCACGAGCCGCGCGACGCCGACGCGCCCAACACCCACAGCGGCTATCCGACGATGGCGCAGATCGCGGGCCATGCGCTGTCGAGCATTTTTCTCGATGCGCTGGCGGTGGACATCGAGCGCTTGCGCCGCATCAACCACACGCTGGGGCTGATTCCCGAAGAAGCGCGCGCGGCGAGCGCGCTGCGCCCGCTCGACCTGCTGGTGATCTCGCCGTCGGAGCGCCTCGACGTGATCGCGGCGCGCCACGTCGACGCCCTGCCCGGCGCGGTGCGGCATCTGCTGGGCGGCTCGAAGGTAGCAGCCGATGTGAAGGGCGGCGCGCTCGCGAGCTACCTGCTGTTCGAGTCGGACTACACGCGCGAGCTGATGGCGCTGGGGCGCGCCGATGCGATGAAGCAGCGCGACGAGGTGCTGCGCTTCTTCGGCTGGAACGTGGCCTGAGGGGTCTGGCCGCTCAGGTGGCGGCCTGCTCGACCATGCCCTCGCGTGCCATCCACTGCCGCTGCGCCGCGAGGACCTCCTCGCCTGATCGCCCCGTCAATGCACGATACACACCGGGCGCGGTCGCGCCTTCAGTACTGATGAGCAGCACGCGCGCATCGGGGCCCAATCCCGAGGTATCTCGGGCCGCGGGGTCGCCTGCCAGCACCTGCAGCGCCGCCAGGCCGGCCGCGCCGGACTCACCGCTCAGCACGGGCACGTCGCCCGCCTCGCCGCTCGCGAGCGTGCGCATGGCGTGTTCGGCCTGCGCGTCGGTCACTGTCATGAACAGGTCGACGGCCGGTTGAAGAAAGCGCCATGCAAGCGGCGAGGTTTCGCCGCAGGCCAGCCCCGCCATCACCGAATCGACCGAGCCCGTTGCGTGATCGGGCCGGCCGCTGCGCGCGCTTTGCAGCAGGCAGTCGGCCTGCTCGGGCTCCACCACGATGAAGCTCGGTCGCGCCGTGCCGTAGCGCTCCCAGAAATGGCTGACGACGCCCGCGGCCAGCCCGCCCACGCCGCCCTGCACGATGACGTGGGTGAACGGGCACGGCGCACCGGCGGCAACGTCTTCGAGCAGCTCGTCGGCCAGGATGCCGTAGCCCTGCATCACATCGCGCGGCACCTCTTCGTAGCCGTCGTAGGAGGTGTCCGAAACCACCTCCCAGCCGTTGACGCGGGCAAGGCGCGCGGCCTCCTCGACCGACTCGTCGTAGTTGCCGGCGATGCGCACGATCTCCGCGCCGAGCGCGGCAATCGGCGTTTCGCGCTCCTCGCTGACCTGAGCATGCAGCACGATGACGCAGCGGCAGCCAATGCTCTGCGCAGCCGCAGCGAGCGCGCGGCCGTGATTGCCGTCGGTGGCGCTGACGACCACGAAGTCGCGCAGCGCCGCTGCATGCCTGCCCGCCAGAAGCTCCGCGGGCGTCCATCCGCGGTCGGGCCATCGGCGCAGCACGAGCCGCAGCAGCGCAATGGGCGCGCCCAGCACCTTGAAGCTGCCGAGCGCCGAGCGCTTGGATTCGTCCTTGACGACCACCTGTTCGATGCCCAGCTGCGCCGCCAGCCGGGGCAGCGGCCATGCCGGCGTGGGGTGCGGCGCGAGCCGGTTCCAGTGCGACAGCCACTGCCGGCTCTCCTGGCCGCGCGCGATGTTCATCACCTCGCTCAACGATTCGTCATAAGCGCTACGCCGCGCCTGGGGGTTGGTGAACAGCATGCCGGTCAGTCTCTTGTTTCGTTGTGCCGGGGAAGGCGCAGGCGGACGATCTCCGCGAAATAGCGGGCGCCCGTCGCGAGCACCTCGTCATTGAAGTCGTAGCTGCCGTTGTGCAGCGGCGTGCCGCCCGGCTCGCCTTCGGCGCCGTTGCCCAGGAACACGAAGGCGCCGGGCACGGCTTTCAGGAACGCGCCGAAGTCTTCCGAAATCATCATCGGCGCCACGTTGGCATCGACGTTCTCCGCGCCCACGATGGCCGCGGCGGCGGCAACCGCCGTGGGCACGCATTCGGCCCAGTTCACGGTGGGCGCGAACTCGTGCGTGTAGCTGAATTCGCATTCGGCACCATGCATGCGGCAGATGCCCTCGCTGATCTCGCGCATGCGCTTGGCCAGCATCTGCTGCACCGCCGGGTCGTAGCTGCGCGTGTCGCCCTTGATGACGACGTTCGACGGAATTGCATTGCGGATGCCGTCGGTGATGAACTCGGTGCACGAAACCACCGCCTGCGCGCCCGGGTCGAGCGTGCGCGAAACGATGCTCTGCAGCGCCAGCACGATCTGCGCACCGATGACGATCGGGTCGATGCCCATGTGCGGCCGCGCGGCATGCGTGCCGCGGCCCTTCACGTGGATCACGAAGTTGTCTTCGCTCGCCATGAGGCCGCCCGTGCGCGTGGCGATGGTGCCGGCGCGCATGCCGGGCATGTTGTGCAGGCCGTAGATCTCGTCGACCGGAAAGCGATCGAACAGGCCGTCGTCCATCATCGCCTTCGCGCCGCGGCCGTGCTCCTCTGCCGGCTGGAAGATGAAGCGCACGGTGCCGTCGAAATCCTGCCGCTCGCGCAGCAGCTGCGCCGCGCCGAGGATGATCGACATGTGGCCGTCGTGGCCGCAGGCGTGCATCTTGCCGGGCGTGCCGGAAGCGTACGCGCGGTCGGTGGGCAGCTCGGTGATGTTGAGCGCGTCCATCTCGGCGCGCAGGCCGATCACGCCCTTGCCGCTGCCCACCTTCAGGTTGGCCACGAGGCCGGTGCCGCCGATGCCGGTGTGCACGTCGAGGCCCAGCGCCCTCAGCACCCGGGTGACGAAGGCCGAGGTTTTCGCTTCCTCGAAGCCGGTTTCGGGAATGGCGTGCAGTTGCCGCCGCCAGCCGGTGAGCGTTTCGCGCAGGGGTGCATCGGTGAGGTTCATGACGAGATGCTATTGACAATGCGGCGGTATGGGCGCGCAAAATCATCGCCTTCGACGCAACGTTTTTGCGTCACTTCCCATTTCATGACGCCGCTCGACACCCTCGACCTTCGCCTGCTGGAGCTGATCCAGGCGGACAGCCGCATGCCGCAGAGCGAACTGGGCGAGCGCGTGCACCTGTCGACCGCAGCCGTCAACCGGCGGCTCAAGCGCATGCGCGACGAGGGCGTGATCCAGCGCTACGGCGCGGTGCTGTCGCCCGCCGCGCTGGGCCACCCGCTGACCATCGTGGCGGAGGTGGAAACGGAGAGCGAGCAGATCGAACTGCTCGACGCAATGAAGCAGAGCTTCAGAGACTGCCCGCAGGTGCAGCAGTGCTACTACGTGACGGGCGAGTGGGACTTCATCCTCGTCTTCGTGGTGCGCGACATGGCGCAATACACGGCGCTGACGCGGCAGCTTTTCTTCCAGAGCAACAACGTGAAGCGCTTTCGCACGCTGGTCACGATGGATGCGGTGAAGCTCAGCCTTGATGTGCCTGTTGCCTCGAGCTGATCGCAATCCTTGCCGGCATCAGCATCGACCGCAACAGCAGCGCCATCACGCAGACGATGGGGCCCAGCGCCAGCAGCCGGCCGGGCTCGAACGCCAGCCCAGCCGCCGCGCCGACCGCGCAGCCGATCTTGATCCAGCGCGAGACCGCATCCCAGCCACGCCGGTGCGTCACGGCAAACCCGATCAGCGCGGCCCAGCCGCACAGCCCGCCGAACACAGAGAAGACCCAGCTCAGCAGGTAATACGCCGTGTCCATGTCCCGGAACGCGAACGCCGTGCCCAGGCCACGCCAGGTGTGCAGCCAGCCGTCGAACAGGAAGAAGCCGGTGGCTGACGCGGCCCACCAGAAAAACGCGTAGAGGCTCGCGACGCCCGCCAGGAGGGCAAGACACGCGAGTGCGCGCCGGGTGATGTCGTCGAAGGGCATGTGGTCGCGCCACGCTGCGGTGTGTCCGATGGGTCCGTTGTCCATGGCCGGTGCTCCATTGATGTGTGCAATGGGGGCCGAAGTTAGACACCGAATGTGCGGGCCGCGTGAAGCCCGCGTGAAGTGGTGCGATCAACCCTCTTCGGAAATCCCCAGCTCCGAACACACGCGCCCCAGCAGCGCCTTCAACGACGCCACCTCGGCTTCGAGCCGCGCCACATTGGCCTTCAGCGCCGCGACCTCGCCCAGCGACACATCGTGCGCGGCATAAGGCACATCGGAGGGCCCAGCCACCTCTTCCGCCGGCGCACCGCTCAGCAGATGCGCCCAGCGGCTCTCGCGCGCACCGGGCAAGCGCGCCAGCTTCACCACCAGCGCACCGGCCGGTCGTTCCGCGAGCTCATTCAAAAAGCCTTCGACCGACGAGATGTCGGCGAAGTTGTGCATGCGGTCGCAGGCGATGCGCAATTCGCCCGCCGTCTGCGGCCCGCGCAGCATCAGCACGGTGAGCAGGATGACCGACTGCGACGGGATGCGCAGCACGCGGTCGATGTTGTGCTCGTAGCGGAAGGCGCGCCCGCCGCTGGTTTCCGCGACGAGGCTGTAGCCCTTCAGGCTGTCGATGGCGGCCTGCACCTGCGACTCGGCGAGTTCGAGCACGGGGTTTCGGCTGGTCTTCTGGTTGCAGCCCGACAGCAGGGAATTGAGCGTGAGCGGGTAGCTGTCGGGCACGGTGCGCTGCTTTTCGGCCAGCACGCCGAGGACACGGGTTTCGAGAAGGGACAGAACGGGCAGCGGTGTGGTGGACATGGCTCGGGGATCGATGATGAAACGCAGAAGGCAGGCAGGCGCCGCACTCAGGGCGACGCGACGCCAAGGATAGGCCCCAGCTCCCGCACGAAATCGCTTCTGTGCAGCGCCGTCGAATGCAGTGCCGAAACCGTGCCGTCGAGATACAGCGCGTCCCGGCAGTGGAGCACATCGCGGAAGTAGAGCGCGAACTCGTAGAAATTCACCGGCGTCTCGCTGATGACGAAGATCGCCGTGTGACCGATCACGCCAACGCCGTTGCGGATCTTGCGCGAATCGGAATGGGGAATGAAAGCGGGGTGCACGACGCCGCGGCGCAGCAGCAGCGGGCCCGACTGCGTCGCGAGGCGTACGCCCTGCGCCAGCGCCGGGTATTCCGACGACTCGACCACGCGCGGCCCCGTGTCCGACACGAGGAACACACCGTTGGGCTTGAGGAAGAAATTGCCGGCACCGTCGGCCAGGTTGAGCGGTGCCTCTTCGCGGCCATTGCGCACCAGCAAGCCGACCGGGGAAAAGTCCTCGTGGTACATGCCGGCGTTCACCGCGAAGCCCAGTTGGCGGTGACGCTCCTTCAGCCAGGCATCGAGCCGGTCGAAACGCTTGAACGGCACGCCCGCGTCGTCGCGCAGGAACAGTTCGAGCCGCTCGGTACGCAGGTCGACCTTCACCACGGTGAAGCGCGGGTCGGCCGCAGCGAAGCCTGCGAACAGCAGAGCCCCCAGGAGCAGCAGAAGCCTTCTCATGCAGCGCCCGCGAGCCCCGCTCCGGTCAACCGCCGTTGATGCGGCTGACCAGCGCCTTCGTGAACGCCGCCGTGCCCGCCGTGCCGCCGAGGTCGCCCGTGCGCACCTTGTCGATGTTCAGCGTCTTGTCGATGGCCGTGCGCAGGCGCGTGGCCAGTTCGGGCAGCTTCACGTGGTCGAGCATCAGCGCGGCCGCCAGCAGCAGTGCGGTGGGGTTGGCGATGCCCTTGCCGGCGATGTCGGGCGCGGAGCCGTGCACCGCCTCGAAGATCGCGGCGTCTGCGCCGATGTTGGCGCCGGGCGCCATGCCCAGGCCGCCGACCAGGCCCGCCACGAGGTCGGACAGGATGTCGCCGAACAGGTTGGTGGTGACCAGCATGTCGAACTGCCAGGGGTTGAGCACCAGCTTCATCGCGCAGGCGTCGATGATGACCGTGTCGAGCTCGAACTTGCCCTTGTACTTCTTCTCGTAGAGGTCCAGGCCGGTCTCCAGGAAGATGCCCGTGAGCGCCTTCATGATGTTGGCCTTGTGCACGATCGTGACCTTCTTGCGGCCCGTGGCCACTGCCGTCTCGAAGGCGTATTCGAGCAGGCGGCGGCTGCCCTGGCGGGTGTTGATGCCGGTGGCCATGGCCACGGCATGCGGGTCTCCGTCGATGGGCACGTAGTGCTCGTGGCCGATGTAGAGGCCTTCGAGGTTCTCGCGCACGACGACCAGGTCGATCTTGTCGAAGCGGCCGCCGGGGATGATGGTGCGCGCGGGGCGCAGGTTGGCGTACAGCTGGAATTCCTCGCGCAGCCGCACGTTCGACGAGCGGTAGCCACCGCCCGACGGGGTTTCGAGCGGGCCCTTCAGGGCCAGGCGGGTGCGGCGGATGCTGTCCAGCGTGGCTTGCGGCAGCGGATCGCCCGACGCCTTGACGCCGCCCAGGCCGGCGATCTGCGTGTCCCAGGTGAAGGGTGCCTTCAGCGCATCGAGCGCGGCCAGCGTGGCGTCGACGATTTCGGGGCCGATGCCGTCGCCGGGGATCAGGGTTGCGGGAATGGAGAGGGTGGTCATCGGCTGCGTCTCGCTTTCTGTATCGGGGGCTGGAGCATACGTCGCGCGCGAGACAGTGCCGCGCGCCCCCACGCTCAAGGCACCTTCTGCTTGAGGTGTTTGTGGTACGCAAAGGTGCCGATGACGCCCTGTACGTAGAAATAGAGGAAGAGCAGCGAAGTGAACACGTTGCCACCGCTGATACCGCCGATGCGCATCATCAGGAACTTGGAATAGATGAAGTAGAGCAGCATCAGTACCGCGCAAACACGGCTCTTCCTGTAGATCCCGAAGGACAGCCCCAGGATCACCGCGACGTCCAGCAGTTGCGCGAGACCGAAGCCGAGCAGGCTCGTCCCCGAAACCGCGATCAGAACGAAGATGAGCGTCACCGCCGCCGAAACCAGGCCGGCGCCCCAGGCAAGACGGATCTTCTTGCGTATGGCATCTGGCACTTGCGGCGCGACGACAGGCATCAGCACTTCCGCGGTCGGTGGGGCAAAGCGATCGTCAGACATGGTCTTCTTCCTCCCTGTTTGTCGCCTCGACTTTATCGGCCGGGCAATTCCTCGTCCACCAGCGTCATGCGGTCCACGACGCGGCCCGGCACAAGCAGGGCACCGGGCGCGATCACCGCATTGGCGCCGATGCGCGCCCCATCTCCGACGAGCGCACCGAACTTGTCGCAGCCCGTGCCTTGCAGCGAGCCGCCCTCGCCGCTTCGCACGAGGATCTGCTTGTCGGCACGCTCGTTGCGGTGGTTGCAGATGATGCTGCCGGCTTCCATGTTGACGCCCGCGCCGATCACCGAGTCGCCGACGAAGTTGAAGTGCGCGAGCGCCGTGCCCTCGAAAACGAAGGACGATTTCAGCTCCACGCCCGGCCCGATGGTGCAGCGGGCGTCGACCCAGTTGCCGCCGCGCAGGTAGGTGCCGGCGGCCACGAAACAGTCCGCCCCGAGGATCAACGGGCCCTTGAGCACCGCGCCCGGCTCGACCCGGGCGCTGCGGTGAACGGCGACTTCGCCCTCGACGACGTAGTCGCCAGCGGGCAGCCCGGCCAGCAACCGGCGCACGATTTCAGGGGCGCGCGGCGGCAGTTCCCAGGGCTGCGAGGTGGCCCACGGCGCCAGGGGCGAACCGGTGAATCCGGCGATGTAGGCAGCGAGTTCGATGGCATGCGTCATGGGGTCGATGCTGCCATCGAACACCTCCCGGGACGCCGCCACCTAAAATGCCCGGTTCCCGTCAGTCAGTCCAGTCAGCCACTCCCGAAAGCGCCCTTCCCGATGTCCGCCCCGCGCAAGCTCTTCGTCACCACCGCCCTGCCGTATGCCAACGGCAAGTTCCATATCGGCCACATGATGGAGTACATCCAGGCCGACATCTGGGTGCGGAACCAGCGAATGAATGGCGCCGACGTCAACTTCGTCTGTGCCGACGACGCGCACGGCGCGGCCATCACCATCGCGGCCGACAAGGCCGGCGTGACGCCGCAGGCCTTCGTGGCCGAGATCGCCGCGGGCCGCAAGCCGTATCTCGACGGCTACTACATCTCCTTCGACAACTGGCACTCGACCGATGCGCCCGAGAACCACCAGCTGGCGCAGGACATCTACCGCGACCTGCGCGCCAACGGCCTGATTGCTACCAAGAGCGTCGAGCAGTTCTACGACCCCGCAAAGGGCATGTTCCTGGCCGACCGCTTCATCAAGGGCGAGTGCCCCAACTGCCATTCGAAGGACCAGTACGGCGACAACTGCGAGGTGTGCGGCGCCGTGTACGCGCCCACCGAGCTGATCAACCCCTACTCGGCCCTGTCGGGTGCAAAGCCCGAGCTGCGCAGTTCGGAGCACTTCTTCTTCAAGCTGTCGGACCCACGCTGCGAGGCCTACCTGAAGGAATGGACCGCCGCCGCGGGCCACGTGCAGCCCGAGGTGCAGAACAAGATCCGCGAATGGCTCTACAAGGACGACGAAGGCAAGGGCGGCCTCGGCGACTGGGACATCAGCCGCGACGCGCCCTACTTCGGCATCGAGATTCCCGATGCGCCGGGCAAGTACTTCTACGTGTGGCTCGATGCGCCCGTGGGCTACCTGGCTTCGCTGAAGAACCTGCTCGACAAGCGCTGCATCGAACTCGGCGGCGACGGCATCTCGTACACCGAGTACATGGCCGACCCCGACCTGGAGCAGGTGCACTTCATCGGCAAGGACATCATCACCTTCCACACGCTGTTCTGGCCCGCGATGCTGCACTTCAGCGGCCGCAAGGCGCCCGACGCCGTGTACGTGCATGGCCACCTGACGGTGAGCGGCGAGAAGATGAGCAAGAGCCGCGGCACCGGCATCGACCCGCTCAAGTACCTGTCGATCGGGCTCGACCCCGAATGGCTGCGCTACTACATCGCCGCCAAGCTCAACGGCCGCAACGAGGACATCGACTTCAATCCCGAGGACTTCGTCGCGCGCGTCAACAGCGACCTCGTGGGCAAGTACATCAACATCGCGAGCCGCGCCGCGGGCTTCATCGGCAAGCGCTTCGGCGGCAAGCTGGGCGAGGTGTCGGCCGACGGCGACGCGCTGCTGTTCGCGCTGCGCGACGCGGCCCCGCAGCTGCACTCTCTGTACGACGGCCGCGACTACGCCCGCGCGCTGCGCGAGGTGATGGCGCTGGCCGACAAGGTGAACGAGTACGTCGACCAGAACAAGCCCTGGGAACTGGCCAAGAAGGAAGGCGCCGAGGCGCGGCTGCACGACGTGTGCACCGTATGCATCGAGGCCTTCCGCCTGCTCACGCTGTACCTGAAGCCGGTGCTGCCGGCGCTGGCCGTGAACGTCGAAGCCTTCCTGAAGATTTCGCCGCTGGTCTGGACGGACGCGGCGCAGTCACTGCCCGCGGGCCACGCCATCGGCGAGTACAAGCACCTGATGCAGCGTGCCGATGCCAAGCTGGTCGACAAGCTGTTCGACGCGCCCGAGCCCGCACCGGCCGTCGCCGTGGCAGAAGAATCGCTGCCGGGCGGCGAAGCCATCGCGCCCACCATCACCATCGACGACTTCGCGAAGATCGACCTGCGCATCGCGAAGATCGTGGCCTGCGAGAAGGTCGAGGGCTCGACCAAGCTGCTGCGCCTGACGCTCGACGCCGGCGAGGGCAAGACCCGCAACGTGTTCAGCGGCATCGCATCGGCCTACCAGCCCGAGCAACTCGTGGGCAAGCTCACGGTGCTGGTCGCCAACCTCGCGCCGCGCAAGATGAAGTTCGGCGTCAGCGAAGGCATGGTTCTGGCTGCGAGCCATGGCGACGAAAAGGCCCACCCGGGCATCCATGTGCTCGAGCCGTGGCCGGGCGCGACGCCGGGCATGCGCGTTCGCTGAAAGAGAAGAAGAAAAAGAAAAACAGGTCCGGCCGGGCGACTGGCCGGGCTAGCCGAACTTGTTGTTCAGCACGAGGTCGGCAAACACCTTGCCGCCCACCGAGATGTGGTCGCGCATCGCCTCCGCGGCGTTGTCCGCGTGGCCCTTCAGGATCCACTCCACCACCCGTTCGTGCTCCCGCTGTGAAGCGGCCAGGCGCCCGGGTTTCTCGAACATCCGCCCCCTGTAAGCCGCGATGCGCAGGCGCACCGTCTGCGCCTGCTCGACGATGAACGGATTGCCGCTGGCACGGTAGATCACGTCGTGCAGCACGGCATTGGCCTGCTGGTAGGCCTCCGCGTCGTTCGCCTCCGCCTGCGCGGCGGTGCCGGCCAGCGCGCGCAGCAACTCGTCGCGCAACGCCGGGCCGATGCGCAACGCCGCCAGCCGCGCCAGCACGCCTTCAAGCTCGCCCAGCGCTTCCATCATCGCGACCAGTTCGTTCGCCCGCAGCTGGCGCACGTAGATGCCGGTGCGCGGAACGATGTCGACCAGGCCGCGCGCACTCAGCAGCAGCAGCGCCTCGCGCACCGGCGTGCGCGAGGTGTTGAAGCTCAGCGCCAGCGCCTTTTCGTCGATGGGCATGCCGGGCGACAGCGTGCCTTGCTGGATGTCTTTTTCGAGCCGGCCACGGATCTGGTCCTGCAGGCTGGGGGTGTCGAGGGTTTTCGCGGGTTGCATGGGAATCGCGATATTAGCTAACCTTACAGATATATCAATTCAGTCATTTGGTACATCAATGCTCCCAACACTCCACATCGAAGGCCCGGTCGCCTTCCTGACGCTGCGCCGCCCGCAGGCCGCGAACAAGCTCGTGCCGGAGGACCTGCCCGAGCTGGTTCGCCTCGTGGAGACGGTGAATCGCTCACCTGAAGTGCTGGTGCTGGTCCTCCGGTCCGAGGGCAAGTACTTTTGCAGCGGCTACGATATATCAGAGGTGGCCTCCAGCAGCCAGACCGAGGGGCGCAGCTTCGGCGACATGGTCGATGCGCTCGAAAACTGCCGCGCCGTCACCATCGCGGCGGTGCATGGCGGCGTCTTCGGCGGCGCCACCGACCTGGTGCTGGCCTGCGACTTCCGCGTGGGCGTGCGCGGCGCCGAGATATTCATGCCCGCCGCTCGGCTCGGCCTGCACTACTACCAGAGCGGCATGGAGCGCTATGTGTCGCGGCTCGGGCTGGACACGGCCAAGCGGCTCTTTTTGACCGCCGAAAAGCTCGACGGTCCCGCCATGCGCGACTGCGGCTTTCTCACGCAACTGGTCGACGACGCACAGGCGCTCGACGCCGAAGTACTGCGCCTGCGCACCACGCTCGCCGGCATGGCGCCGCTGGCGCTGCTCGGCATGAAGAAGCACCTGAACCAGATTGCGCGCGGCAGTGCCGACGCCGCTTCGATCCAGCGCGAAGTGCAGCGCACCGTCGCTTCCGAAGACCTGGCCGAGGGCGGCCGTGCCTGGCGCGAGAAGCGCCTGCCGGTCTTCAAGGGCCGCTGACCGGGCGCCGCCCTCCCCATCGATACGACAAGAAACCGGAGACAAAGACATGAAGCAACAACTTCGCGCCATTTCATTCGCCGCCGCGGCGCTGCTGGCTTCGGCCGGCGCCCTGGCGGACAGCTACCCCACGCGGCCGATCACGCTGGTGGTGGGCTTTCCCGCCGGCGGCGGGGCCGACACGGTGGCACGCATCGTCAGCGACAAGATGGCCAAGCTGCTGGGGCAGCCGGTGATCATCGACAACAAGCCCGGCGCGGGCACCACCATCGCGTCGGACCAGGTGGCGCGCGCGGCGCCCGACGGCTACACGCTGCTGCTGGGCAGCGCCAACCTATACGGCAGCGACAAGCTGCTCTACAAAGCCGTGAAGTACGACGGCGCGAAGAGCTTCGTGCCCATCTCGCGCTGGAGCTCGGCCCCGATGCTGCTCGCCGTCAACAAGGACGTGAGCGCAAAGACCGTGCAGGCACTGATTGCCGAAGCGCGGCAGAACCCGGGCAAGCTGGCCTATTCGTCGTCGGGCACCGGCGTGGTGACCCACCTTGCGGGCCTGTCGTTCGAAAAGGCGGCCGGCGTGACGATGCTGCATGTGCCCTACAAGGGCGGCGCCCCGTCGATCCAGGCAGTTGCCGCGGGTGATGTGCAACTGACCTTCGGCACGCCGCCGTCGGTATTGCCGATGGCCCAGGGCCAGAAGCTGCGCGTGCTGGCCGTGACCTCAGGCCAGCGCTCGCCGCTCTTTCCCGATGTGCCGAGCATTGCCGAGGCCGGCGTGAAGGGCTACGACTACACCTTCTGGTTCGGCCTGTTCGCACCGGCCGGCCTGCCGCCTGAAATGGCGCAGAAGCTGTTCGACGCCAGCGTGGCGGCACTGAACGACCCCGACGTGAAGGCGCGGATGGAAAAGTCGGGCAACGAATCGGCGCCATCGAAATCGCTCGCCGAGTTCCGCAGTTGGGCCACGGCCGAAGGCGCGAAATCGAAGGAACTCACCGAGCGCTCGGGCGCGACCGTCGAATGATGCCGGGCACTTCTTCCAACGCGTCCGCAGCCACAGCCGCAGCCACGGCGGGCCCGCTGCACGGCTTTACCGTCATCGACCTGACGCGCGTGCTCGCGGGCCCGTACTGCACGCTGCTGCTTGCCGACCTGGGCGCGCGCGTCATCAAGGTGGAGCAGCCGGGGCTGGGCGACGATGCCCGCCAGATCGGCCCGTTCGTCGAGGGCGACTCGGCCTACTTCATGTCGGTCAACCGCAACAAGGAGTCGATTGCGCTGGACCTGAAGGCGCCGGCCGACCGGGCGGTTTTCGAGTCGTTGCTGGCCACGGCCGACGTGCTGGTCGAAAACTTCCGACCCGGCACGATGGAAAAGCTGGGCTACGACTGGCCGACGCTGCATGCGCGCTTTCCGAAACTGGTGTTCACCTCGGTCTCGGGCTTCGGACAGACGGGGCCTTACAGCAGGCGCCCCGCCTACGACATGGTGGTGCAGGCGATGGGCGGAATCATGAGCCTGACCGGCCACCCCGGCGCGCCGCCGACGCGCGTGGGCGTCTCGATCGGCGACCTGGGCGCGGGCCTGTATGCGGCCATCGGCACGCAGGCCGCATTGCTGCAGCGCGGGCGCACCGGCCTGGGAGACAGGGTCGACGTGGCGATGCTCGACTGCCAGGTCGCGCTGCTCGAGAACGCGATCTCGCGCATGGAGGCCGATGGCCGCGCGCCGGGGCCCATCGGCTCGCGGCACCCGTCGATCACGCCCTTCGACGTGTTCCGTGCTTCCGACGGCTGGTTCGTGATCGCGGCGGGCAACGACGCGCTGTTCCAGCGCCTGTGCACGGTGCTGGAATTGCCGGCACTGCAGGACGACGAGCGCTTTGCCACCAACCCCGGGCGCTGCCAGCACCACGAGGTGCTGAAGCAGTTGCTCGAAGAGCGCCTGGCGTCGGCGACTTGCGCGCACTGGCAGGCGCTGCTGATGCAGCACAACATTCCCACGGGCGGCTACAACGACGTGGCCGCGGTGGTGAACGACCCGCAGGTGCAGGCGCGCGAGATGCTGGTGCAGGTGCGCACGCAGAGCGGCCGGCCGCTCACGGTGGCGGGCAACCCGGTGCACGTGGGTGGCCACCGCACGCAGGTGCTGCGGCAGCCGCCACGGCTGGACCAGGACCGCGAAGCGATTCTTGCGGAGCTGGCGCAACCCTGACGACGGAAGGCCGCGGCCTGCGCCCGCTCAGTCCGCGGCGAGCCCCAATCGGGCGACATGCGGCGGCGTGTGCAGCGCCTTCTCCTTGCGCACGAACGCGGACCGCAATGCGCGGTGCGGCTCGCTGGCATCGAAGAAATTGCGGCGCATGTGCGCCAGTTCTTCATCGCGGTACTGCTGCAGCGGCTTTGCGGCTTCGTCTTGCGCGCGCGCCGCCTGCTTCTTCGCGATGCGCGCGGCCAGGTCCGGCGAGGCGGCCAGTTGCGCGGCCAGCCGCGTCACTTCATCGCCCAACTCTTCCGGCGCGGCCTGCAGCACGCGCTCGGCCATGCCGAGTTCGACGGCGCGCCTGGCGCTCACGGGCAGGGCCGATTGGGTCAAACGCTGCGCCTCGGCGGCGCCGACGCGGCGCGGCAGGGTGTAAGTCCAGTATTCGGAGCCGTGCAGGCCCATCAGCGTGTAGTGCGGGTTGAGCACGGCGCCGTCGCGGCACCACACTTCGTCGGCCGCCAGCGCGAGCATCACGCCGCCGGCCGCCGCATTGCCGCCGAGTGCCGACACGGTGAGTCGGTCGGTGGTGCTCAGCACCGCCTCGACCAGGTCGTTCATTGCGTGGATGTTGGCCCACGACTCCTCGGCCGGGTCGTCGGCCGCCTCGATCACGTTGAGGTGGATGCCGTTGGAGAAAAAATCGCGCAGGCCGCCGAGCAGCAACACCGAGGTCGGACGGGTGCAGGCGAAGCGATAGGCCTGCAGCAGCCGGCGGCACTGCACGGTGCTCATCGCGCCGCCTGGGAATGAAAAGTTCAGCACGCCGACCGCGCCATGCTCGCTGTAGCGGATGTCGGACCAGGTGCGGCGTCCGGTCGGCAACTGCAGCGGTGCTGGCACCTCCGGCACTTCGAAGGGCAGCAGCTCGCCGAGCGCCTGCACGGCCGGCAGCTTGTAGCTGGGCAGCCGTGAGCCGGGCTCGCGCCAGGGGCGCAGTTGCGCGATCCATACCGCGCCGTCGACGGTGGCTCGGCAGACGGCACCGGCGCGGGTGGCGATCAGCTCGCCGGGCTTGTTGCCGCGCAGTTCGTCTTCGGGATGGCCGCCGTGCAGGTACCACTGCGCGCCCAGCAGTTCGTCGAGCACGCCGGGCTGCGAATCGGCCGCGCGCAACTGGCGCAGCACAAATTCGGTCGTGTCGGTCGCCCAGTCGATGCGGCGCTGCGCCTGCTTCATGAAGGGCCGCCAGCCGGCGGCAAGGGCTGCGGCCTTCTGCTTCTGAGGCTTGTACTTGCCCGAGGCGAAGCGCTCCACCGCCAGCAGCACCGCATCGAGCGCGGCGTCGGCCACCTCGCCGCGGTAGAGGTCGCTCTTGCCGGCCAGCGGCGGCACCTTCAGCGGCGACCATGCCCAGACATCGCCCGCATCCATCTCGGCCACGGCCTCGAGCACGGTGACGCCCCAGCTTTCGACGCCGCCCTGCAGCGTCCAGTCGAGCGACGAGGGCCCCCGGTCGCCCGGCGGGCCGGGATGCACGATCAGGCAGGTGTGGGCGGTCCAGATGTCCTGGGGAATGGCGGTGGTCAGCATCGGCGCCACGATGAGCTGGGGCGAATGCAACCGCACGGCTTCGCGCAGGGCCTCGTCATTGCCGAGGGCCAGCTCCACCCCGACGGTGTGGCCGCGATCCTGGAGTTCGGCGAGAACCCGTTGCGTCAGGCTGTTGAACGCGCTTGCGACAAGCAGGATGTGCATCGGACGAACCTCGGTAATTTCGGTGACCAAATGTCAATGAATGTCAAAAATGTATCGGGATCCTTTGTTCCGGATAAGTTGAGCGAAAGTTCGCATCGGCATGACTCACCCGTCTGCGGCCTGCCGCACGGCAGGGGGCAGTCCACAATGAACGACTCATGCATTCCCCGCTGAACCTCACCCGCTTCCGCCCACGCCTGATGGACGCGCTCGCGGGATACGACCGCGAGCGCTTCTTCAAGGACCTGGGCGCGGGCGCCACGGTCGGCATCGTGGCGCTGCCGCTGGCCATGGCCTTTGCCATCGCCTCGGGGCTCAAGCCCGAGGCGGGCATCTGGACGGCGATCATCGCGGGCTTCCTGATCTCGCTGCTGGGCGGCTCGGCGGTGCAGATCGGCGGGCCGGCCGGGGCGTTCATCGTGATCGTCTACGGCATCGTCGAGCGCTACGGCGTGGCGAACCTGCTGATTGCCACCGCGTGCGCGGGCGTGCTGCTGTTCATGGCGGGGCTGTTCGGGCTGGGGCGACTGGTGCGCTTCGTGCCACTGTCGATCGTGGTGGGCTTCACCAATGGCATCGCGGTGTTGATATTGCTGTCGCAGCTCAAAGACCTGCTCGGGCTGACGGTGGCGAAGATGCCGGCCGACGTGTTCTCGCAGCTGCATGCGATGGCGCTGCAGATCGGCACCTTCAACCCCTATGCGTTCGCGCTCGGCATCGCCTGCGTGGCAGGGCTGCTGCTGTGGCCGTTGCTGCTGAGCAGCGACTCGAAGGTGGGCACCGCGGTGCTGCGCGTTGCTGGCCGGGTGGCGCGCACGCGCGCCGTGCAGGTGGGCGCGCGCATGCCGGGGCCCATCGTGGCGCTGGTCACGCTCACGCTGGTGTCATGGGGCTTCGAGCTGCCGGTGGAAACCATCGGCACGCGCTTCGGCGGCATTCCCGAAGGCGTGCCGGCCTTCGCGCTGCCCGATTTTTCGTGGGAGACGGTGAAGCAGCTCGTGACGCCCACGCTGACCATCGCGCTGCTCGGCGCCATCGAATCGCTGCTGTGCGCACGCGTGTCCGACCAGCTCAGCGGCCAGCCGCGCCACGACCCCAACCAGGAGTTGATGGCACAGGGCATCGCGAACATCGTCACGCCCTTCTTCGGCGGCATGCCGGCCACCGGCACCATCGCGCGCACCGTGACCAACATCCGCTCGGGCGGCACCTCGCCGATCGCGGGCATCGTGCATGCGATCACGCTGCTGGCGGTGGTGCTGCTGGCCGCGCCGCTGGCGCGCCACGTGCCGCTCGCGGTGCTGGCAGGCATCCTGGTGTTCGTGGGCCTGAACATGGGCGAATGGCGCGAGTTCACGCCCACGCAGCTGCGGCATTTCAGCCGGCATTACCGGCTGCTGATGCTGGGCACCTTCTTCCTCACCGTGGTATTCGACCTGACGGTGGCGGTGCAGGTGGGCATCGTGCTGGCTTGTGCGCTCTTCATCCGGCGCATGAACGGACTGTTCAGCGTCGAACTGGTCACGCTGCAGCCGCCGGTGCTTACTTACAGCCTGTACGGCGCGCTGTTCTTCGGCGCGGCGGCCAAGCTCGACGAGGCGGTGAATGCCGCCGAGCGCGCGCCGCGCGGCATGACGGTGGTGCTGGACGCCACGCACCTGATCTACATCGACGCCACCGGTGTCGATGCGCTGCGGCAACTGCACCGGGCGGTGCTGGCGCGCGACGGGTTGCTGCGCATCGAGTCGTTGCAGCCGCAGCCGCTCGAGGTGCTGGTGCGTTCGGGGTTTGCCGAGGAATTGACGACGGGCCAGCCCGGCGCGTCGCACGGCGCATAGCCGCCATGGAGACTACGGGGCTTCGGTACCCCGGTCAGGCGAAGAGCCGCTGCGCACCACGCGCTGGTCGTCGTTCAGCGTGGCGGTGAAGACCATGGCCGAGTTGGGCGGCTGCACCCAGCGCCATTCCCATTCGGTCTCGCGCTTGAGCGCATAGGGCGTGACCTTGGCGGGCTTGCCCAGCATCTTGCGCAGGTCTTCCATCATCATGCCGGGCTGCACTTTGGCGAAGTTTTCGGGCGTGAGCACCTGGCGCAGCGCGCTCATCTTGCCGTCGGCACCGATGGTGATCATGTAGTTCTTCTGGCCCGCCGGCTGGCGGTTGTACTCGAACACCCGGCCACCGCCGGGGGCGTCCCAGACGTTCTCGGGCTGGCCGAAACGGGCCCGCACGTCGGCCTCTGTGGACACGCCCTCTTCAAGCTCGGAGATGTTCTTCGAGTCGCATCCCACGAGAGCCATCACCACCGCCAGAAACCCTGTTGCCATGCCGATCTGCCATCCTCGCCGTTGCTTCATGCCGTCCCCGGTAAAATTCGCGTCATAAAGGTCCAGTCTATGTCCATCTTCCGCCGCCCCCACTACACCTCCGAGATCACGAACTTCATCGAGGAGATGAAGGAAAAGAAGCCAACGCTGGAAGCTGAACAGCGCGCCGGCCGCGCCCTCCTCTGGGACAAGCACCTCGACCGCAGCCTGCTGGAGGAGTACAGCGAAGCCCGCGTTCCGATGCAGCCGTACGTCTACCAAACCCAGGCCAAGTAATTCCCCGATGCCGATTTGGCAGCAAGCTCCCGTCCGCATTGCGCTGGTCGCTATTGAAACGATAGCAATCGCCCAATGAAGAGCGACGAGGACAACGGCACGCTGGTGGTCGACATGCCCGACGTGGTCGACCAGGTCGCGCTCGCGAGGCTCTATGGCGAGCCGCTGTTCGCGATGCCGAAGGACCTGTACATCCCGCCCGAGGCGCTGCAGGTGTTCCTGGAGGCCTTCGAAGGCCCGCTGGACTTGCTGCTCTACCTGATCCGCAAGCAGAACTTCAACATCCTCGACATCCCGATGGCGGGGCTCACGCGGCAGTACCTGAGTTACGTCGACGAGATCCGCCAGACCAACCTCGAACTCGCGGCCGAATATCTGCTGATGGCCGCGATGCTGATCGAGATCAAGTCGCGCATGCTGCTGCCGCCCAAGAAGGTGGCCGACGGCGAAGAGGCCGAAGATCCGCGCGCCGAGCTCGTGCGCCGCCTGCTCGAATACGAGCAGACCAAGCTGCAGGCCGCCGCCCTCAGCGCCACGCCCACGTACGGACGCGACTTCTGGAAGGCGCAGGTCTACATCGAGCAGTCGCTGAAGCCGCGCTTCCCCGACGTGGACGTGGTCGAGCTGCGCGACGCGTGGGCCGACATCATGAAGCGCGCCAAGCTCGTGCAGCACCACAAGATCTCGCGCGAAGAGCTCAACGTGCGCGAGCACATGAGCATCGTGCTGCGCCACCTGCAGGGACAGCGCTTCGTCGAATTCGAGAAGCTGTTCGACGTGTCGCGCGGTACGCCCGTGCTCATCGTCACCTTCATCGCGATGCTGGAGCTCGCGAAGGAAACGCTGATCGAAATCACGCAGGCCGAGGCCTTCGCCCCTATCTACGTCAGATTGGCTTATTCGCCAGCCTGACCCAACCGGTCCCCATATCCAGTGACTTCCGTCGTGCGCGACTTCGACGTCCTCATCGTCGGCAGCGGCCTGGCCGGCCTCTCGGCCGCGCTGCACCTGGCGCCCACGCACCGCGTGGCCGTGCTGACCAAGCGCGCGCTGAACGACGGCTCCAGCGCACGGGCGCAGGGCGGCATCGCGGCCGTGCTGGCGGCGGGCGACAGCTTCGATGCGCACGTGGAAGACACGCTGGTGGCCGGCGCCGGCCTGTGCGACCCCGAGGCCACGCGCTTCGTGGTCGAGCACGCACCCGAGGCCATCGGCTGGCTGCGCGAGCTGGGCGTGCCCTTTTCCGAGGAAGACGGCGGCCTGCACCTGACGCGCGAAGGCGGCCACAGCCAGCGCCGCATCGTGCACGTGACCGACGCCACCGGCGCGGCCGTGCAGCAGGTGCTGATCGAGCGGGTGCGGCGCACGCCGAACATCACGCTGTTCGAGCATCACACGCTGGTCGACCTGATCACCGGGCCCAAGATCGGGCTGAATGACCCTGCCTGCCTGGGCCTCTACGTACTCGACGACGAGACCGACGAGGTGCTGGCTTTCCGCGCCCCGCACACCATCCTGGCCACTGGCGGCGCGGGCAAGGTGTACCTGTACACCACCAACCCCGACACCGCCACCGGCGACGGCATTGCCGCCGCGTGGCGCGCGGGCTGCCGGGTGTCGAACATGGAGTTCATCCAGTTCCACCCGACCTGCCTGTATCACCCGCATGCAAAGTCTTTCCTGATCAGCGAGGCAGTGCGCGGCGAAGGCGGGCTGCTCAAGTTGCCCGATGGAACCCGCTTCATGCCGAAGCACGACGAGCGCGCCGAACTCGCGCCGCGCGACGTGGTGGCCCGCGCGATCGACTTCGAGATGAAGAAGCACGGCCTCGACTGCGTGCACCTCGACATCTCGCACCAGCCGGCAGCGTTCCTGAAGGAGCACTTTCCCAACATCCTCGCGCGCTGCCTGGAGCTGGGCATCGATATCACGCGCGAGCCCATTCCCGTGGTGCCGGCCGCGCACTACACCTGCGGCGGCGTGCTCAGCGACCTGAGCGGGCGCACCGACATCCCGGGCCTCTACGCCATCGGCGAGACCGCCTGCACCGGCCTGCACGGCGCCAACCGCCTGGCCAGCAACTCGCTGGTCGAGTGCATGGTGTTCGCACGCGCCGCTGCCAGCGCCATTGCCGCGGCTCCAGCACGCGAACGCGCCGAGCTGCCCGCCTGGGACGACAGCCGCGTCACCGACGCCGATGAAGCCGTGGTCATCTCGCACAACTGGGACGAGCTGCGCCGCTTCATGTGGGACTACGTCGGCATCGTGCGCACCAACAAGCGCCTGGAGCGCGCGAGCCATCGCATCGCGCTGCTGCAGGCCGAGATCCAGGAGTTCTATGCGAACTTCCACGTCACGCGCGACCTGCTCGAACTGCGCAACCTGGTGCAGGTGGCCGAGCTGATCGTTCGTTCCGCGCAGGCCCGCCACGAGAGCCGTGGCCTGCATTTCAGCCGCGACTATCCTTCGCTCGCCGAGCCCACTGCACCCACGGTGCTGGTGCCGCCGGACGGCCGATAGCCCTACCCGCTTCGTTTTCTTCACTCAAGGATGCCCGGCCACCGACGCCCGCAGGGAGAAACCCAACCATGTCGAACACCACGCCCCCAATCACCGACACGCCGCCCGCTTCGCCCTACGGCACGCTGCCGCCGGCCTCCCCGCCTGCCTCGCGCAAGCCCGTGAGCCTGCCGCGCCTGGCCGACATGCATGCGCGCGGCGAGAAGATCGCGATGCTCACAGCCTACGACGCTACCTTCGCTGCCATGGCCGACGCCGCGGGCATCGACTGCCTGCTGGTCGGCGACTCGCTCGGCATGGTCTGCCAGGGCCTGAACAGCACGGTGGGCGTGAGCCTGGACACCATGCGCTATCACACCGACAGCGTCTCGCGCGGCCTGCGCCGCGTGCAGGGCACGACCTGGCTGATTGCCGACCTGCCCTTCGGCAGCTACCAGGAATCGCGCGAACAGGCGCTGCGCAGCGCCACCGTGCTGATGCAGGCCGGTGCACACATGGTCAAGCTCGAAGGCGGCGGCTGGACCACCGACACGGTGCGCTTCCTGGTCGAGCGCGGCATCCCGGTGTGCGCCCACCTCGGCCTGACGCCGCAGACGGTGCACGCACTGGGCGGCTACCGCGTGCAGGGCAAGGGCGACGCCGCCGGCGCGCTGCTGAAGCAGCAGGCCCACGCGCTGCAGGACGCGGGCGCCGCAATGCTGGTGCTCGAAATGGTGCCGGCCGCGCTGGCCGCCGAGCTCACCGCCGAGCTGAAGCACTGCGCCACCATCGGCATCGGCGCCGGCAAGGCCACCGCCGGGCAGGTGCTGGTGTTGCACGACATGCTTGGTATCAACCTCGGGAAGATGCCGAAGTTCGTGCGCAACTTCATGGCCGACGCGCCGGGCGTGCTGCCCGCCCTCAAGGCCTACGTGCAGGCCGTCAAGGACGGCAGCTTCCCCGACGACCGACTCCACGCCTGGTAAGGAAGGAAACCCTCATGTACATCGCACACACCATCGCCGAACTTCGCGACCACCTGGCCGCCTTCAAGCGCCCCGCCTTCGTCCCCACCATGGGCAACCTGCACGACGGCCACCTGGCCCTGGTGAAGCAGGCCAAGCCACTGGGCGACGTGACGGTGGCCAGCATCTTCGTGAACCGCCTGCAGTTCCTGCCGCACGAAGACTTCGACACCTACCCGCGCACCTGGGACAGCGACTGCGAGAAGCTGCGCACCGCCGGCTGCAACGTGCTGTTCGCGCCGGATGAGAAAGCGCTCTACCCCGAGCCGCAGACCTGCAAGGTGCACCCCGACCCGGCGCTGGCCGACATCCTCGAAGGGCATTTCCGCCCCGGCTTTTTCATCGGCGTGTGCACGGTGGTGATGAAGCTCTTCCAGTGCGTGCAGCCGCGCGTGGCCGTGTTCGGCAAGAAGGACTACCAGCAGCTGATCATGATCCGGCACATGGTGCGGCAGCTCGCGCTGCCCATCGAGATCGTGGGCGGCGAGACCTTCCGCGCCGACGACGGCCTCGCGCTGTCGTCGCGCAACGGCTACCTGAGCGAAAGCGAACGCGCCGAGGCGGTGCAGCTGTCGAAGGCGCTGAAGGCAATGGCCGAGGCGGTGCGCGCGGGCGAGCGCGACCTGGCCGCGATCGAAGCGCGGGCCATGCAGATGCTCACGCAACGCGGCTGGCAGCCGGACTATCTTGTGCTGCGGCGCCGCGCCGACCTGCAGGCACCGGCCGCGGGTGAACCGCTCGTGGCGCTGGCTGCTGCACGCCTGGGCAGCACGCGGCTGATCGACAACCTCGAGATCGACACACCGGCCTCATGACTTACAGCGTCAAAGAAATCTTCTACACCCTGCAAGGCGAAGGCGGCCAGGCGGGCATGCCGGCCGTGTTCTGTCGCTTTGCAGGCTGCAACCTCTGGACGGGCCGCGAGGAAGATCGAGCCTCCGCCGTCTGCCGTTTCTGCGACACCGACTTCGTGGGCACCGACGGCACGCTGGGCGGCAAGTTCAAGACCGCCGACCTGCTTGCCGACACCATCGCCGCGCAATGGCCAGCCGCAGATGCCGACCATCGCCTCGTGGTGCTGACTGGCGGCGAGCCGTTGCTGCAGGTAGACGCCGCACTGGTCGACGCGCTGCACGCGCGGCGCTTCCGCATCGCAGTCGAGAGCAACGGCACGGTCGAGGCGCCCGAAGGCATCGACTGGCTGTGCATCAGCCCCAAGGCCGGCGCGACATGGGTGCAGCAGCGCGGCCAGGAGTTGAAGCTGGTGTGGCCGCAGACCGAGTTCGACCTCGACACGATGGCGCGCACGGGCGAGTTCACGCACCGCTTCCTGCAGCCGATGGACGGGCCCGATCGGGTCGCGAACACCGAGCTTTGCATTGCCGAATGCATGAAGCAGCCGGTTTGGCGCCTGAGCGTGCAGACCCACAAGATCACCGGGATCCGCTGAGACTGCGGCCCTTTTTCCTCTGAGTTTCTTTTTTGACGATGCGATTCACCATCAGCCAACGCTTTTTCTTCGACGCCGCCCACACACTGAAGCGCGAGATCGAAGTTGAAGGCAGCCGCCGTATCCACGGCCACACGTACCACGCGGAGGTGTGGCTTGCGGGCGAGCGCGATCCAGTGACGGGGATGGTGATCGACCTGGGGCTACTGCGCCGACGGTTGGAAGATGTGCGCGAGCAGCTCGATCATCACCTGCTGGACGACGTGGCCGGACTGCATCCGCCGACGCTGGAGAACCTGTGCGTGTTCATTGCGGATGCGCTGCCGGACTTGCGGCCCTCGCTGGCCCGCGTGCGTGTGTGGCGCGAGGCGCTGGGCGACAGCTGCACCGTGGACTTCTAGGTTTTTCTCTCTCTCCCCCAGAGGGGGAAGGAGCAAGACAGGGTCAGGCGGCGCCGATGCCTGCTACCAAGCTGCCGGGCGCCTGCCCGTTCTTCAGCCCGGCAGTAAACGCCAGCATCCGGTCGATCGGCACGCGCGCCCGCAGGCCCAGCGCCGGGTCGACATGGATCTCGCCCGCGCCCGTTTCCAGCGCATTCGCCAGCTCGACCAGCCCGTTCATCGCCATCCACGGGCAATGAGCGCAGCTCTTGCAGGTGCCGCCGTTGCCGGCCGTGGGCGCCTCGATGAAGACCTTGCCGGGGTTCAGCGTGCGCAGCTTGTGCAGCATGCCGCTGTCGGTGGCAACGATGAATTCGCTGGCGTCCATGCGCTGCGCGGCGTTCAGGATGGCCGAGGTGGAGCCCACCGCATCCGCCAGCGCAATCACGTCAGACGGAGACTCCGGGTGCACCAGCACCTTCGCCTTCGGATGCTCCTTCATGAGCAGTTCGAGCTCCAGCGCCTTGAACTCGTCGTGCACGATGCAGGCGCCGTTCCAGCTGACCATGTCCGCGCCGGTCTGGCGCTGGATGTAGTCGCCCAAGTGGCGGTCGGGGCCCCAGAGAATCTTCTGCCCGGCCGCGTGCAGCGCGTTCACCACGTCGAGCGCGCAGCTGGAGGTGACCAGCCAGTCGGCGCGCGCCTTCACGGCCGCGCTGGTGTTGGCGTAGACGACCACGGTGCGGTCGGGGTGCTGGTCGCAGAAGGCGCTGAACTGCTCGACCGGGCAGCCCAGGTCGAGCGAGCAGTTCGCGTCGAGGTCGGGCATCAGCACGCGCTTTTCGGGCGAGAGGATCTTCGAGGTCTCGCCCATGAAGCGAACGCCCGACACCACCAGCGTCTGCGCGGCGTGGTCGCGGCCGAAGCGCGCCATTTCGAGCGAATCGCTCACGATGCCGCCGGTTTCCTCGGCAAGGTCCTGCAGGTCGGGGTGCACGTAGAAGTGCGACACCATCACCGCGTTGCGTTCGCGCAGCAGGCGGCGGATGCGCTCCTTCAGCGCGATGCGCTCATCGGGCGAAGGCTCGGCCGGCACTCGGGCCCAGGCGTGGCGCGTGTCGCAGACGGCGCCGGCCTTTGCGGCGGGCTGCTCGTAGTCGACGTCGATGACCGGAGACGACATGGGCGGATCAGCTTTCCAGAAAACGCATCGAGTAGTCGATGGCTTTGACATCCTTGGTCAATGCGCCGACCGAAATACGGTCTACACCGGTTTCGGCCAGTGCACGCAGACCGTCCAGTGTGACGCCACCGGATATCTCCAGCACGGCCTTGCGGTCTTCGCCGGCTTCGTCGTTGATGCGCACGGCCTCGCGCAGCGTGGGCAGGTCCATGTTGTCGAGCAGCACCATGCGCGCGCCTGCTTCCAGCGCTTCGCGCAGCTGGGTCAGCGTTTCGACCTCGACTTCGACGAAGGCGGCTTGCGAGGCCACCGGCGCCACCGCGCGCAGGGCCGCGGCCACGCCACCGGCTGCGGCGATATGGTTTTCCTTGATGAGCACCGCGTCGTACAGGCCGATGCGGTGGTTCAGGCCACCGCCGGTGCGCACCGCGTACTTCTGCGCGAGGCGCAGGCCCGGAATGGTCTTGCGGGTGTCGACGATGCGGGCGCGCGTGCCGCGCACGGCGTCGGCGTAGAGGGCGGTCTTGGTGGCGACCGCGCTCAGCAACTGCAGGAAGTTGAGCGAGGTGCGCTCGGCCGTCAGCAGCGCGCGGGCGGCACCTTCGATTTCGAGCACGGTCTGGTCGGCCGCGCAGCGTTCGCCTTCGGCACACAGCCAGTGGATACGTACTTGCGGATCGAGCTGCCGCAGCGTGGCCTCGACCCAGGGCGCGCCGCACACGACGGCGGATTCGCGCGCCAGCACGCGGGCGCGGGCGGTGCGGGCCGGGTCGACCAGCGACGCGGTGAGGTCGCCGTCGGCGACGTCTTCCTGCAATGCGCGGGTGGCATCGGACAGGGCCAGCGCGGCCACGGCCGACGCTGAAAAATCAAAGCGAAGGCTCATGGCTCTTTGTCTCTGCGTTTTTTTATTAAGAGGAATGGCGAGGAGAAGCCGCAGCGCCGGGCGGCACGGATTCCGGCACCGGGTCGCGGCCGGTCAGGGCGGCCACCGCGTCTTGCGGGCTCACGCGGCCATCGAGCAGCGCGACCACGCCTTCGGCGATCGGCATCTCGATGCCGAGGCCACGCGCACGCTGCACCACGGTGCGGGCGCAGTACACGCCTTCGGCCACATGGCCCAGCGAATCGACGGCCTGCGCCAGCGTGCGGCCCTGGGCCAGCAGCAGGCCGACCTTGCGGTTGCGCGACAGGTCGCCGGTGGAGGTCAGCACCAGGTCGCCCAGGCCCGAAAGGCCCATGAAGGTTTCAGCGCGAGCGCCCAACGCGAGGCCGAAGCGCGTCATTTCAGCGAGGCCCCGGGTGATGAGCGCCGCGCGGGCGTTGAGCCCGAGCGCGAGGCCGTCGCACAGGCCGGTGGCGATGGCCAGCACGTTCTTCACCGCGCCGCCCACTTCCACGCCCACGATGTCCTCGTTGGCATAGACGCGCAGCGCGGGGCCGTGGAAGGCGTCGACCAGCGTGTCGCGCACGGCGGCATGCGGGCTGGCGGCCACCAGCGCGGTCGGGCGCCCTTCGGCGACCTCCTGCGCGAAGCTGGGGCCGCTGAGCACGCCCGCTCTCAAATCAGGAGCAACCTGCGCCCAGATTTCATGGGCGAGCAGGCCGAAGGATGTGGGTGAGGCGTCAAGTGCGGGCTCAACGCCCTTGCACAGCCACGCCACCGCCGCAGTGGTGCCACGCAGTGCAATGAGCTGTTCACGCAGGGCAGCCATGGGTGTGGCCACGATGACGAGGTCGGCGCCGGCCTGCGCCTGGCCGATGTCGCCCGCGCGCACGGCGAGCGAGGCCGGCAGTGCCAGCCCGGGCAGGTAGCGGGTGTTTTCGCGCGCGGCCGACATGGCGTCGGCCTGGGCGGCATCGCGCGCCCAGAGCGTGACCTCGTGGCGAGCCGCCGCGTTGACAGCGACTGCCGTGCCCCAGGCACCGGCGCCATGAACGCAGATCTTCATCGGCGTTGGCGACATCGAGGGCGTTGGGCGCTGTTTACTGCGCCAGGGTCGGCGCAGCCTGGCCGGCGGCCTGCGCCTGCTGCTGCTCGTACATCGCCTGGAAGTTGATTTCGGCGAGGTGCACGGGCGGGAAGCCGCCGCGCTGGATCACGTCGGCCACGTTGCCGCGCAGGTACGGGTAGACGATCTGAGGGCAGGCGATGCCCAGGATGGCGCCCATCTGCTCTTCCGGCAGGTGACGGATTTCGAAGATGCCGGCCTGCTTGGCTTCGACCAGGAACACGGTCTTGTCGCCGATCTTGGTCTGCACGGTGGCCGACACGGTGATCTCGAAGATGCCGTCGGTCACGGGCTGGGCGTCCACGCCGAGCTGGATGTCGACGGTGGGCTGCTCCTGCTCCAGCAGGATCGCGGGCGAATTGGGCTGTTCGAGCGACAGGTCCTTGAGGTAGACGCGCTGGATCTGGAAAACGGGATCTTGGGCTTGCTGGTCGGCCATGGCTGAACTTTCGAGGATCAAAACAATGCCCGCCGGGGAGAGGTTCCCGCAGCGGGCTGCAGATGGATGAGCGAACGATTATCGCCCGGCGACCGCGCCACTTCCGTGACGCCGGTTGCTTTGTGTTTCAGGCGCTCTGCAGCAGGGGCACGAGGCCGCCGCGGCTGTCGAGGGCCATCAGGTCGTCGCAGCCACCCACGTGGGTGTCGCCGATGAAGATCTGCGGCACCGTGCGGCGCTGGGTGATTTCCATCATGGTGTTGCGGGCCTGGGGGTCGGTGTCGATGCGGATCTCTTCGATCTGCTCGACGCCCTTGGACTTCAGGATTTGCTTCGCACGCGTGCAGTAGGGGCAAACGGCGGTGGTGTACATCTTGACTGCTTGCATACGCTCTATCTCGGGGAGATTTCAGGCCTTTTCAACGGGCAGGTTAGCGTCTTTCCAGGCTTTCAGCCCGCCGGCCACGGCTTGGGCCTGCTCGTAGCCCAGCTTCTTGGCCATGGCCACGGCGCGCTGGGCGCGGGCGCCGGTGGCGCATACCAGCAGCAGCGGCACGGTCTTGTTCTTGACCGCGCCGGTGAGCTTTTCCTCGAGCTGGTTCAGGGGAATGTTCTTGGCGCCGATCATGTGGCCGGTGGCGAATTCTTCCGCCTCGCGCACATCGACAAGCACCGCGCGCTCGCGGTTGATGAGCTGCACGGCACCCTGCGCCGTGAGCGTTCCGCCGCCCGCCCCCCGCACCAGCGGCCAGGCCAGCATGGCTCCCGAGCTGAGCGCGATCAGGATCAGCATCCAGTTCGCGGTGACGAATTCGATCAATTTCACGGGGGTTCCTTGAATGGCAAACCGGGGATTTTAGAATGCGAGGTTTCGCAAGCGCAGCCAAAGGCCTCCCACATGCACAAACTGGTATTGATCCGTCACGGCGAATCCACCTGGAATCTCGAAAACCGCTTCACCGGATGGACCGACGTGGACCTGACCGAGACCGGCGTGGAGCAGGCCAAGCAGGCCGGCCGGCTGCTCAAGGCCGAAGGTTACGACTTCGACGTCGCCTACACGAGCGTGCTCAAGCGCGCCACCCGCACCCTGTGGCACACGCTCGACGAACTCGACCGCACCTGGCTGCCCGTGGTCCATTCCTGGCGCCTGAACGAGCGCCACTACGGCGGCCTGCAGGGCCTGAACAAGGCCGAAACCGCCAAGAAGTACGGCGACGAGCAGGTGCTGGTCTGGCGCCGCAGCTACGGCACCCCGCCCCCGCCGCTGGAAGCCGACGACCCGCGCAGCGAGCGCAGCGACGTGCGCTACGCCAAGCTGGCGCCCGAACAAATTCCGCTGACCGAGTGCCTGAAAGACACGGTGGCGCGCGTGCTGCCCTTCTGGAACGAGTCGATGGCGCCGGCCATCCGCACCGGGCGCCGCTTGGTCGTGGCGGCCCACGGCAACTCGATCCGGGCGCTGGTGAAGTACCTCGACGGCATCTCCGACGACGCCATCGTCGGCCTGAACATCCCGAACGGCATTCCGCTGGTCTACGAGCTCGACGACGACCTCAAGCCCCTGCGCCACTACTATCTCGGCGATGCCGCAGCCGCCGAAAAGGCAGCCGCAGCGGTGGCATCGCAAGGCAAGGGCTGAAAAGACCGGTAAAGACCGCCCTGAAAGCCCCTGCCCGGCGCTCCATCCGTGGAACCCCGGCAAACAAATTGCTTCCAAGCTGTGTATATTGATTCGACAGCCGCCGACAAGGACAACCACTCATGATGGGCCAGAAACTGAAGATCACCGGCTGGGTCGCCGCCGGCGCCGTAGCAGGCGTCCTGACCACCGTCTCGTTGCAGACAGTCGCACGCGGTTCGCTTGCGCCACTGCCGCTCGAGGAATTGCAGCAGCTCGCTGCCGTCTTCGGCATGGTCAAGAGCGACTACGTCGAGCCGGTCGACGAGAAAAAGCTCATCTCCGACGCCATTTCGGGCATGGTTGCCGGCCTCGACCCGCATTCCCAGTACTTCGACAAGAAGTCCTTCAAGGAATTCAGGGAAGGCACCACCGGCCGCTTCGTCGGCGTGGGCATCGAGATTTCGCAGGAAGACGGCCTCATCAAGGTCGTCTCGCCCATCGAAGGCTCCCCTGCTTTCCGCGCCGGCCTGAAGCCCAATGACCTGATCACCAAGATCGACGACACCGCCGTGCGCGGCCTGTCGCTGAACGAGGCAGTCAAGCGCATGCGCGGTGAGGCCAACACCAAGGTGCTGCTGACCATCTTCCGCAAGGACGAGAGCCGCACCTTCCCGGTGACGATCACGCGCGAAGAAATCCGCACGCAGTCGGTCCGCGGCAAGATGATGGAACCCGGCTATGGCTGGATCCGCCTGTCGCAGTTCCAGGAGCGCACCGTCGACGACTTCGTCAAGAAGATCGACGACCTGTACAAGGAAGACCCGAACCTCAAGGGCCTGGTGCTCGACCTGCGCAACGACCCGGGCGGCCTGCTCGACGCGGCGGTGGCGGTGTCGTCGGCCTTCCTGCCCGAGAATGTCACGGTGGTCACCACCGACGGCCAGCTGGCCGAAAGCAAGTCGGTCTACAAGGCTGCGCCGGAGTTCTACCAGCGCCGTTCGGGCAGCGACCCGCTGCGCAGCCTGCCGGCCGCGCTCAAGAGCGTGCCGCTGGTGGTGCTGGTGAACGAAGGCTCGGCCTCGGCCAGCGAGATCGTGGCCGGCGCGCTGCAAGACCACAAGCGCGCGACCATCATGGGCAGCCAGACCTTCGGCAAGGGCTCGGTGCAGACGGTGCGCCCGCTCGGCCCCGACACCGGCCTGAAGATCACCACGGCGCGCTACTACACGCCGAGCGGCACCTCGATCCAGGCCAAGGGCATCGTGCCCAACGTGCTGATCGACGAAAGCGCCGAAGGCAGCCCGTTTGCCGCCCTGCGCATGCGCGAGGCCGACCTCGAGAAGCACCTGGCCAGCGGCCAGGGCCCCGAAGTCAAGGACCCGGAACGCGAAAAGGCCCGCGACGAAGCCCGCAAGCGCCTCGAGGAAGAAGCCAAGAAGCCGCCGCAGGACCGCAAGGTACCCGAGTTCGGCACCGACAAGGACTTCCCGCTGGTGCAGGCGCTCAACCGCCTGAAGGGCCAGCCGGTGCTGGTCAGCAAGACGCAGATCATCGTCGACAACAAGGAAGAGAAGAAAGAGAACTGAGAGCCGGTGGCGCATGGAAGATAGCCAGCTGCTGCGCTATTCGCGCCACATCCTTCTCGAGGAATTCGGCATCGACGGGCAGGAGCGCGTCAGTGCCGGACGGGTTCTCGTCATAGGCGCCGGCGGACTGGGTTCGCCGGTGGCCCTGTACCTTGCGGCAGCGGGGGTCGGCCACATCGTGCTGGTCGACGACGACGAGGTCGATCTCACCAATCTCCAGCGCCAGGTCGCCCACACCCACGCGCGAGTGGGCCTCGCCAAGGTCGAATCCGCCGCGCAGGCCATGCGCGACATCAACCCCGACATCGCCATCGAAACCCACGCCCTGCGCGCCGACGAGGCGCGGCTGTCGCGCCTGGTCGCGCAGGCCGACGTGGTGGTCGACTGTTGCGACAACTTCGCCACCCGGCAGGCCGTCAACCGCGCCTGCGTGGCTCACGCCAAGCCGCTGGTGGCGGGCGCGGCGATCCGTTTCGATGGCCAGCTGAGCGTCTACGACACCCGCGACGCCACCTCGCCCTGCTATGCCTGCCTGTTCCCACCCGATGCGGATTTCGAGGAAACGCGCTGTGCGGTGCTCGGAGTGTTCGGCCCCGTGGTCGGAACCATCGGCACGCTGCAGGCCAGCGAGGCGCTGAAGCTGCTGGCCGGCATCGGCCCGTCGCTGGCGGGCAAGCTGTTGATGTTCGACGGGCGCAGCACCTCTTTCGACACGCTGCGCGTGGCGCGCGACCCGCACTGCAGCGTCTGCGCGCAGCGCCCCGCCCTTCCCCTCTAAGGCTGCTTTGCCCCTTTAGCGCGGGCAGCGCCGTTGGCGGCCGCCCCGGCCGTGGGCTTGTTGGCCTGCGCCAGCACGCCCTTGCAATCGGAATCCACGCCCGGGCCGGGCTCGATGGTCGCGGCCAGCGCCAGCAGCGGATTGATGGCGCCCAGCGCCAGCGCAGCCAGCCCGCGCCCCGCCAGGGGAACGACCTCCACGCCGCCCTTCGGATCGCCGAAGGTGCCGCTCACCACCAGCGGCGTACGAATCGACAGGATGCTCTTGCTCTTGGGCTCTGGTCGGACCACGAAATCGAGCCCCTCGGTCGCCAGGTTGGCCTGGCCGGTGGCAATGAACACGGCGTTGGTCGTGTCCACCACGAGCGTGCGCCCGGTCATCAGCCCCTTGTTCACGTCGAAAGCCAGGGCCGCGCAGCGCAGCTCGACGTTGCGGTCACCGCGCAGCATGAACTTGATGATGTCGCCGCCCACCAGCGTCGCGAACACCGGCAGCAGGTTGCCGAACTGGCCGCGCCCCGAAATGACCGCCACGTCGCCCGACACGCCCCCCAGCCAGTTGGCCACGGTGCTGCCCGAGCCCGACAGGTTGATGCGCCCGTCCAGACGGCCCACGCTGTTGCCCGTGGTCTCGAGCTTGGGGAACAGGCGGGCCAGCTGCATCGCCCGCACGTCGAGCGAGGCGCGGATGTCCGCCGGGTTCTTCGAGGCGTCGATGCGGATCGCACCGCTCAGTTTGCCGCCGGCCACACCCAGGTCGAGTGGGTCGAGCGTGAGCACGCCGTTGGCCAGCTTGACCTGCACGCTGCCGCTGTCCAGCGGAACGTCGCGCACGTTCCGGATGCGGTCTGCCGTGTATTTCACGTCGGCGTTCATGGCGCGCAGGCGTTCGAAGTCGAGCGGCGCCGTGGGCAGCACCTTGCCGCCAGGGCGCTTGACCTGGGTGATGGTCGGCGGCGGGGCCACGCCTTCCACGGTGGCGGCAGTGCGCGCCGTGGGCGGCAGGCCGATCAGCGGGCCGAGGTCGTCCATGTCCATCACGCGCGAGCGCAGGTCGCCCGCCAGATGTGGCAGCTGGCCGGCCTGGTCGAAGCGCATGTCTCCGGCGATGTCGGACAGGCCCAGCCTGCCCTTGAGACCGGTGGCTTGCCACAGCTTGCCGCGCTTGCCCAGGTTGCCGCTAAGGGCGTAGGGCGAGGTCTGCGGCAGCGCGATGCCCAGCAGCGGGAACAAGGCGCCAAGCGTCTGGCCCTTGATTTCGAACTTCGCGTCGATGCCGTCGAGCCCCGACAACTCGGCCACCGTGCCGGCAGCCTTCAGTTGGGTCTGCCCGGCGGCCGCGTTGATCTCCATCGGAAACGGCGGCGCACCCGCGGCGTTGATCTGCAGCACGTTGCCGGTGCGTCCGCTGGCGGTCAGCGGCTGCCCCTTGTAGCGGCCCTTGATGCGGTAGCTGAGCGGCATCTCGCCGCGGCTGCTGTCGTAGCTCAGGTCGGCGTGCAGGTCGACCCCCAGGTGCTTGGCCAGGAAGTCGACCGCGCCCGTGTCGACCTGCATCAGGCCGATGCTGGGCACGGTGCCGCCATCGGAGGTGTCCTTGCCGAGCGCCCAGGTGCGGCGCCCGTCCGCCTCCATCTGCAGGCCCAGCGTGGGCGAGAAAAGCGCGAGCCGCGGAATGACGATCTTGCTGGCGATCAGCGGCCAGATGCGGATGTCGAACTCGGCACGATCCGCCTTGACCAGGTAAGGGTCGCGCGCCCACGAGGGGTTGGCGAACTCGATGCCGTCGAACTTGACCGTGGCCTGCTGCCAGCCAAGGCCCACGTCGAGCCGGCGCGTGATCTCGAACTTGCGCCCGGTCTTCTCGCTGACATAGCGGTTGACCGGCTCGCGCAGCATGTCCCAGGGAAAGAAGGCAAGCCCGACGACCAGCGCCGCGAACAGCAGCACGACGCCGGCCACCAGCTTCTGCCAGAGCGGTCGGTTGCGCAGGATGTTCGTTGCGTTCGTTGCCATGGGTCCTTGTAACTCGAATGATCGCGCCGCCCGGGTCGGCGATGGGCCGCAGAAACCGTGAGGCATTGCCTACGAATGCACCTTGCAGGCTTCGACGGATGCACGCGTCGGACCTCGCCTACAAGAGCCACGCGCCGAAGCTTGCATGATCTGCCACCGCAACGCCTCAAAGTCCACGCTGGCAGGCATTTGCACCAGAGAGGCGCTGCAAATGCGTCTGCCAACCTCAGAGGAAGCGCGGTTCGGCATGGATTCCAGATTGCAGACCTACGTCGTCGAAGACAACCTCACGATCCGTGAAAACCTCATTGGCACGCTGGAAGAACTCACCTCCACCACGGTCGTCGGCTTTGCCGAAACCGAAAGCGGCGCACGCGCATGGCTGCTCGGCCACGATGGCGAGTGGGACCTCGTCATCGTCGATCTCTTTCTCAAGCAGGGCAGCGGTCTGGGCGTGCTCCAGGCCTGCCAGTCGCGCAAGCCGCTGCAGAAGGTGGTGGTGCTCAGCAACTATGCAACGCCCGACATCCGGCGGCGCTGCGCCGAGTTCGGGGTCGACGCGGTGTTCGACAAGTCGAACGAAATCGACGCGCTGGTCGACTTCTGCATCGTGCAGGCCAAGGCCTTGCACCCCGCGCCCGGGGCTCCCGGGGCGGGTTGAGGAAGAAGCCGCGTTGGGCCCCCTCCCCACTCTTTCCGCTCCCTGGCCGATCTCAGTCGATCAGCTTGTTCTTCAGCGCGTAGTAGGTGAGATCGCTGTTGGAGGAGAGGTTCATCTTCTCCATCAGGCGCGTGCGGTAGGTGCTCACGGTCTTCACCGACAACGACAGCGTCTTGGCGATGTCGCCGGCGGTCTCGCCCTTGGCGAGCTTCAGGAACACCTGGAACTCGCGCTCCGAGAGCTGCTCGTGCGGCGCGGCGTCGTCCTTGCGGTCGAGCTGGCGGGCCAGCAGTTCAGCCACGGCGGGCGTGATGTAGCGACGGCCCAGCGAGATGGTGCGGATGGCGTTGACGATCTCGATGGGATCGCACTCCTTGTTGAGGTAGCCGCTCGCGCCCTGGCGGATCAGGTTCATCGCGTAGTGCTCTTCGGGGTATCCGCTCAATATGAGGATGCCCACGTCCGGCGCCTTGGCGCGGATCATGGCGAGCGCATCGATACCGCTTTGACCGGGCATCGAAAGGTCCATGACCAGAACGTCCAGCTCCGTGGTGCGCACCAGCTCGATTGCCTCTCGGCCGCTGGCTGCTTCACCCGCCACGCGCAGGTCCACGTGCTCGGAGAAGAACTGCCGGAGGCCCGATCGCACGATGGCGTGGTCGTCCACAATTCCGATTTTGATCATCTGTTACTTTCTTCGTTGTGTTGCGGACATGCGGGTCGCAACATACCGGGTCCCTGATTGTTATCAATTATTCACGAACTTGCGTAGTACGCAGCCTCGAAAGTTTCATGCACTGGTTAGCCCCTCCAAGAATGGCCGTGAGCCTGCTGCTCGCGGCGCTGGCTGCGCTGGCCCTCGTCGGCATCAACGAGGCCGGCTACCGGCAGTCGAGCCGCGCCCTCGCCGACATCGACGAGGCGCAGCAGATGCGGGGCGCGCTCAACCAGATCCTGCAGAACATGCTGGATGCCGAGACCGGCCAGAGAGGCTACCTGCTGACCGGCGAGGCGAACTACCGAAAACCCTATGACGACGCGGTCAAGCAGGTCGACGGCCAGCTCGCGACCCTGCGCCGGCTGTACGCCGGCCGTCCGGCCGAACTCGCCCAGCTGGCCGAGTTGTCGAAGCACGTGCTGCGCAAGGTGGCCGAGATGGACATGAGCGTGCGGCTGCGCCAGGACGGCAAGGAAGACGCCTGGAAGTTCGTCATCACGACCGACGTGGGCCGCGAGGAGATGGACTCCATCCGCGCGACGGCGGGCGAGCTGGTGAAGATCAGCAACGTCACCCTGCACCAGAGCCAGGAGCAGGTGCTGCGCTCGCTGCAGCTGGCGCGCATCGGCACCGCCATCGTGGCGCTGGCCGCGCTGTTCGCCTTCTTCCTGTACCTGCGCCAGACGCATGCGCTGCACTCCATCGGCGAGCGCCAGCAGGAGGCCCTGCAACGCGAGCGCAATGCGCTGGAAGACGAAGTGCGCGAGCGCACCGCCTCGCTGGCCGAACTGGCCACCCACCTGCAGGACGTGCGCGAAACCGAGCGCGGCTATCTCGCGCGCGAGCTGCACGACGAACTGGGCTCTCTGCTCACCGCCGCCAAGCTGGACGTGGCGCGTCTGAAGTCGCGGCTGGCGGACTCGCCCGACGCGATCCAGCGGCTGCAGCACCTGACCGACCTGCTCAACAGCGGCATCGCGCTCAAGCGCCGCATCATCGAAGACCTGCGGCCGTCGTCGCTCTCCAACCTGGGGCTGGTCGCCTCGCTGGAGATCCTGGGGCGCGAGTTCGGGGAACGCTCGGGCCTGCAGATCGAGATGGCGCTGGAGCCGGTGACCATGGACGAGTCGCGCCAGCTCACCATCTATCGCATGGTCCAGGAAAGCCTCACCAACATCAGCAAGTACGCCGAGGCCAGCGAAGCCACCATCGTGCTGAAGAACTACGACAACCACGTCATCGTGGAAGTGGCCGACAACGGCAAGGGCTTCGACACGCAGCGCATGCGCCCGTCGACGCATGGCCTCGCGGGCATGCGGCACCGGGTGGAGGCAGCGCGCGGCAAGCTCACGGTCTCCTCGACGCCGGGCAAGGGCACCCGCCTGAGCGCCATGCTCCCCGTCGTCAAGCCGGCCTGAGCTGCCTGCAGGAGCGGCACTTCTGCACGCGCGGGCGCAGAGCGACTCGGCCATCTCCTACGCACCCCGCCCCTGGCCGCTGACAGGTCGGGGGCATGCCCCCACTTAAGGTTGCACCCATGCCGTCCGAAGCCTCTGCGCGAGGTTGCGGATGCGATGGTTTTTCATAACGACGAGGCAAGCCTCGAAGGAGTTCCACATGCTGCATTACGCCGTGGTGTTTCTGGTCATCGCCCTGATCGCGGCCCTGTTCGGGTTCGGCGGCATCGCCGCCAGCGCGGTGGGCATTGCCAAGATCCTTTTCGTGATCTTCGCGATCCTCGCGATTGCGAGCTTCCTTGCCGGCTTGCTTCGACGCAAGTAGCGTCGTTACGATCAACAGGCTTGCGCATTTCATTTTTCCGGAAAGGACCTCACATGAACACGACGACCAAGACTCCCTCGCAACTCGCCGACGACGTGCGCCAGACCGCGCGTGAAGCGGTCGAAACCACCCGCGCCTACGCACAGAACGCGGTGAATGCGGCGGGCGAAAAGGTCCGCGACCTGCAACGCGATGCCGAACCGGGCGTCGAGCAGCTGGCAGCCCGCGTGCAGCAAGCCGTTCAGCGCGGTCTGGACGCCGCGTCCACCACCAGCGCACGTGCGCAGCGCCGCATCGAACAGGCTGCCGACGTCACCGGCCGCTACATCTCCGACCAGCCTGTGCGCTCCGTGCTGCTGGCTGCAGCCGCCGGCGCAGCCATCACGGCACTCATCGTGCTGGCCAGCCGCCGCAGCCGGGACGACTATTGATTCGCCGCTGAATTTCCGTCGCTGCACCGGTTCCCGGCACCATGCTTCATCCGATTTTTTCCACGGTGCTCGGGCATCCGGATCTCGTTGCTGAACATCTCGCCAACTACGCCGCCCTCGTCCGCCAGGAATCCGCGCAGGCGGGGCGCGGCCTCGTAGCCCGGCTCGTCGCGGCCTTGCTGGCGGTGGCCAGCGCCACGCTGGCCCTCGGGCTCATAGGCGTGGCCGTGCTGCTCGGCGTGATGCACGGCAGCTTTCACTGGGTGCTGGTGGCCGTGCCGGCCGTGGCCGTGGTGATCGCGGCCATCTGCGCGTGGTATGCGACACGGCCCGTGCCGGGCCACGGTTTCGACGACCTGCGCTCGCAGCTCGACGCCGACCTGCAGGCCTTGCGCGACACCGGAGCCCGCCATGGCCAGCGCTGAACGTCATCTCCTCACCCCGCAGCAGCGCCTGGCCCTCTCGCGCCGCGCGCTTGTGCGGCAGCTGAACGACGGCGCGGACGCACCCGACAACGACGATCTGGAATACGCGCAGCACGAAGCCTCGGCTGCACCGCCGGATGACCAGCACCCGCGCAACCCGCGAGGAGAAAGAGGAAGAAGAGAAGGAGGAACGAGAAACAACGTGTGGCTCGGTGTGGGCCGCAGCGTGGTGGAACGCTGGTGGCGCCGGCACCCCGCGCATGCGGTCGGCCAGCTGGCGCGTCCGCTGCTCGAGCACTACGCGCGCAAGGAGCCGGCCAAGCTGATGGCGGCGGCCGCTGCCACCGGCGCGGTGCTGGTGCTCGTCAGGCCATGGCGACTGCTGTCGGCCACGGCCGTGCTGGCGGCGGTACTGAAGACATCCGACGTGGCTGACCTGGTCAACACGTTGATGCAGAAGACCCCAAGCCCCCCACGAAAGGACCCTCCATGAAAGCCGATGTTTCCTCCAAGACCAACGGACACAAGCACCTGGTGCTCGACCAGGGCGGCCTCGATGCCGCGCGCAAGAGCCTCGACGACGGCGCCGTCACCCCCAGCTACGGCCCCTGGCGCGACGACGTCGTCCAGTTGCTGAACGATGCGCTGGCCACCGAGCTGGTCTGCGTGCTGCGCTACAAGCGCCACTACTTCACCGCCAACGGCGTCGAATCGCCCGCCATCGCCGACGAGTTCCTGGTGCATGCCAACGAAGAGTCGGGCCATGCCGACCGCATTGCCGAGCGCATCGTGCAGCTCGGCGGCGAGCCCGACTTCGCGCCCTCGCACCTGCTGGAGCGCAGCCATGCGGCATACGACGAGTCGACCGACCTGCAATCGATGGTGCGCGCCAACCTGATCGCGGAGCGCATCGCAGTGGAGTCGTACCGCCAGATGATCGCGCTGATCGGCGACAAGGACCCGACCACGCGCCGCATGCTCGAAGACATCCTCTCGGACGAGGAAGAGCATGCCGACGAGTTGAAGGACTGGCTCGGTCACTGACTCCCGGGGCTGCGTGCCCCGTGACCCGTCCTGCCATAGGTTGACACCTATGAGGGACACAGAGCCGGCCTGTTCAAGCCGGCCAGAGACGCCCGATGGACCTCATCGGGCGTTTT